>JBKPRQ010000191.1:0-14448 GCA_046734635.1 Verrucomicrobiota bacterium
CCGTGTGCCTTCCTCACGAGTTCTCGCTGCAACTCTCGGAATTTCGAGACCGACCGTAAACCAGGCGTTCTCACAGCTGCTTGCAGAGGGCTATCTTCAAGCCCGGAAACGGTCTGGCATTTTTGTCGCCGATCATTTACCAGCAACCTTTTTGAAGGCTGCAAGGCCGGCGACCAGCGCGCGCGTCCAGCATCCCCCGCGTGTCGCCCGACGAGTGACTAGAATGGCCGATTTTCGCAGCGGCCGACAACTCGATGTTGGCATTGGCGGCCCGCCGTCCGTGACATTCGTTGCGGGATTGCCAGCCGTGGATGAATTCCCGATTGCTGTTTGGGAACGCTTGCGGGCGCAAGTCCTGGCAAAAAAGGGAGCGCACCTGTTGCGTTATGCCTCGAGCCGTGGCGAGATTGAACTGCGGAAGGCAATCGCTGCTTATTTGTGCGACTTTCGCGGCGCCAATTGTCATCCCGACCAAATCGTCGTCGTGGGTGGCATGCAGCAGGCGATACTGGCGTGCGCGCTCGCGTTAATCAATGAGGGTGAAGTGGCATGGATGGAAGATCCCGGCTTCCTTCAGGCACGTAATGTCCTGGCGTTTGTGGGCGCCAAACTGGTCCCGCGCCCGATCGATCGTGAGGGGTTGGTAATCGGGAAGTGCTCACGACGAAATTCTCCCAGACTCATTTTCGTCACGCCGTCGCACCAGTTTCCCTTCGGCGTGACGATGAGTCTGAAGCGGCGGAAAGCCCTGATCGAGTTCGCGGAGTCGCGCGATGGCTACATTCTGGAGGATGATTATAATTCCGAGTTTCGTTTCGATGGTCCGCCGCTGCCATGTCTTCAAGGTTTGGACAATGCCGGCCGGGTGATTTATGCCGGCACGATGAGCAAGATCCTTTACCCATCGCTGCGCCTCGGTTTTCTGGTCGCACCGCCACAACTTGTCGACACACTCGTCAAGGTGCGCGCCATCATGGACCAGCATTCCCCAGCAATTGATCAAGCCACACTGGCGCGTTTCATCACTGAAGGATTTTTCCTCAGCCACGTGAAACGCATCCGCGAACTCTATGCCCAGCGACGCCTATTCTTTATCGAACAATTCCAAAAATGGCTGGGTGACTATTTCGATCTGGAAATAACACCGGCGGGTCTGCACTTTGTCGCCTGGTTGCGGCGGAAAGAAGATTTCCCTTTATTTATGCGCGCTCGTGAGCAAACCGATGTTTGGCCGCGGCCTCTTTCTTTCTTCTGCATCAAGGCTCAGTTTGATCCGGCATTCGTCTTTGGATTTGCGGCCTGGTCGCAAGCGCAAATTGAACAAGGTTTGGCAAAACTAGCTTCGGCGGTTAAACAACTGCAGCAACGTGGCGCAGGAAACGGTCCATCATTTCAAATCCAGTCTTTCTCACCTGCTACGGATCCATACTGGCCATTGACAGCTATCCGATCGAATTAAGTGGCTAACGAAAATTGGATTGAGAAGCCGCCGGGCCTTTCCAAGTACCACTCGACGATTAGAAAGATTTGCGGACACAGCCCGTGGCTTGCGGTTCATTTGCGAAGCGCGCCGTCGTCCATTTGATAAGAAGGTCCTCGAGCGGCGTACCGCGCTGGAAGATCGTTAGGTGATCGCGCCCTGCGAATGTCCAATACTCGAGTCGTTGACCAGCAGCGCACCGCTCTTCGATATACATTTTGGTGGCAGACGGCGGCACCACGATATCGGAGAGACCTTGCGCGATTACAACGGGAGCCAGTATCGAACCGTCCGGCGTGTTCTGTTCAAGCCGAACTTGAAGCGCTTTATTCGAACTCGTCGCCAATGCTGGACCGTCGAACGTCGCCGCGAGTGTCTTAATGCGTTCCATATCCTCGGGCGCGAAGACGCATAAGTTTACTATCTGGCGCGCAGCATTGAGCGCTTCAGGGCGAACCGCTTGCTCGAATGTGATGCCAGGGTAAAACCGGCTGTACGACAGCGCGAGATACGGCCCAAACCGTTTGTCCACTTCAACGTTCATCGCGAGAATATTTTCAATGTTCGTGGACGGCGCGATTGCCACGACACCGCGGATCTCGAGGTCAGGTGCGTAGCGCTGCCCAACAATGCCGCTCCAAAGCGCAGCGTGTCCTCCCTGCGAGTGACCCCAAACGACCGTCCGTTTGTCGAGCGTAAGCTCGGGCATCTGCCGCGCCGCACGGACGGAATCGAGCGTCGCACGCGCTTCGCCTTCGCCGATGAGATACGGGTGCGGGCCACCCTTTTCTGCGAAGGAATAATCTGTCGCGACCACGACCCAGCCAGCCATCACGATCCGGTCGCGCCAGGGGATGCCCTTGCTCGGGAAAGACAGAAGTGACGGCATGCATTTCTGAAACAGGCCCGTGGTGCCGTGTTCCCATGCGACGACCGGATGCGGGCCTGCGGAAGGATCGGTCGGCGCAAACACGGTCGCAATCGCCGTCGCTGACGTGCTGTCGTCCACAGTGGTTGCATAAAGAATGCGCCAGCCTCGCACGCCGGCTGGCAGTACCACGTCTTTAAGCGGTTCGCTCCGCAGTAAGTTCCCAGGCTTGCGCGGCACATCCGACGGCGGATCGTAGAATGCGTCTGGCGCGTACGCAGTGATGCTTGCGCGGATGTCATGAGGTGTCGGCGCGGCGCTTGACTCTGACGACGTGTGCTTGGATGGCTGGATTAGCTTCTTGCTGAGGAAAACCTGCGCCGGGATAACGATCCCGAATGCAGCTACCGCCATCATGGCGAAGACCAGTGCGATGAGGCGTATGCCTCCACCCCACCCAAGAGTTGTACCCCTGCGATTGGTGCCGCGTTTTTTGAAAAACCAGCTACCCAAGATGAGGAGACCGACCAGCAACGCCGCAGCGTGACCAATCCTAATCACCGCGGATTGGCGGAACGCGAGCACGTGATCAAAAATGACGATGACGAGCGCAATGACAGCGAATAGGAAACTAGATCTCCAAGACACCCTGTAGCGAAGAATACGTGCGGAAAGCTTCACAAACACCGCATAGCTGGTCAGAGCCACGGTTATGAAACTGAGCCATGGCACGATCGTAAGCGGAATAGATGATGGCGAAACGACTAGGAGAATCATCAAGTCTACCTGTGCTTTAGAACGATGCCGCTCTTTCCTGGATGCCTTTCTTGTGGCTCACTGGGGTAGTTCAATGCGACAGAAGGAACAAGTCAGGAATTGAAAAGGCACCGTAAACTAGATCAGGTGTGGCAGAGATTCCGCCTTACATCGATGGAAAAACAGGTGGTCGTTTTTGTCCTCGCGGCGTTCGTGCTGGGTCTTGTGACAAAGTGTTATCGCGACGCCCATCCCTCCCCTCCTCCAGTCCGATCTGACTCACGGTAGGCGGTGCTTCGAATCATTTGCGAAGCGCCGCGTTTCCGCAGATGATTTCAGGGTGACCGATCACGTTGAGGCTTTCACAAAGCAGATTTGTGAAGTTATCGTAGGCAAGAACCAGGCGGTTAAACTCGCCGTCGCCTGTTTGCTCGCGCGCGGTCATCTCTTGATCGAAGACATTCCTGGCGTCGGCAAGACAACACTCTCCCAGGCATTGGCCCGCTCGCTGGCCCTCGCATTTCAGCGCATCCAATTTACCAGCGACCTGCTCCCGGCCGATATCCTTGGCAACTCCATCTTCGATCAGGGCAAGCAGCGCTTTGTGTTCCACCGCGGTCCGCTTTTCTCGCAAATGGTGCTGATCGACGAGGTCAATCGCGCGACTGCCAAAACTCAGAGTGCGTTGCTGGAAGCAATGGAAGAACATCGCATTTCCATCGACGGCGTAACCTACGAGTTGCCCGAGCCGTTCTTTGTGATCGCGACACAGAATCCGCAACATGCGGTCGGCACTTTTCCGTTGCCTGAATCTCAGCTCGATCGGTTTCTGATGCGGATCGAATTGGGCGTGCCTGACCGGGCCAGCGAACGCGCGATGCTTCTGGGCATGGATCGCCGCGACATGCTCAAAGAGTTAAAGCCGGTGATTAACCCGCGCACGTTGATCGAGATTCAGGACAAGGTGCGAAAGGTGCATGCGTCCCCTGCCCTTCTCGATTATCTGCAGGATCTGCTAGATGCATCACGGCAACGTCACACTACCGGTTTGTCGCCGCGCGCAGGTCTGGCGCTGCTGCACGCGTCCCAGGCCTGGGCGTTGATGCACGGACGCGACATGGTTCTTCCCGAAGACATTCAAGCCGTGGGGATCGCTGTCATGGGACATCGGCTGGGACACGATATCGAACAACCCGGCCAAAGCGGACGCACGCTTGCTGATAATCTGCTTCACAGCGTGCCGGTCCCGTGAAAGCAAAAAAGCTCCCCGTCATTTATCCCACTGCAGGTTTCGCCGGACTGTTGTTTGTGTTGGGTGCGATGTGGTACGCCGCGTCGAGCCAGAATAACACGGCAGTTTACCTGCTCTTTTTTGCCTTAACGGCGGTGTTTCTGGTTTCGATTCCGCATACCTTGGTCAATCTCGCAGGCGTAACGGTAACACTCGAATCCGTGCAGCCCGCGTTCGTTGGCCAGGAAGTTTCGCTGCCGCTTGAGATCATGAACGACTCCCGCGCAACGCGCCATGGAATTGAGCTGGGTCTGTCGGGATCGAACGGAGAGCGACAACGCGTCGATTATATTCCGGCTCATAAGGCGGCCCGTATAACGCTGCGGTTTCCTGCGCGGCAACGCGGCGAACATCAGCTAGAAACATTATACCTAACGAGTGCTTATCCACTCGGTTTCATTCGCTTTTTGAAGAAAGTTTCCTCTTCGCAAACCTATATCGTCTATCCCAAGCCAGCAGGCGACGCCCGCCTTCCGTCAAGTTTCGTACAGCAGCACGGCGGACGGCCGCTGACGGAGCTTGGCGAAGGCGATGATTTCGCGGGAATACGCGCGTACGTTCACGGCGAATCTCAGCGTCATATCGATTGGAGAGCGGTCGCGCGTGGGCAGCCGCTGATGACGAAGCAATTCACAGCCGAGGCCGAAGGCGTTGTGCACTTTGATTTTTCTGCGGTCCGCTTTACCGACGTGGAGGAGAAACTGTCGCAGTTAGCGCTTTGGTTGATTGAAGCGGAACGTGCGCGGCGTCCTTACGCTCTTCGTCTTCCAAGCGTCGAAATTCCACCTGCTGTCGGGCAAGCGCATTTTCACCAGTGCATGCGGGCACTCAGTTTGTTTCCCGGTAAGGTGAGCGCGCTGCGCCGACCGGACGCCGCAGCGCGGCGTCCCTACCATAATAGATCATGAGTAGGAGCATGAGTAAGACAGATAGGAGGATTCCACGGCGACCGCTGCTCTGGTTGGCGGCGGCATTGGTGTTCACACTGCCTCCCATGTTCGGTTCGCTTGCGAGCTGGGTTCCTTGTCTTTTTCTGCTCGCGCTTGCAATGAAATTCTGGATGGAGCCACGCGGCTATCGGCTACGCTTTGCGACGCTGAAGGTGATGCTGGCGGCCGCGGCGCTGTTCGCGATCGTCGTCAGTTATGGATCTCTGAAGGGCGTTGAGCCAGGCATATCTCTCCTTGTTGTTCTCGTCGCTCTCAAGGTCCTGGAAGCACACACGGCGCGCGAGTTTCTGGTGATAGTCCTGATGGGCTGGGTCCTCTGTCTTTGTGGTTTTTTCCTTTCACAGGACTTCATGATTGCGCTTTCCATCCTGACCGCATTCGCGTTGCTGCTCGTGGCGTTGATCCAGTTTTATCGCGGATCGTCGCCCGGCGTGGTCTGGCCATCGTTGGGGACAACATCCAAAATTCTGGTTCAAGCGGCGCCGCTCGTTGTCCTTTTATTCGTTTTGTTTCCGCGAGCCAATACTGGCTTCCGGTTTGATTATCGCGCTATTGGTTCGGTTGGTACCGGATTTTCTGATCGACTTTATCCAGGCAGCGTCGCAGCGCTCGCAAATTCTTCGAACATTGCGTTTCGCGCGGAGTTTCCTGGTAGCACGGCGACGCCACCTGGTCCGATGTATTGGCGCGGCGCCGTCATGTGGCATTGCGACGGTATGGAATGGCGCGCCCCTTACGTGCCGGTATCAATCTCTCGTTCATCCAGGCAATCGCCTAAAGGAAATAAGATTCGCCAGCGGATTACGCTGGCGGCGCATGGCGCACGCTGGATGTTTGCTCTCGATCGGCCTTTCGATGTCCCACCCGGCGCGATCCTTGCCCGTGGCGATTATCTTTGGAGCGTTCAAACAATTCGAAAGGCGCGGCGATATGAAGTGGTTTCGTCTCTCGGGGCCGCTGGGAAAGAATTGACGCCAGGCGAGCGCCGGGAAGCACTCGAGGTCTCACCATCGATCAGTCCGGCCGTTCGCGAGCTAGCACAAAGCTGGGCAATCCAGAACTCCAATCCGCGCGCGATCGTGAATACCGCGCTCCAGTTTTTCAAGTCGCAGGGGTTTCGCTATTCGTTGACGCCAGGTGAATACGGGAAGAACGGTCTGGAACAATTCCTCTTTCATCGACGGATTGGTTTTTGCGAACACTACGCCGCCAGTTTCGCGACCTTAATGCGGCTGGCAGGAATTCCCGCGCGCGTGGTGGTTGGATATCTGGGCGGCGAGTATAACGATCTGGGCCATTTCGTTCTCGTGCGACAGGCGGATGCGCATGCGTGGTGCGAAGTCTGGCTTCCGGAGACCGGATGGACACGAGTGGATCCAACAACCGCAGTTGCACCCGGACGAGCGAGTCTCGATCTAATCTCGTTCCTGGAGAAAGGCAACGCTTCGAGTCAAATGGAAGCTCGCCAAAGCGGATTCGTCATGCGATTAGCCCGCTCCGCACTACTCACTAACGTTCGTCTTGCCTGGGAAACACTGAGTTACGAATGGGACACTCGGATTCTTGCCTACGACGCCGATGTACAAGATGTAATGCTGAACTCCATCGGGCTCGCGAACCGCGGACCGTTTGTCCTTATCATTGAAATTCTGATCGTCTCGATCGCACTGCTTGTCCTTTATTTCGGCTGGATGCAATTTCGGACGCGTTCCCGCGCGGACCGGGTAAAGGCGTTGTATGAACGCTTTTGTCAAAGGGCCGCGCGCCTGGGTGTGCGGCGCGATCCATGGGAGGGTCCGTCAGATTTCTCAAGGCGGGCCGCGTTGTTGCTGCCTAACGAATCGGAGCGGATTCGTCAGATTTCGAATACATACATTGCGCTACGTTATGCGCCTGAATCCGCCGGCGTAGCTCTCGACAGGTTCGCGAAAGAAGTTGGTGCGTTCGCGCGGTAGGGACGCCGCGTTGCGACGTCCGGACATCGCAGCGCGATGTCCCTACCATGGTTGGCCTCACTATAAATATTGTTCCGGGATTGGATCCTCTACGCTTTCCTGTTGCCAGTAGATATTTACGATCCACCAGCGATTGCCGTCGTGGAATAACTGAACGCCATTGATTCCACGCATGAACGGTTCGGCGTCGTCTGCGTTATGACGCGATTCATATGTGCTCCACACCTGAGCGATGTGACCGAACTGTTCGGTGCGCCGAGCAATTTCTTTTTCGAAAAATCCGTGCTCTGCAAAGTATGGTTCCACGCGTGTGATGAAACCTTCTACGTCCAATATCTGGGGCGCGAGTCCCTCATTCGCGCCCGGCTTAGCAGTCGGGATTAAACGCGCTCCCGGGTAGTACAACGATCGTTCTCGATCCCAATCACGTTTCTCGCCGGCGACGCCTGAAATCCCATCGTATGCGGCAGTGATTATGGCATCAATTGAAGCGACATCGGCGGGATTGAATTCCGATCTGTCTGATGTTCGATGTTTGACGTTTGGTTTTGATGCGGGTCTCCGTAACTTCGACATTGGATGTTGGATGTTGAGGATTTACTCACCCTCAACTCTTAACTATTAACGCTCAACTCCTGCAGCACCTTCATCGCAGCATTATGTCCAGGGATCCCGCTCACAGCGCCGCCGCGATGGGCGCTTGATCCGCAGAGAAACACATTTTCGTGATCGGTTTCGACTCCCCAGGTGTCTGCCCGCTCTTTACGCTCGGCGAAAGGAAACGTCGGCGCGTTCTGAAAAATGTTGCCCTGAAACATCCCAAGCGCGTCCTCGATGTCGACGGGACTTTTGCTTTCGATACAGAGGCTGCCATCACGCGCTACGGCCAGGCAATCCTCTAGCGGCTCGTCGAGCCACTGATTAATGCTCTCGATGAATCTTTTCTCCGCATGCTTTCGCATATTCTTGTTATCACGGGCGAACAAGCTCCATGGAGCATCCAGCCCGAACAACGTCAGCGTATGAAAACCTTTCTCTCGCAGCTCGGGCGCAAGAATGCTGTCGTCCGTCAACGTGTGGCAATAAACTTCGCACGGTGTTTTGTTCGGCAGCCGTCCACTACATGCCTGGTCGTAGCTAAGCTTCATTTGTTCATAGCCTTCGTTGCTGTGAAATGTTCCGCACCACGCCTGAGTTGACGAATATTTCGTCGCCTTCAACTTCGGCAGACGAGTAACGAGCATGTTAATCTTGAACACGGACCCCTCGTCTGTGGCATTGGGCTGGAAGAGTTTGCCGGTGTACCTCGCCAACACGTTGCGCCCAAAGTTTGCCAGGAAATATCGTGCTTCGACAGTTTGTTGTTCTCCGTCCTTGTAAAATTCGATTGTCAGCGGCTTCTCCGTCAGGCCGAGCGTGCGAAGATCGACATCTGTCAATATTTCCGCGCCGGCTTTCCGCGCTGCTTGTTCCAGTTCATGAACTACCGCACCCATGCCGCCGACCGGCACCTTCCATTCGCCTGTTTTGTTGCCAATGAGATGATAGATGAAACAACGATTCTGCAGGAGCGACGGATCGTGCGGATGCGTCAGGACACCGATCTTTGCATCCGTAAAGACAAGTCCGCGCACGAAATCGTTCTTCAAATACCGCTCGATCGCAGCCCCCAGTGGTTCCTCCACTAAAGTACGCCACGCCTCGCGAGAAATGTCATCAACATCGAAGCGACGTCGAAACTCTTCTTTCGCTATCAATGGCTCCAGCATCGTGTCCCACACTTTCTCGGCAAAAACGCGCGAGAGATGGTAGAACGCTTTCATCTGTTCGAATTCCGTGTTGTTCCCGGTTAGTTCGAACATCGATTGACGACCAACGTCTTCGTCTATGTTGCTCAACAGCAACCCGTCGTGTTGCCCGTGGTTGAGGTAAGGCGTAAACGACGCTGTATCGCGTCGTCGCAGTTCAAGATTCAATCCGAGATCTCGGATGATTTTCTCCGGGAACAAACTAACGAGGTACGAATATCGCGACAGGTTCGCATCGTAATCTGGAAACACCTTCTGCGAAGTCGTCGCACCACCGATGTAATTGTTCTTTTCCAGAACCAGTACACTTAGACCAGCGCGTCCAAGGTAGCTCGCTGCCACCAGGCCGTTATGGCCGGCACCGAGAATTACCACGTCGTACTGCGATTTCATTTGCCGGTGCCTACATCAAACATCGCAAAGGAAACATCAACCATTTCTTCGCAAAAGGCTTTTTCCTTTGGAGTCAAACGCCAACGATCTGACGCTTTTACAGCCGCTCACCCACAACGGCGAACTGGGGCGAAGCCACCTGACTTAACCATAACGGGCCTTCGGTTCGGTGAAGTCCTTTGGTGTTACTTCCTAATCGTTTGGGTCTATTCCGTCGGGCGTTTCTGTCAGGCGTACCTCCGCCAAATTGCACTGTGGAAAAGATTCACCCCACTGGAGCCTTACCGATTAGCGCTGCCTCACCGTTGGCTGTGTTGAAATTGCCCGTGGTGTTGCTCTTGAGCGAGAGAAAACCATTAGCCGTATTGTATGTGCCGGTGGTGAGACTGAGAAGAGCATCTTGCCCTTCCGCAGTGTTGCCTCCGGGATAGCCTCCGTCCGGTGGCGGATTGACCGCCCTGGCTTTAGGCAAAAGCCCAACACAGCCGAGTGAAACTACGACGAGAATTAGTAGTGCTCTGATTTTCATAGGAGGGCAGTTTGGAAAAAGTCCCGCCTTCGCGTCAAACATTTCGAGACCGCGATTTCATTTCGAATTCGGTCGCGAACTCACGCTTACATCAAACATCGCAAAGCAAATATCAAACATTTCCGAACGGAAGGATTCATGCATTCGGCCCGAAAGCACAATCGTAGGGCGCTGCATTCATTTGTGAACGAACGAGCGTTGCGGGGCGAGGCATCGATGCAATGGTTCATGGTGAAAGAAACGCAAATTCTAAGCGCACTGATCTGCCTCGGATGTGTGAGCGCGATGGCGTTGGAGCAGAGCGCGACGACGTCGCCGTCGATGTTACCGACGGAACTGGAGTTTGATCATGTTTGGATTGTGGTGACACGCGATGCCCCGGAACGCGCAGCGTTGGAAAAAGCGGGATTAAGGATTTCGCCGGATGTGAACCGTCACAATGGACAGGGAACGGCGTCGATTACTGCGGACTTTCAAAATTCTTACATCGAGCTGATGTGGCCGGACCCAACGGTTCCGGTTGCGCTCGGCGCTGAGCGCGGCGTGGAAAAGTTCAAGAATCGAATGAATTGGCGGACGAGCGGGTGGTGCCCGATCGGCATTGGACTTCATCGCATTGGAAGCGCGACGCCATTTCCGTTTCCCACTTGGACGATCGCACCGGATTGGATGCCGAAGGGAACAGCGATCGAAATCTTAACGGCGCGCGATGACACAAAGAGCCCATCGTTCTTTATTGAGCCCGATGTCCTCGCGGTAAAAGAAAAAGGGAAGATCGACAAGACCGATCCGAAGGCCGGAGCGTTGCAGCATGAAATCGGCGTCCAACGAATCACGGAGATTCGATTAGTTAGGCCGAAAGAATACCAGCCTGTTGCTGCGTTCGCGTATTTGGAAAAGGAGCGGATTTTCCAGTCAAGCGAGGGAAATGAATGGGCTGTCGAGGTCACATTCGACGGCGGCCGGAAAAGTCAGACAAAAGATCTGCGTCCCGATCTTCCATTAGTAATTCATTATTAGGACTCGCTTCCGCGCCTTTGCAGTCTGTTGCGGGTTGGCAGAAATATGATGATAATTGTCATTGCTGCCAGTTCTGTAAACAGAGAACTTGCGTGTCATGAATGCACTACCAAACACGAAAAATTGGCGCGGATTAATGAGAACGGCGGCGCAATTCAGCTTACTGGTTGCAATTACGTTTGCACGTCTGAATCACGTTTCGGCTAGTTCAAACCCGGCCAAAGCGCCCACCGACTCTCAAGGCGAGCAATCCGTACTTAAAACAAATCCGCTCAAGCCGCCCGCGGAAGGCAGCATCCCTGTTGCATTTCTTATTTCCGACGGCGCACAAGTAATCGATTTCACCGGTCCTTGGGAAGTTTTTCAAGATGTCATGGTTCCCGGACGGACGGATCATCCTTTCCGTCTTTACACTGTGTCCCAGTCGACTTCGCCCATTCGTACAAGCGGTGGAATGAAAATTGTCCCCGATTACACCTTTGAGAATGCTCCTCCGCCGAAAGTAATTGTCATCCCCGCTCAGAGTCGCCCGAGTGAGGCAACGCTGGAATGGATTCGTAAGTCCACAAAGTCTACCGACGTGACCATGTCGGTTTGCACCGGCGCGTTTGTGTTGGCAAGGACTGGTCTTTTGTCCGGCAAAGCTGCAACCACATATCACGGGGCTTTTGTTCCTTTTGCCAATCAGTTTCCGGATATCAACCTTAAGCGCGGAGCCAGGTTCGTCGAAGATGGAAATCTTGCTACGGCCGGCGGACTTTCCTCCGGAATTGATCTGGCCCTTCGCGTCGTTGAGCGCTACTTCGGCCGTGAGGTCGCGCAGCAGACCGCCTATGACATGGAATATCAGGGGCAAGGCTGGATGAATTCCGATTCGAATCAGGCTTACGCCGCCATGCCAGTTTCCACAGCTGAGCATCCGGTTTGTCCAGTGTGCGGGATGGACGTTGATCCGGCGAGAGCTCCAAAGTCCGTCTTCAAAGGCGCGACGTACTACTTCTGTTCCGACAACGACAAGAAAACATTCGACGCTGCGCCGGATAAATTTGTGAGCGAGGGCAAGAAAAGCTTGTGATAAGTGATGAATCAATTCTCCCAAGTCCCCGCTGCGATTTCTTCCTCTCCTCCTCGATCGAGGTGAGGAGTCGATGAATCAAAGTCCATCGCGCACGGCACGGCGAATTGTTTTCGTGGCCGCGCCTGGCACGGAAATCCTCGACTTGGTCGGACCGTTGCAAGTGTTTGCCCGGGCGTCGGACATCTTTATCAGGCAAAATCCTGGCGCATCGCCAATCTATTCCATTGAAGTCGTGACGACCTCTCCTCAACGCTCGTTCGTTACGAACTGCGGCTTGCGAATCACTGCGCACAAGACGTTTCGCGAGCTGCGCGGAAAGATCGACACCTTGCTCGTGGCAGGCGGCAGCGCAATTGAGAATGACGAAGTAAACACTCAAGTAATCCGCTGGTTGAAAACCATCGCTAGAGGAACTCGACGAATCGGTTCCGTGTGCACCGGCGCCATGTTGCTGGCGCGATCGGGGTTACTTGATGGCCGCCGCGCCACTACGCACTGGAACTGGTGTGAGGTTTTAATCAGGCGCGCGCCGCGCACAAATGTCGATCCCGATCCAATATTTGTTCGCGACAAAAATGTCTATACGTCGGCGGGTGTCACGGCTGGAATGGATCTCGCCCTCGCGTTGGTGGAAGAAGATCATGGCTCGGGACTCGCCCTGCAGGTCGCGCGCAATCTCGTGCTGTATTTGCGCCGGCCTGGCGGGCAATCGCAATTCAGTGCCGCGTTATCACTGCAGCTGACCGATCGAAGACCATTACGCGAACTTGAGTCGTGGGTGCTCGATAATCTAGGTAAACCGCTAACTGTCCCGGTTCTTGCGCACCGCGTAGCAATGAGTCCCCGAAATTTCGCCCGGGTCTTCACGAAAGAAATGAAAACCACGCCCGCAAAATTCGTCGAACGTCTTCGCGTCGAGACAGCACGTCGACGACTGGAAGAGAGTCAGAACAGCATGGAGTCAATCGCCAGCGAGTGCGGCTTCGGAAACCTAAATTCGATGCGAAGCGTTTTTCAGCGCGCGCTAAGGATTGCTCCTGGGCAATATCGGCGCCATTTCCGCCACGTGAAACATCGAACGAAGGCCACGGGCGGCAAAAAGTAACGATTACTGAGCTGGTTTCCAAGCTTTCAGCTTTTGGTACCGATCTGCAGCACTACGCGAAACCGCGCTTTGCCGCTCATCATCCGGTCATATGCCTCAGCGGCTCGTTCCAGAGGAAAAACTTCGTTCATCGAGTGCACGGAATTTAATGTACTGAAGGCCAGCGCGTCCTGTGAATCGATTGATGTGCCGGAGTACCAGCCTTTGACGGACCTTTCCCCACTAATGAGCAGAATCGGATCAACGGAAATCGGGCCGCCTACGCCGATTACCATCAGCACACCGTTAGGCGCCAGCCCGCCCAACACAGCCTCCATCGCGCCAGCATTGGTTACGGTTGCGATCACTACGTTCGCCCCACCGAGTTTATTCAGTTCCGCTGCCGGATCGGATGCCTGGCTGTCGATGTAGTGATGGGCGCCGAGCTGTTTAGCGAATTCTTCCTTATCTTTTCCGCGCGCGATCGCCACCGTGTTGAATCCCATCTTTGCTGCGAACTGCACGCCAAGGTGACCCAGCCCGCCAATTCCGAGGACGGCGACATTATCGCCAGGTCGTGCTCCGCTGTTTCGTAAGGCATTGAACGTCGTAACGCCCGCACACATGAGGGGCGCTCCGTCGATCGCAGAGAGCTCATCGGGCACACGTGCCAGCGCTTGTGCGGGGGCAACCAGGTATTCCGCGTAACCGCCGTCAAAAGAAATACCGGTCGTCAATAACGAAACTTCGCACGCAAAGAACTCCCCGCGCCGGCAATGGTCGCAATAACCGCAGTTGCCGCCGTGCCAACCAACACCGACGCGCTGACCAGTTTTCCAGGGCTTCACGCCTTCACCCACAGCATCGACAATGCCGATCACCTCGTGTCCCGGCACACGCGGATACTGAATTCCAGGCCAGTGGCCTTCTTTGACTAACGAGTCGCTGTGACAAACGCCGCACGCATCGACTTTTACCCGAACCCATCCCAGCTGCGGTTTGGGAATTTCCAGTTCGACGAGTTCCAACGGTCCGCCGGCGCGCGGAACTTGGACTGCACGCATTTTTTTAGCCATGGTTCCTCAATCGCTCCTTCCTGCGAAAAGACAAGGCTACGCGCTGACCGCCGGATCCACGGACTAAATCGATTGCAGGTGCTGTAAGGTGAGTGTCAGCCGTCGGCCTTCGGCTTCTCAATTACGAAGGAATAGAAAGCAGTAATGCTGTGACCGGCAC
>JBKPRQ010000192.1:0-8358 GCA_046734635.1 Verrucomicrobiota bacterium
GTTCCTTGGTGACCGGAGCATGTTCCAGGATGTCTTTCGCGCCATAAGACACGAACCGATCCAGCTTCTCCTTTTTCTCATCGACGCGCTTCAACATGGCCGCGGCGGCGAGAAATTTAAACGTGCTGCACATTGGAAATCGCTCGTTCTGCTGATAATCAAGCCGTTTTCCGTTACTGGTGTCGAGCGCGGCCACACCGATTCGCCCGCCGATTCGCGTCTCTACCGCTGCAACCCGGGCTGCCGCATCGTTTTCTCCGGACGCTGAAGCCACCGCCAGGAAGAATAGCAACAGGAAACGTCTCACCATCGATGATACGCGGGATGGCCTTCTTTCACTGCGACAAAAACTCCGCGGCAGGTCGCGCAAACTTTTCCAGCTGCGGTGAGTGTCCCTTCGATGGTCGCGCGATCGTCCGTTAGATCGACAACCCTCGCAGAAAGAAACACCGAATCGTTCGTGGGCGTTGGCCGGAGTAATTTGATCGCGTACTCGGCTGTGACAGTGCACGGCGGATGATCCTCGTTCGCGTGCTTCATCAGATAGTACGCTGCTGTCCAATTGCAGTGGCAATCGAGCAACGTGCCGATGACTCCGCCGTTCAGAACTCCGTCGAAGGCTTCGTATTTCTTCTCCGGTTTCCATTCCGCGATGACTTCGCCATTTTTTGGAAAACTCCGGATATGTAATCCGTCCGGATTCGCGGGACCACAGCCCCAGCAGGCATTGTTCGGCGCGTAATCTTCCTGAAGCGACTTGGATTCTTTCATTGTAGCGGCGCTCTATGAGCGCCGAAAAATAGTAAACTCGGCGGTCATAGACCGCCGCTACAGTTTAGAAGACTACGCGCCGCGTGCAGAGGAGCTCGGGTACGGCCGCAACTCATGCCCAATGTAAAGTGAGCGTGGACGTATAAGGCGATTGTGATCGTGTTGCTCGGTGACGTGCGCGCACCAGCCGGCTACGCGCGATGCCGCGAACAGAGGTGTGTTTAACTCGGGTGGAAAACCAAGCATCCAAAATACCGGCGCTGCATAAAGATCGACATTGGCGCACAGACTTTTCTCACGGTCCATTACTTCCTCGAGCTTTTCGCAGATTGGCACCCAGTTTTCCTTGCCCGTACGTTTGCCCAGATCGCGCGCGATCTCGCGCATCACCGGCACGCGGGAATCGCCCTTTTTGTAAACGCGGTGGCCAAATCCCATAATCTTCTCTTTCGTACCTAATCTTTTCATTAACCAGCTTTCTGCGCGATCTGGTGTGCCGATTTCCTCAAGCATCTTCATCGATTCTTCATTCGCGCCGCCGTGCAACGGACCTTTGAGTGTTGCGACCGCTGACGTCACTGCAGCGTAGATTCCGGCGAGCGTCGACGCCGTCACGCGCGCTGCGAAAGTAGAGGCGTTAAATTCGTGATCGGCGTACAGATTGAAAATCGTGTCCAGCATTCGGATTTGCCAATCCTGCGGAACTTTTCCCTCTAATTTATAAAAGAAATTCCCGGCCTGAGTGAGATCAGGCTTCTCCGGCAGCGGGTCTTCTCCATGCGAGATGCGCCAGCCGTCGGTTATCAAGGTGGAGACACGCGCGATCAGGCGGATCGACTTGCGAATGTTGGCGTCATGCGAATTGTCGCTGAGGTCTTTATCGAAAGCGCTCAACATCGAAACGCCGGTGCGCAACATATCCATTGGATGAGTTTTGCCCGGCAGAAGGCGCAGCATTTCGATCACCGGACCCGGCAGCGCGCGTTCTGCGGCAATTTGTTGCGTAAACTCCACCAATTGTTTGCCGTTGGGGAGCTCGCCATTGAGCAGGAGGTAAGCGACTTCCTCAAAACTCGCTTTCTGCGCCATGTCGTGAATGTCGTAGCCGCGGTACATCAACCCGGCATTCGGATCGACCCAGCAAATCGCCGTTTCGCCCGCGATCACGCCCGCTAATCCCGGGCTGTATTCTGGTTTCTTTTCAGTAGGCATTGGTCTCTCTTTACTTACGAATTACAATCGTTCAACTCATCGGATTTAACCAGTTTAGATTCAACATCCGCCTTTCCAGCTTTCCGCTGCCGGATCGTAATCGAGCAACTCGTAAAGCTGGTCCCGTGTTTGCATTTTCTTTATCCACCCTGATTGCGTGCCGGCCTTTTTCAGATCGCAGAGAAATTCCTCCGTCGTTTTCATCGACAAACGAAACGCGCTCTGCGGGAAAATCACCATTTTGTATCCAAAACCAGCCAGTTCGTCGAAACTGAGCAGCGGACTCTTGCCAAACTCCGTCATATTCGCCAGCAGCGGTGCTTTCACTTCATTGGCAAACGCCTTGAATTCATCCGCATCTTGCAGCGCCTCAGGGAAAATCGCGTCCGCGCCTGCGTTGAGATACAGACGGGAGCGTTCCACGGCGCGACCGAAATCTTCAACGGCACGCGCATCTGTGCGCGCGATGATCATGAAATTTTCATCGTGGCGAGCGCTGACCGCCGCTTTGATCCTCCCGACCATTTCATCAACGTCGACCACTGATTTGCCTGCCAGATGTCCGCAGCGCTTGGGAAACTCCTGATCTTCAATGTGACAACCCGCCAAACCCGCGTTTTCCAGTTCGCGAATCGTGCGCGCAACGTTCTCCGCGCCACCGAACCCGGTGTCCGCATCGACAATTGCCGGAATTGTTACCGCACTTGCAACATACCCTGCGAGCCTGACGACCTCTGTCATTGACAGCAAGCCGATGTCCGGCACGCCAGCGGTTGCGTTCGCCATTCCCGCGCCGCTGACGTAAACGGCGTCAAAGCCTGCTCGTTCCACTTGTCGTGCGATTGCCGCATTCGGCACACCGGGCAGCATCACGCATCGCTGCGCGATTAATTCGCGCAGCCTCCTACTCCTGCTCGTGCTCGTGCTCGTAATCGATCTACTCCTTCATTACACAGGCTTGCATCAGCTCATCGACGTCCTTCGCCTGGTCGAGCTTCCACGCCAGATCGACGATGTTCTTCGCACGCCTTTGGCCAATCGCCGGCTCAACGAGCGCAAGGAACTTCTCTTCCACCTCTGAATCCTTCAGCGGATTCTTCGCGTGCCCGAGGGGATAATCGACTCGCTTTGTTAATCGCCGGCCATCGACAAGATCAACATGTACGATATTCGCGACGGCCTCTGGATACATGCCACTCAGATCGCCATGGCGGGTGACCTTGACGTTCTCCAAAAATTTCCAGACGTCGCCGTGTGCGAAACGTTCGCGAGCGAATTGCTTGTCCGTGATTTCGCCATCGATTAACGCGATAGCGGTGATGTACGGCAGACTGTGATCAGCCGTTTCGCGTGTCTCCGGTTTCCATTTCTCCGGCTCGCTTCCGATGATATCGACCGACGCATCGTGGCTTTCGATTGTCATTGATTTTACCTTCGCAGGATCGCCAATTTCCTTTCGCAGTGAGAGCGCCGCCTCAATCGCGCTCTGGCTGTGATATTCCGCCGGCCAGAATTTGATGCTCGTTTTCAAAATCATCTCAGGCGCCCCCTTGAACTTCTCGCCCACGTTGCCTAACGAAACGCCGAGTTCCTTTTCGAACCCCATTTGTCCCTCGAAGATTGGCGCGGGACCGGTCATACCCGCGCGCGCGAGCAGGGCCGAATAAACGCCACGCCGGGCGGCGTCTGCGAATGCCACGCCTTTCCAGTGAGACAATTCCCCCACTCGAGCCTGTCGCATCGCCGCGCATGCGACTCCGGCAATATTCACCGCGTGGCGCGTTTTCTCCGGATCAAGATTCATTAGTCGCGCGCACGCCAGCGCCGTGGAGAACGCGCCGTAAGTCACATGATCCCAGCCGCGCGCACGAATGCTCGCAGCGTCGCAAAGTCGGCATTGCACTTCATAGGCAAGGGCGATCGCCGCGATCAGTTCGCGGCCAGTTGCGCGTACGCTTTCCGCCACAGCCAGCGCGGCAGAAATATTGTCGCTCGGATGCGCCGGCTCTTTTGAAAGATAGGTATCGTTGTAATCGAAGTAGCGAATGCAACAGCCGTTCGCGAATGCGGTCCAGTCGGGCGGTGCTTTGTGTTTCGTGCCAATGATCGTCGCTCCACTCTTGGCCGAAAAATCGGAGGCGACTTTTCGCGCGATCGCGCACGGCTCTTCGTTCCAGGCGCCCAGCGCGCACCCCAGCGAGTCAATAACGCGCCGTTTTACTTCATGCACGACTTCCTGGGAAAGATCTTCAAACCGGAGTGAGGATGAATAATTAGCGAGTTGATGAGCAAGTGTTGTCTTCATGAAAAAGGTAGGAATTTCAATCTGCCGACGAATGGCGCACGAGCAAGGCGCGAGATTGTAGGGCAGGCGCTCCGCCTGCCAATCAGGCTCGGCCACCGATGCGGTTGCCCTACAATTGAAAAACACGCACACTCTTCCCGTGAGCGAATTTCAGTTTGGCGGCAATTTTGTCTGGCAACCGACGCCGGAGCTCGTCGCGCAATCAAATCTTCAGCGCTTTATCCAGAAACATGAGCTCGGTTCGTACGACGAGCTGATGCGACGATCTACCACCGACATTGAGTGGTTCTGGGACGCGGTGCTGAGCGATCTCGATATCCAGTTTTACAAGCCGTACTCGCGCGTGATCGATCTAAGCGAGGGCAAACCCTGGGCGCGTTGGTGTGTCGATGGCGAAATGAACATCGTCCACAACATGCTCGATAAATACACCGGCACCGAGATCGACAATCGTCTTGCCATCAAGTCCGAGACCGAAGACGGCACGACCCGCACCCTCACATACAAAGAATTGCGCGTTCGAACCAACGAGATGGCTGCCGCGTTACGCAGTCTCGGGCTTGGCAAGGGCGACGCCATCGGCGTGTTCATGCCAATGGTGCCCGAGATCGTGATTGCGATGCTCGCGATCATTAAGATTGGCGGGATTTTTCTGCCGCTCTTCTCCGGATTTGGCGCAGCGGCGATTATTTCGCGGCTCAACGATGCCCAAGCGAAGGCGCTTTTCACCGCAGATGGAACATATCGGCGCGGAAAATTTTGCGCGATGAAACCAATCGCACAGGAGGCCGCCTCCCAGATCTCTACGCTGAAACATTTGATCGTTTTGGAAACTGCGGGAGATCAGCATGCGGAGCGCTTGCCCTACAAGACCCATTCGTGGAGCGATCTGATAAATCAATCAACTCCCGGCTCTCAACAACCAACTGAACGCACATCGGCGGAAGATCCGATGATGATCATTTACACCTCCGGCACCACGGGTCGACCAAAAGGCGCGGTGCACACGCATTGCGGGTTTCCCATCAAATCCGCGCAGGACATGTGGCAGGGGCTTGATCTGCACCCGGACGAAACGCTTTTCTGGATGACCGACATGGGTTGGATGATGGGCCCGTGGGAAGTTTTCGGCACGTTACTGCTCGGCGCAACCATGATGCTTTACGACGGTGCGCCCGATTTTCCGGAGCCGGATCGCGTCTGGTCATTGGTGGATCGGCATAAAGTGACCGCGCTTGGCGTTTCGCCGACATTGATTCGCGCGTTGCGACGCCATGGCGACGAGATTGTGCATCGACACAATCTTTCGTCGCTCCGAAAATTCGCTTCCACCGGCGAACCGTGGAATCCCGATCCCTGGACATGGCTCTTCCAGAACGTGGGACGCGGAAAACTTCCGATAATCAACTATTCCGGTGGCACGGAAATCTCCGGCGGAATCGTAATGGGCAATGTCCTCACGCCAATGAAAGCGTGCGCGTTTTCCAGCCCGCTCCCTGGAATGGCCGCCGATGTTGTCGATGAAAATGGAAAATCCGTGCG
The DNA here is from genome assembly GCA_046734635.1 of Verrucomicrobiota bacterium. Classification (GTDB taxonomy): domain Bacteria; phylum Verrucomicrobiota; class Verrucomicrobiia; order Chthoniobacterales; family UBA10450; genus Udaeobacter. The sequence continues at coordinate 5,831 of JBKPRQ010000192.1, forward strand.
CGGACAAGTGGGCGAACTGGTGATCCGGGAGCCGTGGATTGGGATGACGCGGGGCTTTTGGAAAGATCGCGCACGCTACCTCGAGACGTATTGGTCGCGATTTCCAGATGTTTGGGTGCACGGTGATTGGGCTGCGGTCGATAACGATGGGCTCTGGTACATTCTGGGACGTTCCGACGATACGATTAAAATGGGCGGCAAACGAGTTGGGCCGGCGGAAGTGGAGTCGATTTTGGTTGCACATCCGCAAGTGAGCGAAGCCGCTGCCATTGGTGTGCCTGATTCCATTAAAGGTGAGGCGCTGGTTTGCTTTTGCGTTTTGAAGAAAGGCGCCAATGGAGATGTCACCCTTGCAGCCGAATTAAAAAAGGATGTCGGACGCGATTTGGGAAAAGCGCTTGCCCCGCGCGACGTGCTCTTTGTAGCGGACATTCCAAAAACACGAAACGCAAAAGTGATGCGCCGGATCGTGCGTGCTGCGTACCTTGGCGAAAAACTCGGCGACACATCCGCTCTGGAAAACCCGGCGTCGCTCGATGAAATCAAGCGCGCGGCACAGTAGCGCGCGTCATACAGCTGCTCGCCCTGGCGAGTGCGCGATTTGCCGTCTCCACAATAGAGGATTTGCCAATAGTTGACGGCGTAGTTGTGTGCGCCACCACTTACTGTTCCCAGTGAAGCTCACGTTCCTTGGCACGCGCGGCCAGATTGAGAAACGGACGCGACGCCATCGAATGCACACGTCGCTGATGGTCTCATATCGCAGCGCGAATGTGATGATCGATTGTGGCCTCGATTGGCTGGGAAAGTTTGGTCGGTTGTATCCGAGCGCGATCGTGCTCACGCACGCGCATCCAGATCACGCATGGGGATTGAAACGCGGTGCGCCTTGTCCGGTGTATGCGCCGCAAAAGACGTGGCAGGAATTACAGCATTACCCGATCGCAGATCGTCACGTCGTCGACGAGCGGACTGCCACAAAGATTCGTGGGATCACATTCGAAGCGTTCCCAGTCGAGCATTCTATTTTGTCGCCGGCTGTCGGATATCGTGTGAGCGCTGGTCGCGCTCGGATTTTCTACGCACCGGATCTTATTTTCATTCATGATCGCGAGGATGCGCTGAAGGGTGTCAAAATTTACATCGGCGACGGCGCCACCGTAACGACTTCCTTTATTCGAAGGCGGGGCAAAAGGCTGATTGGCCACTCACCGGTTCGGACCCAGTTGACGTGGTGCGAAAAAGAAGGCGTGCCGCAGGCCATCATCACGCATTGCGGCTCGGAGATTGTCAGCGGCGACGAGCGCAAGCTATTCGCAAAACTCCGCGGCATCGCTACCGAACGCGGTATCGAAGTGCGCATCGCTTATGATGGGATGAAGCTGGCGCTGTGATGATAAACACGGTGTCGTAGGTTGAAGAATGTCGTTGCGCCTTTTTCTCTGTGGCGACGTGATGACCGGACGCGGCATTGATCAGGCGCTGCCGAATCCAGTAAGTCCGATCTTACATGAGCCGTATGTGCGGGATGCGCGTGAATATGTCGCGCTTGCCGAGAAAGCCAACGGACCGATAGCACGTCCACTAAGCGCCGATTACATCTGGGGCGATGCGCTGCGCGAACTGGAACGCGCCGGGGTCGATTTGCGAATCGCAAATCTGGAGACCGCAGTCACATCAGCCGAAACGCCGTGGCCCCATAAAGGAATTCATTATCGCATGCATCCGCAGAACATGGGCTGTCTCGCCGCTGCACAAATCAGCGCGTGCGCTTTGGCAAACAATCATGTGTTGGATTGGGGATACGATGGATTGTCGGAAACGCTGAAAACCCTGGACGCGGCAGGCATCGCCCACGCGGGAGCAGGCAATGATTCCGAAGAAGCGATGCGGCCCGCGGTTTTGGATACGCCAGGCAAGGGCCGCCTTCTGTTTTTCTCATTTGGATCAAGAACCAGCGGAATCCCGGAAGATTGGAATGCCACCGGCATTTCCCCGGGAATCAATCTGCTCGATGACCTCTCCGAAGCGACTGCCGTGCGGGTGGCCGATCAAATGCGGCTCCATCAACAACCGGGCGATCTGATCATCGCTTCCATTCACTGGGGCAGCAATTGGGGTTACGAAATTCCGCGTGACCAAATCATGTTTGCCCATCGCTTGATTGAGGGAGGCATTGCAATTGTTCACGGACACTCCTCCCACCACGTGAAAGCAGTTGAAGTCTACAATGGTCACCTCGTTCTCTACGGCTGCGGTGATTTCGTCACCGATTACGAAGGAATCAGCGGTTACGAGATGTTCCGCGGAGATTTGGCGCTGATGTATTTGGTTGAACTCGACTCGCGCAGTGGCGAATTGATCACCGTGCGTTTGGTCCCAATGCACATGCGGCGGTTCAGACTGGAACGTGCGTCGGTTGCAGATGCCAAATGGCTTTGTACTCGACTGAACGATTTGGGTGAGCGGTTCGGTACGACGTGCCAAGTAGAAAAAGCGAACACGTTGATTCTCGAATGGTTGTAGGG
>JBKPRQ010000193.1:0-23018 GCA_046734635.1 Verrucomicrobiota bacterium
TATTTATCCTTTCGCTTGCTTATCACAACGACTGCCCGCTGGCCGACACAAGAGCAAGGAAAAAATTGGGCTATGACGCCTTTGCCCGCTCGATGTGCGCGCCCAGTTCGCTCAATTTTTCATCGAGATGTTCGTAACCGCGGTCGATGTGATAGACGCGCGTTACTTCGGTAACTCCGTCAGCCTTCAATCCTGCAAGCACCAGCGCGGCCGACGCCCGCAGGTCACTGGCCATTACCGGTGCCCCGAGGAGACCATTCACACCCTCGATTACGCACGTCGCCCCCTCCAACTGCACTTGGGCCCCCATGCGTTTTAGCTCCGCCACATGCATATAACGCTGAGGAAAAACATTTTCGGTCACGGAACTCGTCCCCTTTATGATGGAAAGTAGTGCGCACATCTGCGCCTGCATGTCGGTGGGAAAACCAGGGTACGGCGCGGTCGTCAGTTCCAGCGCGCTGGCGTTTCCGTTGGGCAGGACCGAAATAGCATGGTCACCGATATCGATGTGATAGCCGCATTTGGCCAGCACATCGGTGACTGCGCGAATATGCTCTGGTTCCACTCGCTTGACCGTGACTCCCTTTCCGGCGATTGCGCCCGCTACGAGAAATGTTCCAGCCTCAATTCTGTCCGGAATCACCCGATGTTCGGTTCCGTGCAACTCAGGCACACCTTCAATGATGATTCGGCGCGTTCCTGCGCCTTCGATCTTCGCGCCCATCTTGTTCAGGAACGTTGCCAGATCCACCACCTCCGGTTCCTGAGCCGCTCCTTCAATAACGGTGACGCCCTCGGCCAGAACGGCTGCCATCATCACGTTATCTGTACCGAGAACGGTCGGACCGAATTTGCCCTGCATGTTGATCACAGCTCCGTTCAATTTCGGCGCAAACACTTTGATATCGCCGCCCTCAACGCGGACGGCCGCTCCGAACGCTTCGAAACCTTTGAGATGCAAATCAATCGGCCGATCCCCGATGACACAACCACCGGGCAACGCGACGGTCGCTTCCTTGCAGCGGCCCAGCGATGGTCCAAGCACACAAACCGAAGCGCGCATTTTGCGCACGACGTCGTACGGCGCGACTGAGTGGATCTTCTCTGCCGTGACCGTTACCGTTCCGCTGGCGCGTTCCACCTGCGCGCCCAGGTGGGTTAAAATTTGCAGCATGTAATGGGTGTCGCTCAGGTCAGGCACGCCATGAACGATGCAAGGCTCTCTTGTGAGCAGCGTTGCCGCCAGGATCGGCAGCGAAGAATTCTTCGAGCCGCTGACCTTGATCGAACCTGAAAGCGGATAACCGCCGTGGACGAGGATCTTATCCATACCTGGCAAAAAGGAACCGTGTCACGCCGTTATAATCGTTCTTCGAGCATATGTCGCGGTAATTTTTTTCCGCCAGGGCCGAAAGAAGCCCCTGGCTTTGACCGAGTCCTATTTCCAATGCCAGCATTCCACCGGGTCGAAGCCGCGATGGCGCCTGATCAATCAGCTTGCGTACTAGCTCATCGCCGCACGCACCGGCGAACAACGCAATTTCCGGGTCGTGCAATACTTCACGTGAAAGAATGTGCCGGTCCTCCGTCGCGATGTAAGGAAGATTCGCGACAATTAGATCACAAGCTCCTCCCACATTTTCGAGCAAATGGCTTTTCTCAAACCGGACACGGCCGCTCAACTTGAGTCTCTCGGCATTTTCTTGCGCCAGCAGGAGCGCGTCATCCGAAATATCGACGGCCGTGATCGTTGCCTCAGGAAATTTCGCAGCAAGACTGAGCGCGATGACGCCGCTGCCAGTACCAACATCCACAATTTCGGGTTTGGGTCCGCCTGAGGCGGATTGGATTTCGGATTTCAAGAGCTCGACGAGTTCTTCCGTTTCCGGCCGGGGAACCAGCGCCCGTTTGTCGCATAGAAAAGTGAGTCCGCAGAATTCTACGGTGCCTAACAAGTGCTGAAGCGGCTCGCCTTCGCTACGGCGCTTTACCAAATCGCGTAACGGCCCCAGTTCTCTTTCAGTCAACTCCCGCTCGAATTCCAGATAGAGCTCGATTCGCTTCCCCCCCAGAACATGCGCCAACAAATGCTCCGCATTCAGTCGCGGATTTTCAATATCCCACTTTTTGAAATACGTAGCCGTCGCTTGTAATACTTCAAGAACGGTCATCGTCATTCCGAGCGTAGTCGAGGAATCCCGTTGAGCTATCGCAAATTTAACCAACACGGGTCCTTGACTTCGCTGCGCTTCGGTCGGGATGACAAATAGTTAAGCCACAGCCGATTCCTTCAACCGCTCAGCCACGTCGGCGGCTTGCAGCGCTCCGATCAACTCCTCGATATCGCCGTCAATCACACGATCGAGACTATGAAGAGTCATGCCGATACGATGATCGGTCACGCGGTTCTGTGGGAAATTGTAGGTACGAATTTTTTCTTCTCGGCCGCCGGTGCCGATCTGGCCGCGGCGTTGCGCGCTGTATTTTTCCGCCTCTTCGCGCTGCTTTCGTTCCAGCAATCGAGCACGCAAGATCGATAATGCACGCTCCTTGTTCTTAATTTGGCTGCGACCGTCCTGACAACGCACGATTGTGCCCGTCGGAATGTGCAACACCTGCACCGCGGAATCGGTCGTATTTACGCCCTGTCCACCGGGCCCGCCAGAGCGCGACACTTCAATTCGCAGATCTTCAGGCTTCAATTCAAGATCGACTTCTTCTGCCTCTGGCAGCACCGCCACCGTAGCCGTCGACGTATGAATGCGACCCTGTGCCTCGGTCGCAGGCACACGCTGCACTCGATGCACGCCGCTTTCGTAGCGCAGCTTGCGAAAAACAGATTCGCCCGAAACGCGAAAGATCGCTTCCTTGAATCCACCAAGCTCCGACGGACTCGATTCGAGGTCCTCGGTTTTCAGGGCAGCTGATTCAGCGTAGCGGTGGTACATCCGGTAAAGGTCAGCCGCGAAGATGGCTGCTTCGCTCCCGCCCGTTCCGGCTCGAATTTCCACAATTGCATCCCGGTCTTCATTGTCATCCGGTGGCAGCAACGCGATCTGAACTTCGCGTTCGAGCTCGGCCACTCTCTTTTCAAGGTCCGGAATCTCATCGTCAGCGATCGCCGCGATCTCAACATCGCGAGACGTTGCCAGCTCGCGATTGTCGTCTAATTGCTTCCGCGCAGCTTCGAGTTCTTCCCATTTCGCCAGCAGTTGTTTGATGCTCGCGTGCTCGCGCATGATGGCCTTGGCGCGTTGGCGATTTGCAAAAAGCGCCGGATCGGCAATTTCGCGTTCAAGTTGATCGAAGCGTTCGCGTTTGAGTTGAATTAGGGAGTTAAAGTCCATTGGTCGTTCCTGCTCCGCGGCATTGCGTCGCAGTGGAATAGCGCCTCGGCAAAGCGAGGCGGCTACAGCTCAGCTAAGCTTTCTTTTCGGCGCGCGCCGCTTTGGTGCTGCCGTAGCGGCGGGCAAATTTCTCGACGCGCCCGGCCGTATCCACGAACTTCTGTTCGCCGGTGAAAAAGGGATGACAAGCAGCGCAAATACCGATCTTAATATCGCGACGGGTGGAGCGGGTGTGATACACCGCACCGCACGCGCATGCCATGTCGGTCTCGTGATACTCTGGATGAATACCGGTTTTCATCTTTGGAAAGGAGCGCGGAATCTACTCGTGCAACGGGCTTCGCGCAAGCGATGAAATCCTCAGATCCACTGCTCAGAGCCTGGGTGGAAACACTCGCGCGAAAACGCGATGTGCCGGCTATTTTCGCAGCCGGCGGGGAAATCCTCCGCACGTTCGGCGAGATCGAACAGCGCATGGGTGATTTCTTGAAAAGGATTGAAGTCTTTCGCGAAGGCCACGTTCTCGGTGTCCAAATCGGCAACCACGAAGATTGGCCATCGATTTTCATCGCTTGTTTGTCCAGGCATCTGGTTGTTCTCCCTCTGGAACAGTCGATTAGCAAACAACAACGCGACGAGGCGTTACAGGTCTGCAAGGCAAGCGCTGTCGTGTCCGCTGTCACCGATGGAGGCACGCCTGAGATCATTCGGTTAAGAACAGCGCACACCACACCAGATTGGGGCGAAGGAAGCCCTGTCCTGTTAAAATTAACTTCCGGCACTACAGCCACACCGCGCGCCGTCCGCTTTCGCAGCGAGCAGCTCCTGGCCGATTGCAATCAGATTTGCGATACGATGGGGATTACGGATGACGATTTGAATTTCGGCGTGATCCCAATCTCGCACTCCTACGGTTTCAGCAATCTTCTAACGCCGCTGATTGGGCGCGGTGTTCCACTGGTCATCAGCCGGGACAGGACTCCGCGAGCCATTCTCGCTGATCTTGCCCGCAGCACGGCGACCGTTTTCCCGGGAATGCCTGTTTTCTATCAGGCATTTTGCGAAATGGAACATGTTCCCAGACTGTCGAAGCTTCGGCTTTGCATCTCTGCGGGAGCGCCCCTGTCGATCGCGGTTGCGAAACGATTTCGGGAGAAATTCAATCTGCCGATCCACTCGTTTTACGGTGCATCGGAGTGTGGCGGGATTTGCTATGATCGCGACGCCACTAACCCGAGCGAAGGGTTCGTTGGCCAGGCGATGAAAGGTGTCACCCTTCAAATGGTCGACCCAAATGAGCCAGCAACCCAGGTTCGCGTGCACAGCGCCGCTGTGGGTGATGGCTATTTCCCGGCACCCGACAAGGAAAAATTGGGCGATGAAATCTTTGTTCCCGACGATTTACTAGCGCGAGAGGGCTCTGGGTTCAAAATCGTCGGTAGGATTTCGGACGTGATCAATGTCGCGGGCAAAAAGGTGAACCCCGCAGAAGTGGAAGCGCATTTGCTGCGCTTCAACGGCGTGCGGCAAGCAGTCGTATTTGGTCGTCCCGCAAGTGCGGGAGCATTGCGTAATGAAGAAGTAACTGCCTGCGTCGTGGCAACGCCAGATGTAAGGGAGACTGAGCTTCTGCAGTTTTGTCGTGGTGCGCTCAGTACCTGGCAGGTGCCCAAAAGGATTTTCATCATGGACGCAATCCCGGCGAACGAGCGGGGAAAAATCAGCCGGCGCGAGCTCTCGCGACGATTCTCAATCCACCGCCAGAACCGCTCATTGCCGTGATTGGCTTCTTGATAAAGCCGTTATATGGGATTTGCTTATAGTAAGAGGAGCATTATGCGGAAGTCATCCAGCGAACCCAAATCAATAGAAGCTGAAATCGAATCTTCGAATAGCGAAGAGCAAGAGCAGACGGAAGGTTCAGACACCCCAGAGGTCGATGAATCGGTTCAGGAGTCCGCTACGAATGCGGAAGCTACCCAGTCCGACGATTGGTGGAGCATGTCCCAACAACCTGCCGACTGGGGGGAACCCGCCGCGAGCGATCCGCCCGAAGACGTCACACCCTCAAAGGAGCCTCGCACGGCCGATGTTTATTTCTGCGGACACACGACGTTCTTTTCGTTAAACCGTGCTCTGCAAGCGATCTCAAAGGAAAAGCTTACCGGCTTGCTGCGATCATTTTGGGAGCAGGAGCCAATCGATCTTTTGGCGCGCGATGGCGAGATCGTCCTTGTCACGGCCCGAGACGCGGAGCTGTATTGCGCAGAAACGCCGGCGCTTCTTGCGGATCTCGATGTGGTAAAAGTTGCGAGAGCGCGCGACCAACAGAGAGAAACTGGGATGCCGTTCTTCCTTACTCTTGCGCGCGAGGAATCGATCGCCCTCGAGACAGCGATGGGACAGATGCAGCAGTACGGGCAAAAACTTTTTTCCCAACTCTGGGCGGCGCCGCGGGTGTGGATCATGTTTGAAAAGAATACCGATGCGCTAAAGGATGCTGCTGATGTGGCCGGCGAGCCGAATGTCGGCGACTGGGCCTTGGAAACCTTGCGCCTTGTTGAGCACGCCGACGACAGCAGCGCGCACTTCGAGCCCGGATCGATTCCGGCTTATACAAAAGATGGATTCGAGCGTATCCAAAAGCTGAAGCTGACCCCGGATGAGGCGCAGTTCGCCTCGCAATTCAATGGCAGCCGTTCGGTACAACAAATTGCCAAGAACCTGCGACTCGATTTGAAATCTGCGCGGGAGATGCTCTTCCGCTTTGTGGCTCTCGAAATAGTGGATTGCTGGCCAGCCACCACGGCGGCAAAACCAGAGCAAAAAGGCATCTTCCAGCGTTTTGGGCGAACGGGGCGGCGCGAACGCTAGAGGCGCCCAAGGCAAGTCACGCGCGTTGCACTGCTGTTCGAAACGGTGGATCGTCTCGTCCTCAAGACGATGGTTTTCGAATCGCCGCAGGCGCAGATATCGGGCGGCTGGACCGCAATCACCAACGCGTTAATGACAATGCGTTTCACCTTCTACGGCCGTCGCCCATGACCAGAAAAGTTCTGGTCGTCGATGTCGGCGGCACACACGTGAAACTGTTGATGTCGTCTCGCAATGAGCGCGAATTTTCTTCCGGTCGGCGACTCAAACCGCAGCAGCTAATCGCAAAACTCAAGGAAACCGCGCGCGGTTGGAAATTTGACCGGGCTTCCATCGGTTTCCCCGCGCCTGTCCGTAAGGGACGAATCGCAAAAGATCCGAAGCATTTGGGCAAAGGATGGATCGGTTTCAATTTTGCCAGAGCGTTGGGCATTCCGGTGCGTATTGTCAACGATGCCGCCCTGCAGGCGCTCGGCAGTTACCGCGGCGGGCGAATGCTCTTTCTGGGCCTCGGCACTGGTCTGGGGTCCGCGTTAGTCTGGGACAAGACCTTGATGCCGCTGGAACTCGGCGATCTGCCTTATCGACACGGACACATCATTGAAAATTACCTTGGCATTCCAGGCCTTGAGTTATTGGGCGAAAAAAAATGGAAGCGAGAAGTAGCTTATGCGGTCACTCAGTTAAGAAGATCCTTCATCGCCGATTATGTCGTTCTTGGCGGCGGTCTCGTGCACCGCTTCGGTCGGTTGCCGGAAGGGACAGAACGCGGACAAAACGAGAATGCATTTCTTGGTGGCGTCCGCTTGTGGGAAACCCTGGAACATTCACGCGAACTGAAGTGGCTTGTCTTATGACGCGCGATTTCAACGTGGAACGTCTGTTTTAGCGATGGTGCCAGGGAGGGGACTCGAACCCCTAAGGATTTCTCCACCAGATCCTAAGTCTGGCGCGTCTGCCAATTTCGCCACCCTGGCAATTCGATTTCGGATTGTAAATTTTCGAGCGGCGATTGCAAATGGTGCTCATAAAGACACTCGCCGTGGTCGTCGACCCAGCGTGATGCTGCTATACGAACGTCGGAGGCGCTCATGACGGAATTGCGACTTTGCTTAATGCCGACATCGTGCGCGGACTTTGTTTTTCCACAGTGATATGTCGAATAACGTCGCAAAACCTTACAAACGCAGATCGACATCCTGATTGCTCAAATGAACGAAGCCGCTCTAGGAAGTTGATTTGTAAGGAATTGCCGCGGGGCGCGACGCATCTGCCAAACCTATGATAAGAAGTCAGCAGCTCGCCGTCGCATGATCATCGCTCAGTTGTATTTCGGCAAAACGGCGTTGGCCCGAAACAAATCCGCCGCCCGCTGCCGCTCTCATTGTGCAGCAATCGGATAATCAACCGAGCGCTTCGAACGGCTTATCGAAAATTTGATCGAACCGAAGAGACTCGAAAACTCCTGCGAAAGCACCCCAATCACTCGCCCAGGGGACCGAATCCATCGAATTGCTGAATGAGAACACGATGGGGTCCATGCGTCACATCTACAAAGTCGGGGCTGGTCGTCAGTCCATATGCCACAAGCGACTGTTTGTAGATATTGTACTGGGTTTGGTTGCCAACCAGGATCCGGTCTTTCGTAGCAGTCGGATAGACGTAATACAATTTCCCTCCGTATCCGACGGTGGAAACTTTGCCAGCCGGCAGCTCGCTGACTTGCTGCTGCTGTTTGGGCGTGGTCGCAGTTTTTGCTTTGAACCCGGCTCGCGCCAGCAGGTTTTCCTTCTGAGATGCGGTACTCTGACCATCTTGGCAGGCGATTAAGACGAACCTGAAGCTGAAGGAGGGGTGCTGGTAGCAGGCTTTGTCGCGGGCGCTTCGCCTGGCGTAGACGGCCACCCGGCGGGTTTTGTAGCCGCCTCGTCAGTTCGGAGGCGTTGATGATTGCTGGGCTGCCTTTGCGACCGCTGCTTTCGCTGCTGCGGCTTTTGCCGCTGCTTCAGCCGCAGCTTTCTTCTTCGCCTCGGCCGTCGCTACAGCATCTGCGAGATTCTTGTCCACCCCGGCAGCTTCGATCGGATGAATCTTGTGATAATAGTCGTTAGACTTCGCCAGGTCATCCTTGCGCATTAATAGGGCATCGAAGCGTTCGCGACGGCTAAGCTCGAAGTCCTTGTCCATCTTGATCGCCTCAAACGGGCAAACTTCGACGCAAATCTGACAGCTCATGCACACCGAGATATCGATGTCGAAAACCTTCGGATAAAACTGTGGCTTGCCCATGTAATCCGGCTTTTTGTCTTCGCTCTTGACGATATAAATGCATTGCGGCGGGCATTCCTTCTCACAAATCTTACACGCCACGCAGCGCAACCCCGCTTGCGAATCGTTGCCGTCATAAATCAGGAATGGAAAATTCCGGTAGTTCTCTGGCAACGGACTTCGTTCTTCCGGGTACTGCACTGTAATCAACCGCTCCTTGTCGAAATAACTTCCGACAAAGTTTCGCGCGGTAACCGCCATTCCTTTCAGTATGCCTGTGCCGATCATCGATCCACTTCTCCCATCACGATATCGACGCTACCAAGAATTACCATCACGTCGGCAACGGTATGGCCAAGGCACATATCTTCTAGAATCGTCAGATTGATAAAACTCGGCGGGCGCACGCGGTAGCGATATGGGTTCGGTCCACCGTCGCTAATCAAGTAGAAACCAAGCTCACCCTTGGGCGCTTCAATACGCCCGTAAGCTTCGCCAACCGGTGGACGAAAGGCGCGGATTTTCACCTTCGGATTGATGATCGGACCGGCAGGAATTTGTTCGAACGCCTGCTTCAAAATTTCGACGCTCTCGCGCATTTCCAACACACGCATCATCAGGCGATCGTAAGTGTCACCGTGGTCGCCTAACGGAATCCGGAATTTGAAGCGCGGATAAAATCCATATCCGTCCACCTTTCGGACATCATAATTTACGCCGCAGGCGCGAAGCATCGGACCGGTGATACCGGCACTGATCGCGAGCTCGGGCGAGACGTTCCCAACGTTCTGTGTCCGAGCGATCACAACTTCATTGCCAACGATCAGTTGTTCCAGCTCGTCAACGAAGCCTGGAAAAATGTCGACAATTTTCTTCGCATGTGCGAGCCACTCGGGACTGGCATCGACCCGACAGCCGCCGAACCGCATGTAATCGCACATCATGCGCGAGCCCGAAAGCGATTCGAACAGATCGAGAATTTTTTCACGATCGCGGAACGCGTACATGAGCGGCGTCCCCCACGCGCCCATGTCGTTGAGCAAAAATCCCAGCAGCGACACATGATTCTGGAGCCGCGTCAGCTCTGCCAGGATAATGCGAAGATACTCGGCGCGCTCGGGAACTTCGATGCCGGCCAATTTTTCTACGCTGAGCGCATAGGCCCAGTTATTGGTCATCGAGCAAAAATAGTCGAGCCGATCGGTGTACGGCATCGAGCCCAGATAACTCGCGTTCTCGCCAATCTTTTCGTGATTGCGATGCAGATATCCAAAAACCGGCTTGAGCTTGCGCACGATCTCACCCTCAAGCGCAACGTTCATCCGAAATACACCATGCGTGGAGGGATGCTGCGGCCCCATGGAAACTTCGAGCAGCTCGCCTTCCAGACGCGAGCCCATGCTCACCGGCGGGCGCTCCATTGCTTCGAGTGTTTGAACGGTCTCAGTCATTGTTTGTTGTAACCACGTCGCTATGCGACGTCTGAACCGGCCATACACCGGTGGCTACAAAGTCTCGCACTAATCGACGATTCATTGCTGCGCGGTGATGCCTTCCGCTCCATCGCTCTGCGGCCGAGTCGCATAATGTCGCTTCGCTTTTTCCAACACGTCGTCGTGCGGGGTCGGTTCGTATTCGTAATCGTCCGCTTCCCGATAATCTTTGCGCATCGGATGATCCTCGAACTCGTCCCACATCAGGATCCGGCGCAAATCAGGATGGCCGTCGAACTGGACTCCGTAGAGATCGAAAATCTCGCGCTCTTGAAATTCTGCGCTCCGCCAGACCGGAGTAAGCGAGGGTAAATGAGTTCCGGGTGTGCGATCCCTCGTTCGCATTCGAATGATCAGCGGCCCGTGTTTGTGGGTCATCGAGTAAAGATGATAAACGGCTTCGAGGTAGCCAGGAATTTTTTCCTCGGTCGTTTCAGCGACTTCTTTTTCCTCTCCGTCGACAACTCTTTTCACCTTCACCGTTTTCTTCAGCGTGCGATCCAGCCAATCGACACCAGTGACGTTTGAGCAAAAATCCAGCCGCAATGCAGGATCATCACGCAACCACTTCGCCACATTGCGCGCGTGTTCGTTGTCGACCTTGAGCGAATGCTGCTGTGACGGACTGGCATTCTGCGCGATCTCAATGCTGGCGCCAGGCACGGCGGCTTCAATCCGCGCTTTGATTTGCTCCAAGTTCTCCATTCGTTAGGCGCGTTCGATCGCCGGCGGATGAAACACGCTTGAATTCGCCGACGGCTCGAGATCGTGCTTGCCGAATGCAGGCACGGGAAACTCGCTTGGCTGCTCTGAATCGAGGTGAGCCGCTTTGTTCGCGCCGCTCAGCTTTTGCTCGTCGATTTTGCGCTGGAGTTCCATGAACGCGTGCAGCAGGGCCTCCGGTCGCGGTGGACAACCGGGAATATAAACATCGACCGGAATGTAACGGTCGATTCCCTTAAGCACGTTGTAGCCCTGCTTAAATGGGCCGCCGGAAATGGCGCACGCGCCCATTGCAATCACGTATTTCGGATCGGCCATTTGATTGTAAAGGCGAACGATTTGTGGCGCCATTTTCTTAGTCACCGTGCCTGCTACAATCATCAGGTCCGCCTGACGCGGCGACGGCCGAAAGACTTCTCCGCCAAACCGCGCGATATCATAGCGCGACGCCGCCGTGGCGATCATCTCAATCGCGCAACAAGCGAGTCCGAATTGGAGCGGCCAGATGGAATTCTTTCGTCCCCAGTTGTAAAGCTCCTGCATCGAAGTCACCCAGACTCCTTGTTGCTGCAGCTTGCTGCGCAAGACTTCGTCTATTCCATCGCTCATTACTCTGCTGTGACGCCTCGACCCTTCAACGCATTATCGTTCCCATTGCAAACACCCTTTACTCCAAGCCCAAACAAGGCCTTCGATCAGGAGCAATAGGAAAACTAATATCGCGATGAACGCCCCGACAGGCAAACCAGTAAAGGCGACGGCAAACGGCACCAGGAAGATCGCTTCCACATCAAAGATTAGGAATATGATCGCGTATAGGTAGTACTGGGAGCGAAACTGGATTTGCGCTTCACCAATCGATTCGACGCCGCACTCGTAAATCGCGTTCTTCTCCGGGCCAGGTTTGGGTGGTTGAAAAATTCGCCGCCACAACCAGGCCAGGGCCAGCGGGATCAATGGAAACACCAGCGCCACGCCCATAAAAATAACGATGAACAGATACGGATTCGGCCTCATCAGTTTCTAATTAAGTTCGCTCGGAGAACATGGCTGCCAAGTTTATAATCTCGTTGTGGAAAAGACGGCAAAGAAATTCCACAGCTTCGCCGAAGCTGAAAAAGCGGACCGCGATTTCTACAAAAAACTCACGGGTGCATCGAGGAGACTCCAATCCCCCGAGCAGTCATCCTGAACGAAGTGACGGACCTCACTCAAACCGATTGAGAACGCTATCTGTCGCGTGCGTCCTATTCAGCTGATTCGGCTCTCTCGGCCCGGCTTCCATCCGGAGCGTTCTTTTGCGAGATCCCTCGCCGTCTGCGCGGCTCGGGATGACCGAGTTGCGTCGCGCCGTCGGCGATCGGTATGCGAACTCACTTCTGTTCGCTCGATTTCCGACCGAACCAGCGTCGCTTCTTCGGTTTTGGTTCTTCCTCTGGGACTGGTGCTTCTGCGGGTTTCTCTTCTTCAACAACCGCCTCTTCTTCCTTCGGCGCGGCGGCCTCTGGTTCCGTTTTCTTTGGCGTGGGTTCAGCTTCTTTCTGCTTCGCCTTTTTCTTGGTTTTCTCTTCCGCCGGCTTTTCCTCGACCACCTCTGCCATATCAACCCACTCGATGAACGCCATGGGAGCGGAATCGCTCTTACGCTGGCCAAGTTTCACGATGCGCGTGTAACCGCCATTGCGCTCGGCCGATCTTGGCGCGATGTCGTCGAACAATTTCTTCACCGCGCTCTTTTGACGCAGTGTCGCCAGAGCCGTGCGTCGTGCGTGGATTGAGCCGTTTTTTCCGAGCGTGACCATGCGTTCGGCCAGCGGTCGAACTACTTTCGCTTTCGCTAACGTAGTCTTGATGCGTTGATGCGCGATCAAGGAGCAGACCTGATTAGCCAGCAGGGCTTTGCGGTGCTCGGCCTTGCGACCCAGTTTGATTGTCTTTTTTTGGTGTCTCATGACGCAGCGAATCTGATTCTAGAGCCGACGCTTATTCTTCGCCAGCCGCTCCGCTCGGGCCAGCGCCATCGCTGCTCACCGGGACGTCCAGAAGACCGGGCTCGAATTTCATGCCCAGGCTCAGACCAAGCTGTTGCAGTTTATCCTTGATCTCGTTCAACGACTTCTTGCCGAAATTTCGGTACTTCAGCATTTCGGCTTCCGTCTTTTGGGCGAGCTGACCCACGCTGGTAATGTTCGCGTTATTCAAGCAATTGGCTGCGCGCACGCTGAGCTCGATTTCGTTCACACTCATGTTGAGCAGTTTCTTGAGCTTCAAGTTTTCTTCGCTTACGCCAGCGGGTGTCTGGTCAAACTCGATGACTTCTTCGTTGAAGTTCACGAACACGTCGAGGTGGTGCCGCAAAATGGCCGAGGCCTGGAGCAAGGCATCGTCTGGCGTCAAGCGGCCGTCCGTCCAAATTTCAAGAATGAGCTTGTCGTAATCGGTGCGCTGACCAACACGAGTGTTTTCCACCGCGTACTTAACGCGTGTGACTGGCGAAAAGATGGAATCAATCGGGATGAGACCGATCGCTTGATCAGGACGCTTGTTTTCTTCGGCGGTAGCAAAACCGCGACCGACACGCACATCGAGTTCGGCATCGAACTTGTGCTTCTTGTCCAGAGTGCAGATGACGAGCTTGGGATTGAGCACTTCATAACCCTGCACCACCTGAATGTCGCCGGCTGTCACTTCGCCCTCCTTATTGATGATGAGCGACAGCTTCTTGGGCTCGTGGTCGTCAGCTTTGAATTTCACTTTCTTGAGGTTGAGTACGATGTCGGTCACGTCCTCTACCACACTTGGTAGCGTGGCGAACTCATGCTGTGCGCCTGTGATTTTTACTGCGGTGATGGCCGCGCCTTCCAACGAGGAAAGCAGAACGCGCCGGAGGGAATTCCCTACGGTATGGCCATAGCCGGCCTCAAACGGCTCGGCAGTGAATTTGGCGTAAGTATCTGTGGCTGTACTCTCGTCTTTAGAGAGAGTTTTCGGCATTTCAAAACGACCGTAACGGATTGGCATCTTATATTTTCGAATGTCGATTTTCGATTGGCGATTGAACACCGCGATAGCGGAACAATCGAAATTCGAAAATCTTAAATCGAAATTCCTTCTCTTCGCCGGGTTCCCCCTGGCGAGTGCGGTTTCACGTCCAGCGACGGAGACCCAGGGACCAACGGCGTAATTACAAAAACTCGCTGCGGAGCGTGGAATAAAGGCAAAATCGATGATTTTGCAAGCGCGATTTGGTATCGCGCGGTCCGTCCTGCCAATCAGCCTTCAACGATCTCGTCCGGCAATTCATTTGCGTTTGCTCGCGTTCGCGGAAAATGCGCGGCCAGCACCCTGCCGACTTCGTTAATCGCCTCAGTGAGCGCTTGGCTGAATTTCTCATTCTGAAAATGAACCCGCATTCCATCCACAATGCTCTGCCAGAAGTGTTCGCCACATTTTTCGTGGATCGCCTTGTCACCAACAACAGCGAACTTGTGCGCCCTCGGCGCCACAAAAATAAGCACTGCATTGCGCTCGCGCGTCTTATGCATTCGGAGGCGCTGAAACTTTTTCTGTGCGACGATCAACGGATCGACGCTCAATTTGCCCCGTTGAACAAAGACGCGAATTTCGCCGGACGTTCTCGATTCAGTATCGCGAATCGCTTGAACGATCCGGTTATGCTCGAGCTTGCTGAGAAATTCCTTGGTTCGCATTTCTTTCACCAGTCGGAGCCTGCGCCGCCTCCTCCGAAACTGCCGCCGCCACCACTGAATCCGCTAAACCCACCGCCGCCTCCGCCGTCTCCTGAAGACCAACCACCACCGCCACCACCTGGAAAGAATATGGGACCGCGGCCCCGGGATGAATAGCCCCAGCCGCCAAGTCGCCGTATCACCCTCGAAATTACGATCAGCACGATCAGAAAAATGACGAAAGACCAGATGCTCGATGCGCCGCCACCACGACGTTGTTCCGCCACTGTCTTTCCCGATCCCTTGTACTCGCCGCGAATCGCCTTGAAGATCGAATCGATTCCGGCCGCAATCCCGCCTTCGTAATCGCCATTGCGAAATTGCGGCTTGATCTTGTATTCAGTGATGTCGAACGCCGTGATGTCGGGCAGAACACCCTCCAAACCGTAACCAACCTGGATAAACATTTTACGGTCCTGAACGAACACAAAAAGAACGACGCCATTGCGACGTTCCTTTTGACCAACTCCCCACGACTGGGCGACACGCTGCGTGTAGTCTGCAACATCGGATTCGCTCTGCATCTTTGGGAAGATCGCGACCACGACTTGGTCTGAAGTTTCGCGTTCAAATTGAGCAAGCTCCTCGTTGAAACGCTGCGCTGCGGATTTGGAGACGACGCCAGCGTAATCGTTGAAATACCGGTCCGGTTTTGGCGGAATGACTTCCGCGGCTTGAGCGCTGGTGGCGAGGAGAATCGCGACCGCAACCAGAAGAAGGCGGATCGCGTTGCCCGAACGGGGTCCTAGATCAAGGCGGCTCCGCCGCGGTTTCTCCGGCATCGTCTTCGGAGAAGCCGATCCACCAAAGATTGACATTGCAGTCAGGGCGACGTGGCAGGCGTCGGCGCGGGACCTTGATTCAAATTCGCGGCCGGCGTCGGTGCAGGGCCAAAATTGAATTGCACAGGCGGTGGTTTCTCTGCGCCTGCTTGCGCTGTGAAAAATGGACGCGGCGGAAAACCGAGCATTCCCGCAATCAAATTTGTCGGAAACCGCCGAACCGCCGTGTTGTACTCCTGGACAACGGTATTGAATTTGTTCCTCTCGACGGAGATTCGATTCTCAGTGCCTTCCAGTTGCGCCTGCAGGCCAAGAAAATTCTGGTTAGCTTTTAACTCAGGATATCGCTCGACAACAACGAGAAGGCGCGAGAGCGCGTTGCTCAACTGTCCCTGCGCAGCCTGGAATTGTTCAAGTTGCGCCGCATCGGCAGGCGCCTTGTTTGGATCAAGTTGCACGCGGCCAACACTGGCTCGCGCATTTGTCACCTCGGTTAGCGTCGATTTTTCGAAATTCGCCGCGCCCGAAACCGTGTTCACCAGATTCGGAATCAAATCGGCGCGTCGTTGATAAACGTTTTGCACCTGCGCCCATTGGGCATCGACGCTTTGCTGCAAGCCGACCAGACGATTGTAACTACCGCTCAGTGCAACCGCCGCGACAACGACAATAAGAAGCAGAATTACGAGTATTGCCCCGCAACCCATTGTGAATTTGCTCATAGGAATATCGACGATCGTTAATGATTATTTCTCTAGTACTGGGGTTACTTGTGACGCGACCACTTTCCATACGTCATCCTGTTTTATAAACGCATCTGTCCAGACAAATTTCCCGCCCAAAAGATTTTGTTTTCCCTCGTGCGCTCTGATCGTACCCCGACCGACGACTATTCCAGTCTCTCCGTACAAACGCACCTGGAGATCATCGATCTTGAACTCGGTGAAAACGATGTCGCCGGTCATGCTTTTCAAGTCTTCCCGCTTATTTACGATGCTGCCATCGGGCCAGACAACCGTGCAATTTTCCGTCTCCAGGCGCCGGGTATATGAGCTATCGCCTTTCATGCGCGCTTCCGCCCAGTCATGTTGGATCTTAATGAGCGCCTGCTCATCGTCCGAGTTTTGTTTCATTAACGTCTGATCGTTTGCCATGCGAGCAAATAAGTCAATCCTGCATATGGTTACTGGCTGCGGCCCAGCACCAGCCGCAGGAAACGCGCGTCGGAAAAGCTAGCGTTTGATCCCTGCCGAACAATGATCGCTTCCAGGGAAGGAATAACGAACAAACGCTGATAGCCAGAGCCAAGCGCCACGACCATGTCTTCCGGCGCGTCCTTGCATATGCAGACATTTGTCCATTGCACGTTTTGCCACCGTAAGTCGAGCATTCGTTCCATGTCGGCCTCGCGCCCGCCGGGTGCCTGTTGATTTAACCAAAATGTGAGACCGTACGACGGATTGGCGGTCGAACCCGCAAACGCCTCTCGCAACAGAGCTGCTGGAAGAATTTGTCGCCCGTGATAACTACCTTTGCCGAGAATCACCCCACCGAGTCGCGCCCATTCCCGAGCAGTTAGCTCAAATCCTGTTGCCGGCAACGGATTGCCGCGAGTGTCTTTTTTATAATTGAGACGGCCTAGTCCAAGTCGGTTCGACACACGAGCTTCGAAGTAGCCGATCACGTCGCGCCCTTTTAGTTTTCGCCGGAGCAGCTCGGCAAAGATTTGTAGATGGCTGGGGCCATAGATAAAAGCCGATCCGGGTTGAGCAACGACCGGTAATCGAATCGCCATAGCGTTACGGTCGCGGATCGAAGGCCGCTGAAGACGCGAGGCGCCTTCGATGCCGTCCGTCTGACTTAGCAGCTCCCGGATAGTGATCTGCGACTTGCGAGGGTCGCTTTTCCATTCCGTGATGGTATCGGAAACGGGATCGTCCAGCTTGAACAGTCCATCACGCACCGCGGCGAGCGCGGCAATTCCCCAAAAACTTTTTGTTCCGCTAAAAATCGGCCATCGTCCCCGCGCCGACCCGCCATTGGCATAATGCTCAAAAATCGTCCGACCATTTTGCATCACCAGCATGGAAGCACCGCGTTTGCTCTCAGAATATTTCGCAGCGCGTGCGCAATCATCGGGATGAATGTCGGCCCCGACAGACGTCGACGATACAACCGCGATGAGCAAGAACCCGTTGAAGCCGCTTCGCTGCGCGAAGCGTAAATACGACAAAGCATTCATGCGCGGGTCGCGTCGCCGCCAGGGCGACGGCTACAGGTCATGATTGCGGTGTTGTGGCCGGGGTCGAAGATTCCGGCGTCGATTCCGCTGCCTTCGGCAAGTGCCGGGTGCGCAACTCTTCAACGTTCGGCAATTCGTCCAGATTCCGAAGCCCAAAATGATCCAGGAAAAATTGTGTGGTTTCGTAGAGCAGCGGGCGTCCAGGGATTTCGGCGCGACCCGCGATTTTAACAAGGCCGCGCTCCATCAATGTTTGAAGCACGCCGTCAATGTTGACCCCTCGAACTGCTTCGACATCTGCGCGGGTGATAGGCTGGCGATACGCGATAATCGCGAGAGTCTCCAGCGCAGGCGCACTTAACCGAGCCGGTTTGGGCGCTGGAAAAAGCTGGCGCACCCACTGGGCGTATTTGGGATCGGTAGCCAGCTGCCAGCCTTCCGCCTTCTCGTTAAACTGAAATCCCCGCTCTTGCTCGATACACTCGATTTTCAATTGTTCCAACGCGGCGGCAACTTCCGCTTCGCGCACTCGCGCAAACTCGTTAGGCGACAATTCGTCTTCCGCTCCGGCTCCCTTGATAGCTTCCGTCAGTTCACGGGTTGAAAGCGGTTTCTGCGCGCTAAATAGAAGTGCTTCAATTATCCTAGATAAAGTCATACCGCACGACGTGTCATCCCGAGCGAAGCACAGGCCCCTCACTCCAAGCTCTCGATACACGGATTTGATTGTGCAATCCATCACCATTTCCGAGGTCCCTGACTTCGTTCGGGATGACTGCTCGTTTACACATGGAAACGCCTAGTTAACGCCGATCGCGCTTTGTATTGCATCAGCGATTCGGTCCGCTTGCTTGTCAATCTTCTCGAGTTCGCGACCTTCAATGAGCAAGCGAATCTTTGGCTCGGTACCCGAATAACGCAGGACCACGCGACCTTTTCCGGCGAGCTCTTTTTCAGCTTCGCTTACCAGTTTCATCACGGCGTCCAACTCAGCCAGCGGACGCTTTTCCTTCACGATCAGGTTACGCTGGGCCTGCGGATATTTTTTCAAACACCCCTTCAATTTACTCAAGGGCTGGCCGCTCTTGTGCATGATGCATAGAACCTGGAGGGCGCTGATGATGCCGTCGCCAGTGGTGGTGAAATCGCGGAAGATAACGTGGCCGCTTTGTTCGCCACCGAGATTAAGTTTTTTCTGCATCATTTCCTCAATCACGTAGCGATCGCCGACTTTTGCTCGGATGACTTTTCCGCCGTGAGCTGAAAGCGCTTCATCCAAGCCGAAGTTGCTCATGACGGTGGCCACAACCGTGTTTTGCTCCAGCCGGTCGGCGTTCAAAAGATCCAGCGCAGCGATGGCGAGGATCTCGTCGCCATCGACGATTTCACCATCTTCGTCACACAACAGAACGCGATCGGCGTCGCCGTCATGTGTTATGCCCACGTCTGCGCCGCTGATTTTGACGATCCGTTGGATTTCGTCGGGATGAATACTGCCGCAGCCATCGTTGATGTTCATCCCGTTTGGCTGGTTGTGCGCTACAGCAACGTCCGCTCCGAGCTCGCGAAGAATGCACGGCGTCGATTTGTAAGCGGCGCCATTTGCGACATCGACCGCCACCCGCATTTCCTCGAGCGACATTCCCCGCGGAAAACTCGCTTTGGCGAATTCCACGTAGCGACCAAGGGCATCGTCGATACGCGTCGCGCGTCCTATTCTGTTGGCCGTTGGCCGGATCGAATCGATTTCGCCGCTAAAAACAAGCTGCTCGATTTTTTCTTCAACCTGATCATCCAGCTTGTAACCATCGTGCCGGAAAAATTTGATGCCGTTGTCCTGATAAGCATTATGCGAAGCGGAAAGGACGATGCCGGCATCGGCGCGAAGGGATCGTGTGATGTAAGCCACACCAGGAGTAGGCAACGGACCGATGACAAGCACATCGACTCCGAGTGAAGTGATCCCGGCCACCAGCGCGTTTTCGAGCATGTAACCGGAAAGACGCGTGTCTTTGCCGAGCACGATCTTGGGTCGTGCGCCTGCCGGAGTCCTGCGCGGATTTAGTTGTGTGAAAACGTATGCGGCTGCGCGCCCCAATTTCAATGCGGTCTCAGCCGTGACCGGCTCGACGTTCGCGACACCGCGTACGCCATCCGTTCCAAAAATCTTCTTTCCGCTCACGGCGTAATTGAAACGCTCGAACATTAGTTCGTAAACGGCAAAATTTAGAATTCCGTAAATTCGATCCGCATGATCCCCGCTGCGCTGGGCAGACCTGCATTGGACGCCACGGCCACACAGGCTTAAGATTGGAGCGCTTTTTTTGCAGCGTGGATGCGAATGTCGAGTCGCACAGTGAACGAGAACCGCCCCAAGCGGGGACGCCGAGAGAGTTCGGTGATTACGAATTGCTTGAGGAAATCGGTCGCGGCGGTCAAGGTGTAGTCTTTCGTGCCTGGCAAAAGAGCCTCAATCGCACAGTCGCGGTAAAACTCATTGAAATTAGTCGGCTAACCACCGACACGCACTTGAAACGCCTTCGTCGGGAGGCGGAAGCTGCGGCGAAACTAAATCACCCGGGGATCGTTCCAGTTTACGAAGTCGGTGAGCGCGACGGCACATACTACTTCAGCATGCGGTTCGTCGAAGGCGATTGTCTGGACGAAGTGATCGATCGCGGTTCGATATCGGTCCGTTGGGCGGCAGAGCTCATCGCGAAAGTGGCGCGCACCGTGCATTACGCACATGAACACGGAATTCTGCACCGAGACATCAAGCCGGGAAATATTCTTTTGGATGCAAACAGCGAACCACATCTGACCGACTTCGGCCTGGCGCGATTAGTCGAACAGGGAAGTACGGTCACCGGCTCAATGGAAATAATGGGCACGCCGAGTTACATGGCACCGGAACAAGCGGTGGGTAACAATGCAGGCGTCAGCAGCGCAACCGACGTCTATGGGCTTGGCGCGGTCCTTTACGAACTGCTCACAGGTCGGCCGCCTTTTGCCGGGGACACAACTTACGCAACGATCCATCTATTGCTGGATTCGGAGCCGCGGCAACCGCGTCTGTTAAACCGGAACGTCGATCGCGATCTTTCTGCTGTGTGCCTGAAATGTCTCGAAAAAGATCCGCGGCGCCGATACTCGTCAGCACTGGGCCTTGCCGAAGACCTTGAACGCTGGCTAAGACACGAACCAATCCGCGCGAAACGCAGTGGCTTTTGCACGCACATCCGAAAATGGGTGCAGCGGAATCGAATAATCGCCTCCCTGATCGCTTTGTCGCTCATTCTCGCAGGCGGATTAAGCCTGATGATTTGGGAACGCGAATCAGTCCGGCGGATACCCGCAGGAATCGCCGTGCTTCCATTTGAAAACTTGAGCGACAACAAAGAGGACGCCTTCTTTGCGGACGGCGTCCAGGATGACATTTTAACCAAGCTGGCAAAGATCGCCGATCTCAAAGTGATCAGCCGTACCAGCGTGATGGGATATCGTGGCAAACGGGACCTGCGTCAGATCGGGCGCGCGCTTGGAGTTTCACATGTGCTGGAAGGAACTGCGCGCCGTGACGGCGGCAAAGTGCATGTCAACACGCAGTTGGTGGACACTCGCACGGACACAGGAATCTGGGCGGACGGATATGATCGCGACATCAAGGAAGCATTCGCGATTCCGACCCAGATCGCGCAAAAAGTCGCCGAACAACTGCGCGTAAAAGTTTCAACTGCTGAGAAAGTGGCGATTGAGCGGAAGCCGACAGACGATCTCGCTGCCTTTGACCTCTACACCCAGGCCAAAAATCTCCTTCTGACGAGTTTCAGTAGTGCCGCGAGAGCAAAATTGCTCGAGGCGGCCGATCTCTTGGATCAGGCAATTGCGCGCGACCCGTCGTTTTTCGAAGCGTATTGCGAACTGGTTCATGCCCACGGCTTGCTTTACTTCTTTGGACTTGATCACACTCCGGCACGGCTGGCATTAGCGGAAGCTGCGGCGCAGGCCGCATTTCGCCTTCGCCCGGACGCAGGTGAAGCACACCTTGCGCGAGCTGAAAATCTTTATCACGGCCATCTCGACTACGATGGTGCTCTCGCGGAACTGGACATTGCGCGGCAAAGCCTTCCCAACGATTCGCGAGTATTTGCAGTGAAGGGTTACATCCAGAGACGCCAGGGCCGCTGGGAAGAATCAACACGAAATCTGGAGCGCGCCATCGAACTCGACCCGCGCAACTTTTTTCTTTTGCAGCAGATCGCGCTCAGTTACGGAGTTCTCCGGCGCTATCCCGAAGAAATAGCGGTGCTGGATCGAGCGTTGGCGATCGAGCCGGCCGATGTAGATACGAAAGTAGCGCTCGCGGCGGTCCAGTTTCACTGGAAAGCCGATACCCGGCCGTTGCATCAAGCAATTGAATCCATTCGAGCTACAAACCCCGCTGCCCTGCCGAGTGTCGCGAACGACTGGCTGAGCTGCGCGCTGGCGGAGGACGACATAGCTGCGGCACGAAACGCATTGGACGCTTTCGGCGAAATACCGCTGACTGATTACGCCGTTCACCTAAATCGTCCGTTGATCGAAGGCGTCATTGCTAGAATGAGCAACGACGATAGCAAAGCCAGCGCTGCATTTATTGAGGCGCGCGAGGAGCAGGAGAAAGTCGTCCAAGCCCAACCAAATTACGGACCAGCGCTGTGTGTGTTGGGTTTGATCGACGCCGGTCTCGGCAGAAAGGAAGAAGCGCTGCGCGAAGGCCGCCGAGCGGTAGAGCTTCTTCCCGTCGAAAAGGATGCGATCAACGGTCCTCTCATGATCGAGTATCTCGCGATGATTGCTGCTTGGGTTGGCGACAAGGATCTCGCGTGTGAGCAACTGCCCATTGCCATCCCACCGCCGAGCCCCATCAGCTATGGTCAATTAAAGCTCCTGCCGTTTTGGGATCCCTTGCGCGGCGACCCCCGCTTTGAAAAGATCGTTGCCTCTCTGGCGCCAAAATGAATTGAGATGTGGCTCGCCAGTGAGGAGACAAGCCGACTCCGGTTATGCCGTGCCTGTTTCGTGCATGCCCTCGTTCGCAGCATTCATTTCGTTGATCTTTCGATGCAAAGTGCGCCGGCTGATACCTAGTTTTTTGGCTGCAGCGGTCACGTTGCCGCTGGTGGCCGAAAGTGCCTGAGCGATCAATTTTTTTTCTGTCTCATGTAGATCGAGCGGACTCGTCTTTTCGCCGAAAGCCTGAGCCGAAACTCCACCGGGTAATTTTGACTTTGCTGACTGCCGCACGGCCATCGGCAAATCGCGCAACGTGATCTTTGACCCCGTGGCCATCACCACTCCATGTTCGATGGCCGTGCGCAGCTCGCGAACGTTGCCGGGCCAGTCGTAGCCCAGGAGCGCATCCATTGCGTCAGGTGTCAGATCCAGAAGGGGTTTGTCATTTGCTTTGCAGAAGTGGCGCAAGAATCCCCGGACCAGAATCGGAATATCTTCCTTTCGTTCGCGCAAGGGCGGCATGGTGATGCGCACCACGTTGA
>JBKPRQ010000194.1:0-17290 GCA_046734635.1 Verrucomicrobiota bacterium
GAGCGGTTGCCGAGCTCGATTCAAACCTTCCGACTTATTTTGCCGGAACGCCGGGACGATTTCACAATGAAATTCTCTCTGCCAATCGCATCATCGCGACGTTGTTCACGATTTTCGGAATCGTCGCATTCATTCTCTCAGCCGTCGGACTTTACGGTGTGATGAGTTTCTCGGTGAACCAGCGCACGCAGGAGTTCGGAATTCGAATGGCACTAGGGGCTGACGCCGCGCGAATTTTCCGAATGGTGATGACGCAGGGCGCTTGGCAACTCGCGATTGGTCTTGTCCTTGGCGCTGGCGGAGTTGCACTACTACTCGGAGTCTTTGTAGCCGCTGCCTTGAAAAACATTTTGTTCAGGGTGAACGCGCTCGACCCGACGATCTATTTCGCGGTGGCTGGATTACTGACGCTCGTTGCAGCTGTTTCCTGTTTTGTTCCCGCGCGCCGCGCCACCCGCGTCAATCCCATGGAGGCGCTGCGTTACGAGTGATTTCGGTCGATTGGGAAGGAGCTCCATGTTTGCCAACCTAAAATTTGCTTTGCGCATGCTGGTGAAGGCACCGGGTTTCACGACGATCGCTGTCATTACACTCGCGCTCGGTATTGGAGCGAACACCGCGATTTTCAGCGTATTGGACGCCGTGTTGCTCCACCCGCTTTCATTTCCAAAACCGAATGAGCTCGTAGCAGTTTGGTCTTATGTGGCTCGCGACAATCTCGAAAAAGAAACAGAATCGATTCCTGATTATGTCGATTTTCGCGATCAATCACAAACGTTGCAGGGACTGGCGGCTTTCACCCGCACTGGCGCGGTGCTGAATCGCAGCGAAGAATCGCGACAGCTTTACGGTGTCGCCATCACGTCGGATATTTTCCCGGTCCTGGCAATCCCACCCGCTCGCGGCCGCCCCTATACCCGGGAGGACGACAACGTCGATGCGCAAGTCGTGGTTTTGACTGATTACGCTTGGAAAACTTTTTTCAACAGCGACCCCGACATCGTGGGAAAGCAAATCAGTTTGTCGTGGCGCCTTTATACGGTGCTCGGCGTCATGCCGCCCGGTGTTCGATTTCCAGTCGAAGGCGAGCGCGCGGATTATTTGATCCCGTTGCATCCGCTCGTGCCGGAGTACGTGAACAATCGTGACAGTCATTTCATTCGCATGGTGGGTCGATTGAAACCAGGCGTAACGATTCAGCAATGCGACGCTGAGATGAAGACCATCGCCGCGCGTTTGGAACAACAATATCCAAAATCAAACACTGGCCGCTCCGAGCGCGTTTTGTCG
Organism: Verrucomicrobiota bacterium; assembly: GCA_046734635.1. Classification (GTDB taxonomy): domain Bacteria; phylum Verrucomicrobiota; class Verrucomicrobiia; order Chthoniobacterales; family UBA10450; genus Udaeobacter. Next base: position 1,291 of record JBKPRQ010000194.1, read on the forward strand.
TTGCACAACGATCTGGTCGGAGACGTTCGGCCCGCACTCGTCACGATTTTCGCGGCCGTTGTTTTTGTTTTGTTGATCGCTTGCGCCAACGTCGCCAATCTGCTGCTCGCTCGCGCCACTGCCCGCCAACGCGAGATCGCGATTCGGACAGCGCTCGGAGCGAGTCGCGCCCGAATCGTTTTGCAACTTCTTGGCGAAGGCTTCTTACTGTCGAGCCTCGGCGCATGTGGCGGTTTGTTTCTCGCATGGTGGGGGATCGATTTGCTGCGTGTTTTCGGTCCGGAAGATGTTCCGCGACTCGCGTCAGCCGCCATTAATGGCCCGGTTTTCCTCTTCACTTTCGTAGCAGCAATCGTCAGTACGCTTGTCTTCGCCTTGATTCCAGCGTTGCAATTGACGCGACCGAACATTAGCGAATCGCTTCAGGCGGGGAGCCGCGGCGCGGTCGGTCCCGAGTCACATCATCTGCGCCGCATCCTGGTCATTGCGCAGGTGGCGCTTTCGCTGCTGCTCCTGGCCGGCGCTGGCTTGCTCATCAAGACGTTCGCGAATCTTCGCTCGACTAGACCCGGGTTCGACCCTTCGCACGTTGCCGTTGTTCAACTGATTTTGCCAAAGGCGAAGTACCCGGAACCGGAAAAGCATCGGCAATTCTTCGAACAAATGTTGCCCAAGCTCGCGGCGTTGCCCGGTGTTGAGGCCGCCGGTGGCGCGTTTCCGATGCCGTTCTCGGGTAACGACGCTGGATCGACATTTTCCATTGCTGGTCAGCCTCCGCGTCCGGCCGGACAGGAACTGGTGGCATCGCATCTGACCATCACCTCGGATTACTTTCGTGCGATGCACACGCCGGTCCTGCGCGGGCGTGCGTTTGATGCGCGTGACGCCAAGGATTCTCCGCCAGTAGTGGTCATAAATGACGTGTTGGCTCAACGTTATTTTCCCGGCGGCAACGCAATCGGTCAGCAGATCATTCTGACCCACGGTGAAAACAATCAGCCTTTGCCGCCGAAGGAAATCGTTGGTGTTGTTGGCGGCTCACGTCATGAGTCGCTCGCGATCCAACCGCTCCCTGAATTTTACATTCCAGCTTCACAAGATCCGCAGCGTCGTATGGATGTTGTCATTCGGACTGCGGCTGATCCCGCTGGATTGCAAGCGGCGTTGCGCACAATCGTGCACGAGTTTGACCGCGATCTGTTTGTTCCAACTCTCGAACCGCTGGAGAAACACATTGGCGTTACTTTGGCGCAACCGCGATTCAACATGATGCTACTCGGTTGTTTCGCCGGCGTCGCCATGGTTTTGGCTGCGATTGGAATTTATGGAGTGATCGCCTATAGCGTGGCGCAGCGCACCAAAGAAATCGGCATCCGCATGGCTCTGGGCGCGCAGAAGATCGACATGCTGACAATGATTCTACGTCAGGGCTTTGCTGTGATCGGCATTGGTCTGCTTGCCGGTATCTTCGGGGCGCTCGGTGTCACTCGCTTGATGTCGCGTCTACTCTACGGCGTAAGCGCAAATGACATTTCAATCTACGTGATCGTCACCGTCGTGTTGGGCGTTGCCGCACTGATCGCGACATATTTCCCGGCGCGTCGCGCCATGGCTGTCGATCCAATGGAGGCGCTGCGTTACGAGTGATTGCCTACTAAAAACATGAAAGATTTCAAGTTTGCCCTGCGGCCCCTACAAAACTTAACCCACTAACACACCATGTTTACTCTTCTTCGAACTTCATTCTTATTGTTCATTCTGGCTCTCACAGCTTCGGCTGCATCCGAAGAAAATATCAATCAGCAAGTTGATGCGGCGCCTGGCGGTAAGCTGATCGTCGACGTCGATTTCGGAACGATTAGTGTGACCAACGGCCCCGATAACAAGGTTGCGCTGGAAGCCCATCGCAAGATCGACTTCGGCGCTGAGGCAAGGGAGAAGGAGTACTTTTCTGCCACCACCGTCACCATCACCAAGGATGGCAATGTCATCACGGTGCGGGCACGCAGTTCGAACAAGAACTGGTGGAATTTCGGTCACTCAGAAACGCACGGTCAATACACGATCCACGTGCCGAAGAAATTTGAGACCGACCTTCACACCGAGGGCGGCGATGTTACCGCTGCAGAGATTACGGGAAATGTGACCGTGAAAACCAGTGGCGGTAAACTGGCGTTCAACCATTTAGAGGGAACCCTTAGCGCGAACACGAGCGGTGGCTCGATCGAGGTCGAGGATTGTCGCGGTCCGATCAAGATCGAAACGAGCGGCGGCGACATAACCGTAGCGGATGGAATAGGCTCTTTAAATGCCAAAACCTCAGGCGGACGGATCGAAGTTCGCAATTTTTCCGGCGACACCGAAGTCAGGACCAGCGGTGGAAATCTCAGTTTGCAGCGGATCACAGGCAAAATCATCGGCAAGACGTCCGGCGGATCTATCAGCGCTTCAATTCCTGATGATGTGGTGGGTGATGTGAAGCTGCAAACGAGCGCGGGAAACGTTGACGTGTCCCTGTCAGCAACCGCGGGCGTTGACATCGACGCGAGCACCAGCGTCGGCGAAATCTTCAGCGGTTTGCCGCTTGAGACCACCGAGGTCGATAGCGAGCATTTGCGCGGTAAACTGAATGGCGGCGGAAAATCGGTGAAGCTAGAGACATCCGTCGGAAATATCACGATCAAACCCGCATCGTCGGAGATCGTCAGTCGTTAACTAGTCGAGCATGAGCAAAAGAATATGTTGAGCGACTGCAAATTCGCGTTGCGAATGCTGGGCAAGACGCCGGGTTTCGCGGCGATTGCGATTTTGACACTGGCGCTCGGGATCGGCGCGAACACTGCGATTTTTAGCATCGTCAATGCTGTTCTGCTCCGGCCGCTGCCTTACCCGGATGCCGATCGCATCATGGTGTTGAACGAATCCTCCAGTCCCGGCCAGGATTACTCGGTTGCTCTCCCGGATTATTTCGATTGGCAAAACGACAACACGGTATTCGAACATCTCGCAGCAACCCACAAGGAATCACGCAATTTGAGCGGCATCCCTGGTCGCGATCCGGAACGGGTGTCATGCGCGTCGGTCACGCGAAATTTTTTCAATATCGTAGGTCTGTCACCGGAGCTCGGCCGTACATTTAGCGAAGACGAAGACAAAGTCGGCGCGCCGCCAGTAGCCGTCATCAGCGATCGTCTGTGGCGACGTGTATTTAATGCCGACCCGGGCGCGCTTGGTCGCGCGATCACTTTACACGATCAAAATTTCACTGTCATCGGCGTCATGCCGCCGCAGGTGACCTCGCCGCAGGATACCGACGTCTGGTTGTCGATGATGCGGCGCAGCAACAATCCTGCTTGGATGAACCGGTCGATTCACCCGATGATCTACATTTGGGGCAAACTCAAGCCTGGCGTCACGGTCACTCAAGCGCGCGCACAAATGAAAGCGATCGCTACGCGTCTGGAGAAAACCTACCCCGAATCGAACAAGGGAGAGACTGCAGTCGTTACGCCGTTGCTGGAAAATCTGGTCGGCGCGTACCGGACGAATCTCGGATTGCTTCTCGGAGCTGTCGCTCTCGTGTTGTTGATCGCGTGCGCGAATTTGGCCAATTTGTTCGCCGCCCGCGGAGCGGCACGGGCGAGGGAATTCGCGATACACGCCGCTGTCGGAGCCACGCGCGGCCAAATTGTCAAAAAACTTTTGATCGAAAGTTTCCTGGTCTCACTTCTCGGCGGAACATTGGGATTCTTCTTTGCCGTCTGGGTACGCGATGGATTGATTGCGCTGAGTCCGGAAAGCGTTTCGCGATTCCAACAAGTTTCCTTCGATGTCCGGGTGCTGGGTTTCACCTTCTTGATTGCGTCACTTACGACCGTGCTCTTTGGATTGTGGCCGGCATGGCGGGCTTCGCACGCGGATGTTCAGCTCGCTCTCAAAGAGGGATCGGTGAGCAGCGGCGATCCGCCATCTGCCAAACGCGTGCGAGACTGGCTGGTCATTAGCGAAATCGCGCTGACGCTTACGTTGTTGGTCGCGACAGGCCTGGTTTTGAAAAGTTTTTCGCGCCTGCAATCGCTCTCGTTAGGCTATGAACCGCGAGCGCTCTTCACTGCCCGGTTTGAATTGCCGTGGCGAAAATATGACGACCGCGACAAGATCGACAGATTCGCGAAGACACTGCTCGACAAAGTTCGGGCGTTGCCCGGTGTGCAAAAGGCTGCTCTCAGCTCGAACGGCCCGCTGATGGGCGGCTGGCAAACCGGTTTTTGGCGCGAAGAGAATGCACGACCGCAGCCTTCGGACATGTTAAACAGCGATCTTGAAGCCGTCGCTGGCGATTACTTTTCAACACTCAAAGTGCCGTTGTTGCGCGGCCGCACGTTCAACGAGCGCGACACCAAAGACTCACCGCGCGTCGTGATTATCGATCAGGCGATGGCCGAACAATATTTTCCGGGCGAAAACCCCATAGGCAAGCGCATTGGAGTTGACGCCGGTAATGACGAGGAAGGCTGGGTAATGAGTGAGATCGTCGGCGTTGTCGGGCGCATGCGTTTTCATGCGATCGACGAGATGGCGCCACTGCCGGTGATTTACTGTTCGTTAGGCCAGGCCCAGCGAACCGGCCTGACATTGTTCGTCAGGTCGACCATGGCGCCTGCGCAACTCGAGCGGTCGATTCGCGACGCCATCGTCTCCACCGATTCTTCGCTGCCGGTTTTCGATGCGAAGCCGATGATCGATCGAGTGCAAGCAAGCTGGGGCAGTCAGCGTTTGCTCAGTTTTCTGTTCTCAGTGTTTGCGGGTCTGGCGCTCTTGCTCGCGACGATCGGTCTTTACGGATTGCTCGCTTACACAACAGTCAAACGTGTGCGCGAGATCGGAATCCGGCTCGCTCTCGGCGCGAGGCCGGCGCAGATCCGAACGCTCATTCTTTCGCACGGAATGCACCTGCTCGTGATCGGCTCGGTCATCGGGCTAGTGAGCGCGATGGCGGTGTCACGCGTTCTGCAAAACCTGCTCTTCGAAGCGAAGGGTCTCGATCCACGAATTTATCTGGCGGTTGGCGGGCTCATGTTCGGCGCCACGTTGCTGGCTTCCTGGATTCCAGCGCGCCGCGCGTCGCGCGTCGACCCAATCATCGCGTTGCGCTCCGAATAACTGAACGATTTGAAATTCGCACGGGGGAGATTCACTTTTTGCCGCGGCGCGTATGCTTTGAAACGATCGTACCGCGGCTAGGGGAGCGTTGTTGCCATTGACTCGAGCTTCTGACGAGCAGGAGTGATTTCGGGGAGCACAGTTCTACCGAGTTTGTCCTGTTCTTCTTCCGCTAGTCTGACCCACGACAACGCCTCCTTAGAATGGCCGAGTCCTTGTTCTGCAACTGCGAGGTTGTAATGACAGGCGATCAAGGCCTCCTGCTGGCCCTCAGAATATGGCAAAGCGGATGTTTCATCGACCCCCGCGAGGAATTCCTTTTTTGCAGACTCCATATCACCTTTGTCGAGGAAACAGACGCCACGGCTGAGAAAGAGATCCGGCATGATGTGCGCCCCCTTTCTTGTGAGGGCGTCATCAAAATTTTCCGTCGCTTTTGCCAGCAAATATTCTTTGAACGCTTTCTCAACCGGTCCGCTATGCTGGTTGTCTCCCAATTCCGTCAGTAATTGCGGAAGGCGCGGATCACCTTTCCAAACAACGGAAGCGTAACGTTTAGCTTCTTCCGGAGGAAGCGGAGCATTTCTTGGGTGCAACCCAAAGCTCGCTGCTTTCTCGCGATATTCCCACCCGAGCTCGTAATACACATGAACGTCCTCTGACTTCTGTGTTGCAGCGAACCACACCGATCGCGGATCCTGCCATTCGGACAAATAACTAACGGTTTTCGTGAACCAGATGGCGCTAACTACCACAGCTAGCGCTGTTGCACCGGCGACCTTCCACCTTGGCAGGTAATTTGTTACCTGGATCAACAACCAGGCAATGAGAATCACCGCGCCTACTGATGGCAAGAAAAGGTAGCGGTCAGCCACTGGATAACTGAATGGCAGAACCTGTGTCGGGAGATAGGTAAACAAGATCCAGTAAATTGACACAGTCGTTGTGGGATGGCGTTTGCGCAGGAGCCAGGGCAACGCAAACAAGCCACCCAGGGTAGTTAGTCCAACTAACTGGGAAAACGCACCTCCCGGTGCGGGAGGCAGACGATAAATAACATAATTGCCAAACCCGCTAAGCAGCCACAAACTCTGGACAAACGCCTTGGCATGCATGGCTGGGTCGAACTGCAAGCCAGTGCTCGGTTGTGCGTGCTGTACCGACAGGGCTACCAAGGCTGTTAAAATAACGAATGGAACCTTGTCAATGAGCGACCGGCTGACTGTCCGCTTTTCAACTACGACGTCGAGAACGAGTAACACAGCCGGGAAAGCGGCGACGGATAGTTTTCCCAGCAGTGCGATAACAAACAGCAAAAGTGAAACGATGTACCAGCCTCTTGCACTGCGCTGTCTGTATTTTAGGTATGCCAGGAAGCAAGGCAGCACAAATGCAGCAGCCACCAGATCTTTGCGGTTTGAAATCCACGCGACCGGTTCTACGTGTGCGGGATGAACAATAAACAACAGGGCGGCAACCGCAGCAGTTATGCGTTGTCGTGTTAGTGCGAGTGCAACGAGATATACAAAGCCGGCAATAACTCCGGCCCAGAGGTTGCTTGATAGATGGAAAGCATACGCGTTCAAACCGCCGACGGCGTAATCGAGGGTGTAGGATAACAAATGAAGAGGGGAATAGTTGAGGTAGTAAGGATTGGATAGAATCTGAACGAGGTTCTTCCATGTTACCCCCTGTATCCACGGATTGCTGACGACATACTGTTGGTCATCGATTCTGAAAAAGCCCAGATTAAGATCCCCCGCATAAAGCATGGCGGTAGCGACAATGCACAGAAAGACAACGCCACCATTGAATTGCCTTGAGCCGGGCACGACAGGGGCATAGGGAGAAGCGGATCTTCTTTTACCGGATTCATGCTGCCGTTCCTCTACAGCAGAGCGGCGCGAAGCTGCGGTTCTGTGTTTTCTGGCTGACGGCACGATTTATTTCCTGGTGTGGACTTTAATCGTCTTTGGCAATTCCGGACACGAAAATTGCCTCAGCGGCCTTCACAATATTTTTTTTCCAGAACAACTTGCATTGCCATCTGGTTTGAACATTGGTGCAGCTGTGGTGTCTCCTATTCATCGTTAAAATTGGTATGCATCTGCGTCTTCTAATCGCTTTCATCTCCACCGCTCTTGTTCTTTCAGAAGTTTTCGCTCAAAACAAAAGTCAGCCGACGGTGGATGAATTGGTTACCAAAAACATCGAAGCGAAAGGCGGTGCTGCTGCGGTGCATGACCTACAAACAGTGCGCCTCACCGGCAAACTTCTTGTGCAGGAAGGGCAAATTCAATTGACGTTCATGCAAATCAAGAAACGGCCCGATGAAGTGCGCAGCGAAGCGTCTCTTCAAGGGATGACTCAAATCGAAGCGTATGACGGCAAGGAAGGGTGGAGAGTCTCACCATTCTTTGGACGCAGAGATCCGGAACGAATGTCGGGCGATGATGTCAAAGCGCTCGTTGAAGATGCGGAGATAGATGGGCCATTGGTCGATTGGCAGGCAAAAGGAAATACGGTGGAGTATCTGGGAACCGAAGACGTTGATGGGACCCCAGCGCACAAGTTGAAAGTCACACGGAAGAACGGCGACGTAAGTTTTGTCTATCTGGATCCGGATCACTTTCTGGAGATTCGTGTCTTAACACAACGGACCAGACATGGCGCATACGAGGAAGTCGAGACCGACTTGGGCGATTACGAAAAAGCCGGCGGCGTATTTATTCCAACGTCAATCGAGTCCGGACGCAAGGGAGCGCCCGACAAGCAAAGGATAATTATCGATAAAGTCGAAGCCAATGTGCCGGTGGATGACACAATATTTCATTTCCCCGGTCAAATAGCTCTCCCGCAACCAAAGCGCTGATTAGTAAATGAGAATGTTAAATCACCAAAAGCGTCCCGAGTGCGCCCGTACACTGGTAGGGACGGCGCGCTGCGGTCGCCGCGGCGACACGCCCCAGCGGGGCGTCCCTGCCATCGTGCGATGCGTCCTCGCATTGCTTTTTCTTTGCGCGATGCCTGTGGGCGCCGAAGACGCGCCATTCAATTCGGCAACCATCTCCGGGCTCGGCGCGCGCAACATAGGTTCCGCGACGATGAGCGGACGCGTCTCAGCCATCGCGGGAACGCGCGAACCCTCTGGCAAGATCACGCTGTTTGTCGGCGCGGCTAGTGGCGGGGTTTGGAAATCCGACGATAGCGGGACGCGATATCGACCTGTTTTCGACGAGCAACCCGTGCAATCGATCGGGGCGATCGCGCTCGACCCGAAAAATTCTAAAAACGTGTGGGTCGGAACCGGTGAACCATGGACACGCAACAGCGTTTCCATCGGCAACGGAATCTACAAATCAACAGACGGCGGCGAAACATGGGCGCATTCTGGCCTGGAAAAATCCGAGCGCATTGCAAAGATCGAGGTGAGCCCGAAGGGCGACGCAGTTTTTGCCGCTGTGCCTGGCGCGCTGTGGAGCGATTCGCCGGATCGCGGGCTCTATAAAACCACGGACGATGGCAAAACTTGGAACCAGGTCCTAAAGGGAGCAAATCTTTCGACCGGATGCACTGATATCGCAATCGATCCGGCAAACCCGGACATCATGTTCGCAACGATGTGGGATTTCCGGCGCAAAGGCTGGGAGTATCGGTCAGGCGGCGAAAGTCCTACAGCGCCTTCGGCCAGTGGCCTGTTTCGTTCTACTGACGGCGGCAATACTTGGACGGAGATTACGCCGGAGACCAACAAAGGTTTCGCCAAGAAACCGTACGGACGCCTAGCGGTGGCAATCGCGCCTTCGGACCCCAAGCGTGTCTACGCATTCGTGGAATCGCCCGAAAGTGCGCTCTTCGTCTCCGACGATGGTGGCGCAACCTGGGACAAGCGAGACAAGAGTCAGTGGATGGTGTGGCGGCCGTTCTACTTCGCGAATTTGATTGTCGATCCAAAAAATCCCAACCGAATTTTCAAGACTGATGGTTCGATGATTGTGAGCGACGACGCGGGCAAAAGTTTCGCGGTCGTCGGCGGATTCGGGGGAATGCATGGAGACGTGCATGATGTTTGGATCGATCCAACCAACACGCAGATCGTGTTCTCCGGCGATGATGGCGGCATGTGGTACTCCTACAACGGCGGCTCAAAATGGTGGAAAGCCGAGAACCTCCCAGTCTCGCAGTTCTATCATGTCAGCGTGGACGACAAAGATCCCTATCGCGTATACGGCGGTTTGCAGGATAACAGCTCTTTCGTTGGAGAATCACAACATCCCGGCGGTATCACCAACGCGCAGTGGGAAAACATGTACAACGGCGACGGCTTCTGGATGTTTCCCGATCCCGCCGATCCCGATTACATTTATGCCGAGTATCAGGGTGGCGAGATCGCGAGGGTAAATCGCAACACGCACGAAGCTCGCAACATCAAACCGCGACCGAATTACAAGGAAAAGCTCCGGTTCAACTGGAATACGCCAATCGCGCTCTCGCCTAACGAAAAGGGGACGATTTACATCGGCTCACAGTTTCTCTTTCGCTCGCGCGATCACGGCCAGACTTGGGAACGCATTTCGCCGGATCTGACAACTAACGATCCGGAAAAACAGAAACAGGAGCAATCGGGTGGCGTCACGGTGGACAATTCCTCGGCCGAAATGCACACCACGATTTACTCGATCAGCGAATCGCCGAAGGACAAATCGCTGATCTGGGTCGGCACCGACGACGGCAACCTTCAACTCACTCGTGACGGCGGCAAGACGTGGACCAATGTCGTCGGCAATGTCCCAGGTCTGCCGAAAAATTCATGGGTCAGCTGGGTGCAGGCGAGCAACTTCAACGCCGGCACGGCTTACGCGGCGTTTGATCGACATACTTTTGGCGATATGACGCCGTATGTTTTCAAAACAACCGATTACGGTAAGACCTGGACGCCGCTCGTAAGCGCTCAGGACATTAAAGGCGTTCGCGGATACGCTCATGTGATCAAGGAAGATTTGGTGAAGCCAGAGCTGCTCTTTCTCGGGACCGAGTTTGGGCTTTGGGTCTCGATCGATGGTGGAAAAAACTGGGCGCAATTTAAAGGTAACCATTTTCCCGCAGTCGCCGTTCGAGATCTGGCAATTCAACCGCGCGATAACGATCTGGTTCTTGCAACGCATGGTCGCGGCATTTGGATCATTGACGACATCACCCCGTTGCGCGCTTTGACCCCGGATTTGTTGAAGCAGGATGTCGCGTTCGTTTCGGCGCGTCCTGTGCAGCAGCGGATTGAAGGCTCGGGCGGATGGTCTACTGGCGACGCGGTTTTTGTTGGTGATAATCCGCCCGACGCCGCCGTGATCAATTACTACCAGCGCGAGCGTCATTTGTTCGGAAAATTGAAGCTGGAAGTTTTGGATTCTTCGGGGCGAGTCATCGATGAATTGCCAGCGAGCAAACGCCCAGGATTGAATCGTGTGACCTGGCCGATGCGTGTGAAGCCGCCGCGCGTACCACCGGCCGCGCAGATTGCCTTCGCTGGAGTGCGAGGTCCGCGTCTGGTGCCCGGCGTTTACACGGTGCGCCTGACAAAGGCGGGAAAAGCTTCGGAAACCAAGTTGACGGTTGGTTCCGATCGCCGGGCCAAATTCAACACTGCGGATCGTAAGACGCAATTCGATGCCGCGATGAAAGTCCATTCGCTTTTTGATGAAGAAAGCGCGCTCATGGACCGCATTGTGACCTTGCGCAAGACGTTGGCGCAAAGTCCCGCAATGGCGGGATTACCCGACGGGGATCCGCTTCGCAAGGAGATGTCCGATTTCGACGGAAAAGTGGATTCGGTCCGCAAAAAAATTGTCGCCACCACAGAAGGAGGAGCGATCACGGGGGAGGAACGATTGCGAGAGCACACTGACCAGCTTTACGGAGCGATTCTCAGTTACGAAGGAAAACCCGGCGGCTACCAGATTGCATATATCGATGCGCTGAAACGAGAGTTGAGCGATGTGACAAAAGAGTTCGATCAACTACTCGCCAAAGACCTCCCGGCCTTAAACGAATCTTTGAAAAGCAAAGGACAGCAGCCAATTCCCTCGCCGTCGGCTGCCGTTGGTGCAGCGGATGCCACACATGATTCCGGTGGCACCACGAGCGGCACAAAGCCTTTTCTTCCGGCTGACTTTCGCATTTCCCACTAGGAATCACCTGGTGGGGTGTACCGTGGTTCCTCTGAAAACTTGAGGGCTTTAAGCCGTAAAGTTTTCGTTGGGTCCTCCAAGCAGAGAACTTTCGGCCCGCTGGAAGAATTTCGTCCTCATGCTAGCTTGCACGCTTCGACGGGGGCATAGCTCAGTTGGTAGAGCGTCTCGTTCGCAATGAGAAGGTCAGGGGTTCGAATCCCCTTGCCTCCAGTCTTCGCCATCCATTTTAGAAAGACTATCGCGTCTTAATAAATACGAGCGAAGTGAAAGAACGATTGCAGGGGACGCTTTCGCGTTTAAGGTGCGCTCTCCAATTCTAAATATGTTTCAGATGTTTCTTGCTCAGGCGCAAAGCGCGGCTCCTCAACAGATGCCGGGTGGCGGCATCGGCTCATTTTTTGTGCCGCTGATTTTCATTTTCGTCATCATGTACTTTGTGATGATCCGGCCGCAAAAAAAGCGGCAGCAGCAGCAACAACAATTAATCGCAAGTCTAAAAACCGGGGACCGTGTCGTGACCAATGCCGGGATCCACGGTTTAATCTCGAACGTGAAGGAAAATACCGTGCTGGTGAAAGTAGCCGACAACGTCAAGATCGAGATGGAAAAGTCGGCCGTCACGACGGTGTTGAAAGAAAGCTGATAGTTGATAGCCAATAGCGCCATGGAAAATTGAATGGGGCGATGTAATGAAAGCAATTAGCAATTAGCAATCCAATGACCCCTGCGCTTACATTTCTCGCCGGACTGGCCATGCTCGTCCTGTTCGGGTGGTATTTCGCCACCGATCAGGGCCCGCGGAAGCGCGTGCTGGCCATGACGCTTATGCTGTTGCTGGTTGTCTCCAGCATTGTCACGATCTGGCCGCCGCAGAAAAAGATTGCGCTCGGCCTCGATATTCAAGGCGGCACATCCTTTCTCATTCGGTTGAAAGGTGGCGATAAAGAAGTCACCAAGGGCATGCTCGACCAGGCAGTCGAAGTTATTCGCAAACGTATTGATACGTTTGGAGTCAGCGAGCCGATAATCAGTCCTGTCGCGAACGACCGCATTTTGGTGCAAATCCCCGGACTCGACACCGCGAAGATCCAGGAAGCGCGCGATCAACTTTCCCGGGTGGCGAAGCTGGAGTTTCGTCTGGTTTACGCGGATAACGGCGAACGATTGCGCCAAATCGATGAAGGAAAACAAGTGATTCCGCCGGAGTACCGGATCGAAACTTACAAGATCAGTCCCGAGGGCGGGCCGATGACCAATGAGTTCGGTGAGGCCGTCACTGGTGCCAAAGAAAAATCAAGGGAAGAACGATTGCTGGTCAAAAAGAAAGCCGATTTATCCGGCGATCGAGTTTCGAATGCAGGCGCTTCGTATGAACGAGATGGTTGGGTCGTCCATTTGCGGTTCGACAGCGAGGGAGCAAAAAAGTTCGGCGACATAACCGCCGCGCACATCCATCATCGCTTTGCGATCGTGCTGGATGGAATCATCCAGTCTGCGCCGGTAATTCAAGACGCCATTTACGGCGGTGACGCGCAAATCACAGGGAGATTCACTGAGGAAGAAGCGCGCGGCCTGGCAAGCGTGCTTCAGAACCCATTGCAAACTCCAGTGAGTATCGAGGAAGAGCGCAGCGTTTCGCCTACTCTCGGACTGGACTCGATTCGCGCCAGCATTCTCGCCGGTTTGGTTGGCCTGGCCATCACGCTCGTTTGCGTGGCGGTCTACTACAAAATTCCCGGTCTCATCGCAAATCTCGCCCTGATTATCAATCTCATCCTGCTGGTCGGCGCGCTGACCATGTTTCACTTTGTCCTCACGCTGCCGGGCATCGCGGGCATTATCCTGACCATTGGCCTTTCGGTTGATGCAAACGTGCTCATTTATGAGCGATTGCGCGAAGAAATGGCGCTTGGAAAATCGCTCAAGGTTGCAGTGAACACGGCGTATGAGAAGGCTTTCAGCTCCATTTTCGACGCCAACGTCACAACGCTCATTACAGCGGCGATTCTTTTTTGGAAAGCGACCGGGCCGGTGAAAGGCTTCGCCATCTCGCTTATGCTCGGCATCCTGGCTTCGTTGTTCACGGCGCTGATTGTGGGGCGGAATTGCCTCGGCTGGTTAGTCGATTCCGGAAAACTGAAGCGCATCTCGATGCTGCACTTGATTTCAGCGCAGAACATCAATTTTCTCGGCAAAGGCTTTATCGCATGCATGTGCTCGCTCGCGCTGCTTCTCGCTGGCGCATTCGCTTTTTACCAGCGTGGCGAACGCAATTTTGGTGTCGATTTTCGCGGGGGCGACCTCATCACGTTGAGCGCCGCTGGCAAGATCGACATCGGTCAGGTGCGCGGCGCGCTCAAGCCAATCGGGCTTGCGGACGCTTCCATTCAGGAATCCACGCAAGTCGGCCGGAGTTATATCACCATTCGCACTCCGTTGAACACCAGCGATCAGGTGGAAAAGCAGGTTATGCAGACGCTGCCAGGCGCTGGCTTCAGGGTAGAAGGTTCGGAACGCGTCGGCGCGCTCGTAGGGGGCGAACTGGCAAAAAATTCGTTAATCGCGCTTGGCCTGGGGATCCTCGGTATCTTGATTTTTGTGACTTTTCGGTTCGAACTCGCGTTTGCCGTGGGAGCCATTGTCGCCTTGTTGCACGATGTGCTCATGACCGTCGGCACGTTCTCGCTTCTCGGGCGTGAGCTTACTCTGACAATGATTGGCGCCGTGCTGACCATCGCCGGCTATTCCATTAATGATACGATCGTTGTTTACGATCGAATCCGGGAAGGTCTGGCAGGCGGACGCCGTGGCACGATCGAGGAAATCATGAACTCGAGCATCAACCAGACACTTAGCCGGACCATTCTTACGAGTACCGTGACGCTTATCCCGATCCTTTGTCTGTTTTTCTTTGGCGGCGCGGTGCTACGGGATTTCTCACTTGCAATCATTATCGGTGTAATTGTCGGTACTTACTCCTCGATCTTTATCGCCTCGCCTATTGTGTTGTGGTGGACGCGGGCTCGCGGCGGCGGCGCTACAGCTCTGCGACGCGAGATCACCGAAAAAGCAACGGCGGCGAATCCTCTTACCCAGCGCTGAGCCGTCTGAAGCCGCTCTGGCGCCTTCGCTCGACCTGCAACGAGGGATTCAGCCAAAGCACGTGCTTATACCGCCGAAAAATTCTTGCCTTTAGCAGAATTTCTGCGATCCAATTCGCCCACTTTGCTTTCCATATGCGACTATCCCTACAAATCGTAAGCGGGACCAGAGGTATTCCCTATCGAAAACAACTCTTTCTTGGCCTAATTTGTTGGTTGAATACTATACTCGTCGCGAATAACGCCCATGCCGCCTTTGGGGATATAGTGGCGCAGTACGACTTTCCGGCCTCCTCATTCGTCATGAGTCCCACGCAGCCGCTTATGTACGCGACGATTCCGTCCCAAAATTCGATCGCGATCATCAACACAAATACGCTGATTGTTGAGAACACGGTTTTTGTTGGATCTGGACCGAGCAACCTCGCCTTTTCACCGGACGGTTCGAAGGCTTATATCGCGAATAGCACATCAAACTTTGTGGTGGTTTTTGATACGCAGAGTCAAACGGTTATAGATTCGCTTCTGCTTCCGGAGCAGCCGCAAGACGTCGTGTTTGGCACCCAAAACCGGCTATGGGTTCTCGGGGGGACTCAAATATTTCAAATCGATGCGACAACCGGTGATTCGACGGGGCCAAGTGTCAGCAACCCCCCTTACATTTACAGTGGCTCTTTAGAAATCAGCCCGGACCGAAACACCCTGTACTATGCGGACTACGGGCTTTGTGGAGCGAGCATGTATAAGATGGACGTTTCTGGCATTAATCCTGTCGTGTTGCAGTCGCTGTTTGGGGACGCCGGGTGCAACGGCGAGGATCTAAGTCTGAGTTATAACGGCAACTTCATTTGCTTTGCGACTGGCGCAGGGCAGAATAACTACGACATCGCAAAATTCAGAACTTCCGACTTTGCCAGTATGGGTTCTTTCAACACTGGGCCATACCCGCAAGCAGTGGTCTTCAGCCCAGACGACTTGGTGGTGTATGCCTCCGTTCATACTCTCCCTGGAATAATAGCCTTCGACGCAAACACGTTTCTATCGTTGGGAACCATGCCTGGGCCAGATGTTGCGAGTAAATTAGCGGTGGATTCCACGGGGAAATATCTTTTTGCTGGATACTACGTTTATTACAGCGATTTCACGGGAACAATCGTCTTTGACACTGGCAGAACAGCACCTACTCCCACCCCAACCCCAACCCCAACTCCAACAGCAACGCCCATGGGTACACCGACACCCACGCCTACGCCGACACCCAGTGCCACGCCTAGGATAACACCAAGGCCACGTCCAACTCCTCAGCTACGCCCGACTCCAGGGGCCTCGCGTCTAGACGGTGCTTTGGACGCGGGTCAAAGGTAGATTTGACGGGGCCGCCCGCCCCGAGTAGGCTCCCGCTCGCAAATTAGGAGTCTATCGCCAAAGTCAGGAGTGATTATTGATGCCAGAAGTGATCGTTCGCAAAGGTGAACCCGTCGATCGCGCGTTGAAGCGGCTGAAGAACAAGCTGGATGCCGAGGGCATTCTCGAGGAGGTCCGCCGTTT
>JBKPRQ010000195.1:0-15960 GCA_046734635.1 Verrucomicrobiota bacterium
TGTTCGGCGCCGTTTGCGTGAGATTGTCCGTCGACATCAGCACGATCTGCGGCAAGACCTTTGGATCGTGCTTATTGCAAAGCGCGACGCTGCGAACGCGAGCTATCGCGCCTTGGAAGATGAATGGTTGCGTCTCGCGAGACGCGCTTCTATTTTGCTCTGATGCTCTGGTTGGTTCGTTCTATCATTCGCGTTTATCAATGCACGCTTTCGCCGGTTTTGGGTGTGCTTTGCGGCCCCGATTCTGGTTGCCGATTCACGCCGACTTGCTCGGCATATTTTCTCGAAGCGGTAGAGACCCATGGCATTGGCCGCGGAAGCTGGCTTGGATTAAAACGTCTCGCACGATGTCATCCCTGGGGCGGATGTGGATATGATCCGATTCCGAGCAGCAAAGATTTAGCGTCAAACTTAGCTGCGATGCGCATTGAGCATCTCGAATCCAGTTTGACCATTGGGCCCGGCTCTGCTGAGTAGCCGCTCAAAGACGACGTATCGTTTATGGATCGAACTGCATGGATTGTCGTTAGCCTTTGCGTAATCGGACTTGTGCTATGGCAGATTTACGCTGCGAAACAGATGCCCCCACGACCCGCGCCGGTCAGTGTCGCATCAGGGCAAACGTCGCCCACAGCAACTCCAAAAGTTTTTGAAAGTCCTCCGCCGCCGGCTACGCCAGGAGGCACGCCGCAGAGCGCCGAGCCCGTTGCTAGCTTTGCCGAGAAGATCGAAACGCTGCGAAATTCAGACGTAGAGGTGCGCCTCACGAATCGTGGGGGCGGGATCAAGGAAGCCGTTCTTCTCAAGCAGATAGCCGAGAAAGGACAACGCGTAGTGTTAAATTCGGCGCGGAACGCGCCCATCGGCGCAATCCTTGAACAGCCAGCCGAGCCAACGCTTCCTGAGTTTACCGCATCGACGGAATCAAATTCGGTTGTGCAATTTGAGCGAACCACGGCGGAGCAGGTGGCCATTCGAAAAAAATTCTTCTTCGAAAAATCCCCGGAGAACAAAGACAACTACGTCATCGAAATGGATGTCGATCTCGAAAACCGGGGGACCAAGCCATACCAAAACGGTGGTTATTTTGTGGCGCTTGGATCGGCGGCGCCTATTCATCCCAAGGATTATCCATCGTTCACGCGCCTGGTCTGGTGCATCGATGGAAGGGCAAAAGGAATCGATGTTGGTTGGTTTGGCAGCAGCGGCGGATTTCTCGGCCTGGGTCAACGGGCCGCGCGATCTTATTATGAGGAGAGTATTCACGGCGCGGAATGGGTCGCCGTGAGTAATCAATTTTTTACCACGCTTATGGCGCCGCTTACAGCCAAAGCCACTGGCGTGTGGGGTAGGCGTTTCGAGGTCGATTACGCGCCGGATCAAAAACTGCCCGCCATCGAAGGAGCGCTTGGCATGCCAGGGTTTCAATTACAGCCGGGGCAAACATACAGCGCGCGTTTTGAAATTTATGCCGGGCCGAAACTTTACCATCGCCTCGCGCAACTTCCGCACAATGAGGCCGAGGTGATGGACTTCGGGATTTTCAAACTGGTGTGCCAGTTTCTCCTCAACTTCATGAACCTGCTCCACAGCTGGTTGCGCGATTACGGTCTCGCGATTCTGGCTCTTACCGCTGTCGTCAAACTTACCCTCTGGCCAATCCAAAACAAAGCGAACCGTTCCATGCAGCGGATGGCTCTGCTCTCACCGAAAATGCAGGAGTTGAGGGACAAGTACAAAGACGATCCGACGCGGATGAACCAGGAACTGATGAAGCTTTACAAGCAATACGGCATCAATCCGGTCGGCGGCTGTTTGCCCATGGCGATTCAAATCCCAATCTTTTTCGGCCTTTTCAAAATGCTGGGGCAGGCGGTCGAATTGCGAAACGCAAGATTTCTTTGGGTAAAAGATCTTTCCCAACCGGACACGATAGCGCACCTGCCGTTGCTCGGTTGGCCGATTAATATTATTCCGCTCTGCATGGCCGCGACGCAGGTCTGGCTCATGGCAATGACGCCCAAGACGGGCGATCCCACTCAGCGCAGGATCATGATGTTCATGCCCCTGATCTTTTTATTTATCTGCTACAATTTTGCGGCGGCTCTGGCATTATATTACACTGCACAGAATCTTTTTAGCATTCTGCAATTTTGGTACAACAAACGACAACCTGCGCCGACGCTCGAAAAAGTTGAGGCACCAGCGAAACGGAAACGATGATGACGCCAAAGGATCTGCTCGATACGATACTTGGTTATCTCGGATTCGTTGTGCAAATCGAGGAGACCAGTAACGAGGGTGGCAACGCAACGCTGCAGATTTATACCGAGGAAAGCGGTCGGCTAATTGGGCGCAACGGGGAGACGCTCGAAGCCATCCAGTTTTTGCTTAACCGGCTACTGCAAGCCAGGGACAAGGACGCTGAAAAAGTCATCGTCGATTGCGAGCATTACCGTTCCATGCGTGAAGACCGCATCGTGCAACGAGTTCGCGAATTGGCCGAACGTGTGCGGATCACCGGGCGTTCGCTCCAGCTCGAACCGATGAATTCCTACGAACGCCGTCTCGTCCATAACGCTTTTAAGGACGATCCCGACGTAGCGACGTGGAGCCCGTCTGATTCAGCGCGCATCAAGCAAATCACGCTGGTCAAACGCCAACCAAGAAAAGAACAAGGAACGGCGGTCTCCAGTTCGCCGAAGCAGAGTGCGGCGGGCTAGAGTCCGCCGCTCCTTGCAGATCTCATCCTGATCCCGCGCTCGCGGGAGAAGGATTTCTCTCTGAGTCACCGATTGCTCTTAACTGCCCTGGTGCCGTCTAAATGGCTCCTGCGCGCCCCGAAATGAAAATCTCGTAATTATGTCCTAGCGAAGCCCCGAAAATCTGAGAAGGGTTATCCGCCCAAAAAAATTATGAAAACATCCACGCTTAACTCATTTGGTATTTGTCTTGCGATTCTCGGACTTGTCGGGGCTGTTTCCGCCCAAAGCGATTTGACGTTGCCTGATACCAGCCAGGCTGCCGAGGTCAAGCAGCGCATCGCCCTGACAGACATCAAGGTCAAGTACCATCGCCCATTGGTGAACGGGCGAAAGATTTGGGGCGGCCTTGTTCCTTATGGCAAAGTCTGGCGCGCGGGCGCTAACGAAAACACGACGATTGAATTCAGCGATCCGGTTTCGGTGGAGGGCAAACCATTGGACAAGGGAACTTATGGGCTGCACATGATTCCGAATCAGGATTCGGTGACGGTGATCTTTTCGAAAACTAACACCGGCTGGGGCAGCTTTAGCTATGATCAGAAAGACGATGCGTTGCGTGTGAATGTGAAACCGAAGCCGCTCGATCAATCGGAAGAAGCGCTTGAATTTGAGTTCGAAGACTTGAAGCCAGATTCCACGGCGGTGACGCTAAAGTGGGAGAAGCTTGGTGTCCCTTTCACCGTCTCTGTAAACGATGCGCAGCAGACGTTGCAGAATATTCGAGCTCAAATGAAAGGTGCAGGCCAATTTGCCTGGCAAGCCCCGGACCAGGCGGCGCAATTTTGTTTAACCAAAAGGATAAATCTGGATGAAGCTTTGCGTTGGGCCGATGCCTCAATTCAGAATGAGGAAAGGTTCGAAAATCTCAGCACCAAAGCCGATATCCTAAAGGCGCTGAATCGCCCGGATGAGGCGAAAACCGCTTGGAACAAAGCGCTCGAGAAGGCCGCTGCACCGCAGCTGTATACATACGGTCGACAGCTCCAGAATCAGAAAAAGGGGGCTGAAGCAATGGAGATCTTTAAAGAGGTCGCCAAGCGGTTTCCGCAAGGAGTGTTTGGATCTTTGGCTCAGGCGCGCATCAAATCTGCGGCTGGTGATTTCGCCGGCGCATTAAATGACGCGAAACAGGCGCAAGCTGCTGCTCCTAGTGAGGGACAGAAGCAGGCTATCCAGGGACTCATCAGTCGGCTCGAGGCGAAGCAGGACATCAATAAGTAACGCGGCTATCTCGGACTTGGGACGATAGCCTCGATGGGACGCTCACCTGAAAGTGCGCCGCTACGCGTGATGCGCCACAGCATTAAACGCTGTCGACGCGTAGCAGTTGTTGTTGCGATGTTCGCAGTCGTCAGCACGGCCAATTCGGCTGATGCGCCGTCGTTGTTGTCTCCTGAGCAGATGAATGGTGGCGAGATTCAACTCGCACTGCAAAAGCTCAACGTGCTCGGGCGAGTTCTTTATATTGCGGCTCACCCCGATGACGAAAACACAAATCTCATGGCGTTGTGGTCGAACGGCTCACTGTACGACGCCGCTTATCTTTCGATTACACGCGGCGATGGCGGTCAGAATTTGATTGGACCGGAGCTACGCGAGCGCCTGGGAGTTATTCGAACCGAAGAATTGCTGGCAGCCCGGCGCATCGACCACGGCAAACAGTTCTTCTCACGAGCAATCGATTTTGGGTTTTCCAAAACAGCTGAAGAGGCTCTGCGGCTCTGGGATCACGACAAAATTCTGTCCGATGTGGTTTGGGTGATACGGAAGTTTCGACCGGATGTGATCGTGACACGCTTCAGTCCGGAGGATCAATTAACGCATGGCCATCACACGGCGTCATCCATTCTGGCGCTGGAAGCATTCTCGGCCGCCGCTGACCCAAAACGATTTCCAGAACAACTGACTTTCGTAAAACCGTGGCATGCGACGCGGCTCGTTTGGAACACGTCTCCATTTTTCTTTTCGAACCGGAATCTTCCTTTCGATCCGACAGGTCTGACCGTTCTGGAGGCGGGCGGTTACAATCCGCTTCTTGGGAAAGCGTACACAGAAATCGCGGCCGCCAGTTTGAGCATGCACAAAAGTCAGGGCGTGGGCAGCCCGCCGCGACGCGGAGCGCGAAAAGAATATTTCAAGCCGTTGGAAGGCCGGCCCATGACCAGCTCGCTTTTCGACGGAATCGATACGACCTGGTCGCGCGTCCCACACTCGGAGTCGATTGCGTCAGAAATTCGTCAGATCATTTCGCAATTCCATCCTGCTGATCCGGCAGCTTCGGTTCCTGCGTTATTGAAACTAAGGCAGGCAATAAGTGCAATTAAGGATGATTCCTGGATCCCGGAGAAAGAATCCGAGTTGGACGAAATCATCGCAGCATGTCTCGGCTTGCATGTAGAAGCGTCGACAACCAACGAGACCGTCACCCCTGGGGAGACGGCGACAATAAAGTTGGAGGCAATCAACCGCTCCAATATTCCAGTCACACTGCAGGAGGTACGATGCCCCAATCCCAGCGAATCGATAAAAATCGAAACAACTCTTCCAGCCAACGAAATGGTTACGAAGGATCTGTCCTGCAAAATTCCCGAGAATACATCCTATTCGCAACCGTACTGGCTTCGTAAACCTGGAACGCTCGGCGCCTTCGCTGTTGAAGATCAAACATTGGTCGGCCTGCCTGAAAATCCGCCGGAGTTACCCATAGAAGTAGTCTTGCAAGTGAGCGGACAGGAACTCCGCTACACCGTGGATACAAGGTATCGCACGGTCGATCCCGTGGCCGGGGAGCTCCGGCGCCCGTTGGTCATTGCGCCGCCTGTCTTCGCGAAGGTCGCGGACAAAGTGTTGGTATTTGCGACGAACCAGCCAAAGCCTGTTTCAGTGCATGTCACTGCAGCTACTGGTCCTGTGAAAGGACAACTAAGAGTAACCGTGCCAGCGGGGTGGGAAGTTTCTCCGGCGTCTGTACCGATAGATTTGAAGGGAGTTAATGCCGAAATGGGAGCCACATTTACAGTCAAACCACCAGAGCAGAATAGCGAAGGGATGTTGCGAGCCGTCGTTTCAGTCAACGGCCGCGACTATTCGTTCGAGCGCGTCCGAATTTCCTATCCACACATTGGTGTGCAGACACTGATGCCACAGTCGGAAGTTAAGCTTGTTCGTGCAGATATTCGGAAGAAAGGCGACCGGATCGGTTACATTCCCGGTGCTGGCGACGATATCCCGGAAAGTCTCCAACAGATCGGGTACTCGGTGAAGATTTTGAGCGAATCCGATATCACTGTGGAGAATCTGGCACAGTTTTCTGCCGTCGTGCTAGGGATTCGGGCGTACAACACGCAGGATCGAATTTTCAATTGGTTGCCGGAACTCTTTGCCTACGCAAAAGCTGGCGGGGTTGTGATCGTTCAGTACAACACCCTGGCGGATCTCAAGACTGAGCAACTGGGGCCGTATCCGTTGGAAATCTCGCGCGACCGTGTCACTGACGAAAATGCGGAAGTGCGTGTTCTCGCGCCAAACCATCCGCTGATGACTTCGCCAAACAAGATCACATCGAAGGATTTCGAGGGATGGGTTCAGGAACGTGGACTTTACTTTGTTAAAAAATGGGATCCCGCTTGGGTACCGATCCTGTCGTGCAACGATCCAAAGGAAAAACCGCTCGATGGCGGTCTGCTGGTTGCGAAGGTCGGCAAAGGTTTCTTTATCTACACCAGTTATTCCTGGTTTCGGGAGTTGCCGGCCGGTGTCCCAGGAGCTTACCGGTTGTTTGCTAACATGTTGTCATTGGGAAAATGAAAATGGAGAATGACAAGCCAGATCCCGGTTCCTGGGGCAAAGCATATGGCCTCGCGCTTTCCCTTTTTGCAGTTGAGGTAGTGCTTCTCTATCTCTTCACCATCCGGTTTTCGTGAACCGGCTGGATTATCTCGTTCTCATCGCCACGATTTTGGCGATCCCGCTTTATGGCCTCTGGCGGACCCGCGGAAGCGCCTCGTTAGGCCAATATCTCAAGGGCGACGCGAGTATTCGATGGGCCACAATCGGACTCTCCGTGCTCGCGACTCAGGCGGGGCCGATCACATTTCTTTCGATGCCGGGCCAGGCGTACGAGAGCGGCATCGGTTTTATCCAGAATTATTTTGGGCAACCGCTCGCGCTGATTGTTGTGTGCGCCGTGTTCGTTCCGATCTATCAGCGACTGAAGGTTTACACGGCTTATCAGTACCTCGGCGAGCGATTCGATCGAAAGACCCAACTACTCGGAGCGTTCTTGTTCCTTGTGCAGCGAGGCATCGCTGCTGGGATCACCATCTACGCCCCGGCGATTGTTCTCTCCGCTTTGCTCGGGTGGCGGTTGAATCTGACCATCTGGCTCGCGGGCGGGCTGGCAGTCACCTACACGGTCGTGGGTGGAACCAAGATTGTAAGCATCACTCAGCGCTATCAGATGATCGTGATCTTGATCGGCATGGCGATCGCGTTTGCGGTCGCGGTTTATCGGATATCACCCGATCTGTCGTTTGACCACACACTGTCGATCGCGGGTAAGATGGGCAAGCTGGAGGGGGTCGATTTCTCGGTCGATCCGCACAAGCGCTACACATTTTGGTCGGGGTTGATTGGAGGCTTCTTTCTCGCGCTCTCCTACTTCGGCGCGGATCAATCGCAGGTACAACGATATCTCGCGGGTGGTTCGCTCAAGGAAAGCCGTCTCGGATTGCTGTTCAACGCCGTGGTTAAAGTCCCGATGCAATTTTTCATTCTCCTGCTCGGCGCGCTTGTTTTCATGTTTTATCAATTCGAAAAGCCGCCTGTTTATTTCAATCAGCCGGCGTACCAACGTGCGATGGCGAGCGGCTACGCGCCGCAGTTAGACGCTTTGCAGACGGAATTCGATAACGTCTTCGCGCAAAAACGTGATCTCATTCGTAATATTTCCAGTGCGCCGTCAAACGGCCGTGATGCGGCCATGACCAGGCTGGGGGAACTCAACGCCGAGGCACACGAGGTACGTGATCGAACCAAGGCGGTTCTCGCGCAAGCTGGTGTCGATCCAAAAAGCAAGGATTCGGATTACGTATTTATTACTTTTATTCTTCAACAGATGCCGCACGGAATTGTCGGATTACTGATCGCAGTGATCTTGTGCGCGACTATGTCGGCGACGTCAGCAATTCTGAATGCTCTCGGTTCCACCACGGCGATCGATTTTTACCGGCCGTTGATTCGCCCAAACGCAAGCGACCATCATTATGTCGTCGCGGCGAAAGCGCTAACAGCAGCATGGGGTTTGATCGCCATTGGCGTGGCTTCGTTTGCCAGCCTGGTGGAAAACCTGATTGAAGCCGGTAACATTCTGGGCTCGGTGTTCTACGGCAGCATCCTCGGCCTCTTTCTGGCAGGTTTCTTTATTCGTCGAGTTACCGGGTCCGCTGTGTTTTTCGCCGGACTCATTGCACAAACGCTGGTGTTCGTTCTGTTCGCTACGACGAACATCGGGTACCTCTGGTATAATTTTATCGGATGCGCGGCCGTGCTAATCCTGGCGCCGGTCCTGCAGCAAACCATCTTTCGCGGTACGGAAGCTCCGGCCGGGATATGAAATTTGTTGGGGGCCATGGATCACCCGATTATTTGTTTCGGCCAGCAACCGTGCGGATTTTTTCCGAAGCGGTTTTTGTTCGCTAAGATCACGGCGGCGCGGCGTCTCCAAAAGGAAATCGGGGGAGAAATCGTCTTTTTCTTTCACGACAGCGATCACGACCCGCGTGAGACGATTACCATTTTGCGAGACCAAAACAGCAACCAGGAAGTAGCCCTGAACTTTCAGTTTGAAAATCGGATTCAAAAGCAGTTTTCGCCCCTGTATGCCAAGCGTGTCCTTCCGGAATGGCAGGAGAAAACTGCGCGCCAACTTCCAAACTATGTTGGGCCGTCTCTGGTCACACAATTTAAGGAGACCGAATGCTCGAATATCGCCGACTTCTGCCTCGAGCTGTACAGGCGAATGGGATTGCTGGAAGGCGTGCGAGTGGAGCGGTCCAGTGTACCTGAGTTCAGAAAGCAGGCTGTCTCGGTTTCAGATTATTTTGTCGATCAGCCTTACGAAGGAGAGATTGTTCGCGCGCGTTACCGCGACGGGAAACTTTTGCTACACAAAGGGGGCGATCGGTTTCTGGAGATTCCGCCAGGAGAATTCGGCCCGGAACAGATCAGCCCGACTCGCGATACACGATTCCGTTGGATGCAATCAGTGATTCAATGCACTCATTACGTCGCCGGTGCGAGCGAGCAGCATTATATTAATAAGGCCGATGCTCCCAGTGTGAAATTCATCAAGCGCGACGAAATTTCTGACTTCGATAGAGCTTATACGGAGCTGTAATGGAATCGAGGTCGCTCAAAATTGGGATCGCATGTTTTCCGTTGATTGGCGGGAGCGGAATTTTGGCTACGGCGCTCGGGTCAGAACTGGCCCGCCGAGGTCATGAAGTTTATTTGTTCAGTTATGCTCAACCTGTTCGCCTGGATCTGCCGCAGGAGGGTCTCCATTTCCATCGAATCGACTTTGCGGACAACGCCTTGTTTCCGTGTCCCGACTATACTCTGCCGCTCGCGGTGAAAATGGCGGAAGTAGCGCGTTCCCAGCAGCTCGATCTTTTTCATGTTCACTACGCGGTGCCACATGCGCTCGCCGCATGTTTAGCCTCGCAAATCGTAGGACAATCGGCTCCGCGAATCGTCACAACTTTGCATGGAAGCGATACGACTCTGCTGGGACAGGATCCCGGCTACCGCACCGCCATCGAGCATGCCCTCGTGCATTCCGACGCGGTGACGGCAGTTTCGGAAAACCTTCGGACTCAAACCCAGGAAATCTTTAATTTGAAACGAGAGATTGAAGTGATTCCGAATTTCTTTGCTCCAAATAAACCGAAGAGAAGCCGAGAGGAAGTCCGACACGGCCTCGGCGTAAACGACAAATTTCTTGTAGTGCACATGTCGAATTTGCGACCGGTCAAGCGCATCGATCTGCTGTTGCGAACAATTGCCATGTCGAAGAATCGGTCACGCCTTCGATTGTTCGTTTTGGCCGGCGGCTCTTTCGATCCTTACGAACCTCTGCTCGACGAATTGGATCTTCGTGACACTGTCATCGTTCGCCAGAACACAGCTGCGGTGGAAGAGTATTTACAGGCCGCAGATGCTGGACTCTACACGTCCGAATACGAAAGCTTCGGTCTGAGCATTCTGGAAACAGCATTTTATGGTAAACCAGTCATCGCCTTTCGCGTTGGCGGAATTCCAGAAGTTATAGGGGATTCTTTCCCTCTATATCCTTTTGGCGATATAACTGCGGCTGCTGCTGCGTTAGATGCATTGGTTGAATCCCCGAAATTGGCGCGCGAACTCGGTCAACAGAGTCGCGCTCGCGTGCTTGAAAAATTCTCAGCCGATCGCGTTGTCCCTCAGTACGAAGCGCTGTATCGGCGGATGGTTTCCGGCCGAAAGGCGCAACCGTAAAACCACCGCGCTCCCTTGCCTAGCGCTTCACCAGCACCGGTGTCCCAATGTGCGCGGCGTCATAAAACTGGCGCGCTTTCCAATAAGGCATCCTGATGCATCCATGAGATGCGGGCACTCCTGGCAGGTAACCTTGGTGAAGTCCGTATCCCGGCGCGAACTCGAGAAAGTAGGGCATCGGGGCGCCTACGAAGTGGGAATGCGGTGGTTTGGAGTCACGCCTGCTATCGACATTCGCTTTCACGATACGGCCTGAATCATCAACGTAGTCACCATAGACGCTGGAGCGATGGTCTTCGTCCTTGCGAATGACCTGAAAGTGGCCAGTCGGAGTGCGGTATCCCTCGCGACCGCTGGATATGCGGGACGACGCGGTGATGTACCCCGCCCGGTAGATATAAGCTTCCTGGTTCCGCAAGCTCACCACGATTGTCGGCCGGCCGGAATGACTCTCTGGCAGTTTCGACGTGACGAGATCGGTCATGGTGTTACAGCCGCCCAAAGTCACAAGGGTCGCGCTGAGCGCACAAAATTGTGAAAGTCGATTCATCATTGGCTCACGCAGGTTGCGGATAAGAGTCCGAGCATACCAGCTTCCATCGTTTCCGGTGTTGCTTACGCGCGTGTCAGCTCCGCACGCCACTGGAAGATTTAATCATGGTCTCCGCGGAAACGCGCGACGTCTGTACTGGCGCCGACAGGTATTTCCGGTCGCCAACGAAACTTTTCCAGGAGCGGATTGGATTTGTGCTCGACGGCATCAGCAATAATTTCCCCGAGCACCGGCGCGAATTTGAATCCGTGTCCGCAATCGCCGGCGGCAATCACTAGTCCTTGACGTTCCGGATCCCGGGCGATCCAGAAATTTCCATCGTGCGTTTCGCAATACATACACACGCGCGTGTAAACAATCGGCGCCTCTGCGAGCGCGGGAAATGCCCATGACAGAAATTTGCGCAGATTTTTTTCTTCCTCGGAAGTCACTGTGCGTTTGGGAGAATCGGGGGACATCTCGCGACCCGTTCCGTGGTTGGCGATCTTCACGATACCATCACGATTAAGCGGAAATCCGTAGTAGCCCGTCGTCGTAATGTCCGCGCCAAAGACGGGAAAACGCTCGGGTGCAAAGAGGTCAGGTCGCGAAGGTTTCAAGTGGAACACCGGCTGTCCGCTGGCGCGAAAGAACTTTTTCGTGAAAGGCAACAGATACGGAGTCCACGCACCCGTTGCCATCACGACGCGATCGCCCACCATACGTTCTCCGTTTTCGACCACAATTCCTTCAATGCGATGATCGTGTTCAGCCAAATGGTCGAAGCGGCTGCCGCTGCGCAGTTCGACGCCGATGGAGCCCGCGTGTTGGACTAATGTTGCGACAACGCGCCCACTTTCTGCATAGCCTGCTTCACCCTCGAGAACGCCGTCTCGGAACAAGTCCGGATTCCACGCCGGAAAACGCTGCCACAGTTCCGCTGAATCCATGCGCTGAACTTTGCTTCCATGCTGTTGCAGCAGTTTAAAACTCTCGTATTCGAAATCGCCCGCCTTCATTTCACTTTGGCGCACGAACATCACCCCAGTCTCGTGATACAACTCAACGCCGAATTCTTCGTTCCATTTGCGCCAGAGTCTGATCGAGCGTTCTGCCAGCTCGGTATAATCCCCATCTGGTCCATAAGCTGCGCGAACCGCTTTGCTGATGTCAGTCGATGCGGCGAGTGGATGCGGCAACGGTCCAGGATCGATCAGAATCACGGCGTGGCCGCGTTTCTTTAATTCGATTGCGGCGGTAACACCATTAATTCCCGCGCCGACAACGATGACTTTTGACATGCTAGAACACGGCACTTTGTAGCGGCGTTTGTGTCAAGCGCCGATCTTATTTAGTTGTAGAGCAACCGCCCCAGTTGCCGACGATGACAGGCGAAGCACCTGTCCTACAAATTAACCTCTCCTAACGTGCCATTTCGCAGCCCACGCTCTCGTTCGAGTAAAGTCGGATGTGAGTAATAAAAGCCACTGTAGAGCGAGTGGGGCATGAGGTTGCTGAGATTTTTTTCGCTCAATTTGCGCAGCGCATGAATTAGTGACTGCGTTTCTCCCATTGTCACAGCTGCGAATGCGTCCGCTTCGTATTCAAAATGGCGCGACCAGACGTGAATTAAGGGCGAAACCCAGAAGGTTATCGTTCCCGCCAGCAGCGCAAACAGTAGCATCGCGGGGACGACATTTGCGGCGGCAAATCCTGCCTGATGCTCGAAACCGAACGCGCGATAAAACCACTGCTGGCGCGCCAACCAGGCGATCGCGGCGAACGCCATAATAATGCCGGCGATGGAAACGCTGAGCATTTTCATTACGTGGCGCTTTTTGTAATGGCCAATTTCATGCGCAAGCACAGATTCCACTTCCAGTTCGGTAAGCTGTGCGATGAGCGTGTCGAACAGGACGATTTTTCGGAAATGTCCTAGCCCAGTGAAAAAGGCGTTGGAATGGCGCGAGCGTTTGCTGCCATCCATTACCTCGATGCTGTGCGCGGAAAAACGGGTGCGCTGCGCCAATGCAAAGAGCCGATCGCGCAACGTTCCTTCAGGCAGCGGTGTGAACTTGTTGAAAAGGGGCATAATGACTGCCGGCGCAACGAGCATCAGAACCAACTGAAAGACGATCACGACCGCCGCAGCCCAAATCCACCAGTTTGCGTCGGTCCATTCGATCAGTTTCAAAACGAGCACAAGCAACGGATAGCCAAGCAGCAGCGCGAGTAGCAATCCTTTAACCCGATCGACGATCCAGGTCTTGATGCTTGTAGTGTTAAAGCCGAATCGCTGTTCGATTTTGAACTGCGCATACCAGGCGAATGGCAATTCCGGGATACTTAACGCGATTCCTATAACGAAGAGAAAGCCAGTCATCGCCAGAGTCGATGTGCCGACGTTCGCGTCGAATCTTCCGAGTGCCCATGGCAACACGCCGCTGAAAAGCACCGCGATGAGCACTATGGTATCGAACACATTGACGATGTCTCCAAAGCGGCTCTTTACCAGCGTGTAATCGACCGAACGGCGATACGTTGCGTCGTCGACGATTCCGCGAAGCGCAGGCGGCAGTTCATTCGAGTGCGCGCGTACGTGATCTTGATTCAATCTGCTCAGCCACAGTTCGGCGGCGAGGCGCGCGAGAATCAGAACCAAAGCAATGATGGCGAACGGCTGCATGAACGAATCGAGCGACTGCTCCTTTCAATATGAGCTCGCGAAGAGCTTCTGGTAGTAACGATACCAATCGCTCTGAAAGCGCTCAGGGGCGTCGTACTTTCTTTTCAGCTCGAGAAATTCTTTGAACTGCGGATAGCATGCCAGGACCTGCTCTGGCTTTGCGAATTTATGGTAAGTCAGATAATAACTTCCGCCGCGGGCTATCGCCAAATCAATCAAACCGCGAAAGGAGCGCGCAGACGCTTCAATGCGGTCTGGTGTATGAAACGTGAGCAAATTGAAGATGATGCACGCGTAAGGTTGTTTCGCCCAGGCCAGGAAGCTTTCGTTATCTTTTTCGATTAGCCGGACTGTGCCATAAATGACAACTGTGCGATTCGACCGCAGGAGATCTGCCGCTTCCGCCAAAAAGTCAGGAAGATCCGCTCGAGGAACATAAATTTCGGTGATAATGAGGCTCGATTCCTCTCCTCCGATCTGCTCCCGAATTCTCTCCGCATAATTGGGCAGATAAGCGCTCAGTTGATTCGTGTCAGACCAATAAGTCTGTCCGTTTGTCGATAAATAGTAATCGCTGTAACGCTTGAAAGCCTTCTCGCGGTCGGTGTAAGCAAGCCGCAACAGCTCCAGCCAGTCATCATCGCGTAACACCCTTTTAGCGACGATGGGCTCGTCTGCATCGATAGGCTGGTAACAAGAGAAGACACCACGCTGGAGGAAGTCGGGCGACTTTTCATCGACTGAAAACTGAAAATCTCCATAGAGAAATGTTTGCGCTATTCGCTCTTCAAAGCGCCTGGGCAGATCAGTCGCGCGAATTACTTCGACTACACGTCGCAGTTTCTGCCGCGGTACAAGCCGCAGCGTTACGGTGTCGATTAATCCGAACAGTCCGTAGCCACCAATTGCGAGTCGGAACAATTCATTATTTTCGTCGCGCGAACAGCGAATCGATTTTCCATCGGCATTGATCAGGGCGAATGATTCAACATTGGAAATCAGCGGCTTCATCGCCAGCCCGCGCCCATGCACGTTTGAGGAAAGACTTCCTCCCAGCGTAAACGTGTCCGCACCGGTTTGCTTTTGCGCGATACCCCATTGCTTTGCGCTGTTCGCCTGGGCGTCCAGATAAGTATGAATTAATTTTGGCCATTGAATGCCCGCTTCCGCTTCGATCAAACCTTGTTCCTGATCGAAAGAAATTACGCGATCGAGCGAGCGCGTATCGATGCAAATGCTGTCTGTGGCGAATTGCTGACCACCCATCGAATGCCGGCAACCGGAAACAGAGATGGGGAAGTCCTTTCGCGACGCCGAGTGGACAATCTCTGCAAGTTCATCCCGACTACGTGGCGTCAGGAGGTCGCGAACTCGCGTCCGATTCAGCTGCGAATGAACGTCATTAACCCAAATCTCTCGTTCTGCTTTTGCTAGTATCCGCGGCGCAAGGGCGAAGAGCGCGGCCGTACGTATGAATTCGCGGCGCGTTACCATTGGGGAAGCCTAATCAGGTCAGTCAGATTTCAGCCAGGCAAATTACCTCGCCTTTCGCGATCGGTGCGTCGGCCAGTGCAGATCCCAATTCGCGCAGATCGTGGTGATCGAAAAACCGGACCACGCGCCAGGGACGAACAACATCGACAAGTTTACTTCGCGTGGTTCCCCAAAGGAATGGCTCGCCGCGTTCGCGTAACCACCAATCAACTAATTTACTTTGCGAATCGAAACGAACCCGGCCGTCCTTTTCCTTTTCCATGAACGTGAATATCAACTGGCTGCCGCGTGCGCTGAGACTTTTCAGCGTTCTAATTAATGATGAGACGCCATCCGGGGTGAGGTACATCAAGAGACCTTCCGCGATCCAAACGGCGCGTTGAGTGGGCTCGAAGCCGCTCCTGATCAGCGCCTCGCTATCGAAGGTCGCGGCGCTCAAATCCATTGCCACAAAATGCAATCGGTCGGCGGCGATTTTTGAGACGCTGCGCAGTTTGTGGTGCTGTGTTGCCGGATGATCAATTTCCCAAAACTGTGCACCTGGAAATTCCTGATGTAGTTGAAAACTGAGCGGATCGAAACCAGCGCCAATTATGACGACTTGTGTAGCTCCAGTGGTAAGCGCGGAGCGCACAACTCCAGCGATACATTTCTTTCGCAAGGCATAATGCAGCAGGATACCCGGAATAGTGATGCGCTCGATGAATTTTGCGATTGGTCGAAACCAATCCTGTCTCACAATCGTTAAAAACAAACGCGTCCGCGCCGAGTGGCTCGAAAGCATATCGGCGCATAACTCTGCTGATCCGCTCGAGACAAGGTCGGCGTATTTTGGATCGTGATGGAGAAGAACCAGGCTCCCAGCAATCAGCAACGCCGTGCGGCTGGCTTGATCGTTTTGCACGCAAAACGCCCGACTGTTTTCTAGTCGTGAGCGCTGGCAACGT
>JBKPRQ010000196.1:0-8830 GCA_046734635.1 Verrucomicrobiota bacterium
CGTATAACGTAACTCCCATTCTTCCGGCGACGCTCGAACCGCTGCGCGAGATGAGCTTCAATCTCTGGTGGACGTGGGAACCCGCCGCGCGCCGGCTGTTCCGTCATCTGGACCCGGAGCTTTGGAACCGGACAAATCATAATCCCGTTCGGATGCTCCAACTCTCGCGGCAATCCCGATTGGAAGAGCTCGCGCAGGACAAGACTTTTCTGCGGGAACTAAAACAGGTTTTTGAGGACTTCGAAAAATATCTCGGGCGGCACGACTCCTATGGAAAAACGGGGCCCGGACGCGCCTTCCAAAATCCGAGTGCCTATTTCTCAGCTGAATTTGGGTTTCACGAATCGATTCCAAATTATTCCGGCGGCCTTGGCATACTCGCTGGCGACCATTGCAAATCGGCGAGCGATCTGGACCTGAATTTCGTCGCCATCGGCCTGCTTTATGGGCATGGCTATTTCCGCCAGCAGATAGACAAGGACGGTGTTCAGGCAGCGATCAATCTGAATCAAAATTTTTATCATCTGCCAATCCGCGAAGCTCTCCGCAGCAATGGGAAACCACTTATTTCCGTGCCGATTCTGGATCGGCAGGTTTTTGCCAGGCTCTGGGAATTGCGTGTCGGAAGAGTAAGTCTTTATCTTCTGGACACCGACATTCCGGAAAATAGCGCCGAGGACCGCCTGATCACTGCGGAGCTTTACGGGGGCGACCTCGAGATGCGCATGCGCCAGGAGATCATACTCGGAATTGGCGGAGTCAAAGCGCTGGCCGCACTCGGAATTCAGCCGGCCGTGTTTCACATGAACGAAGGACACTCGGCGTTTCTCGCGCTCGAACGCATTCGTCTCAACGTTGTAGAGAAGAAGCTCGATTTTTATTCAGCCCTTCAACTGGTAGCGGCGGCCAATGTTTTTACCACTCACACTCCCGTCCCAGCCGGCAACGACTCGTTCTCACGGGAGATGATGCGAAAATATTTCGGTAACTTCGCCAGGGAACTGAACATTCCCTTCGACGAATTGTTCTCGTTCGGGCAGACACGCGTCGATCCAAACGACCCGTTCAGCATGACGATCCTGGCGCTTCGTCTTAGCCGGCACGCCAATGGGGTAAGCAAACTGCACGGCGCAGTAAGCCGATCGCTTTGGAAAAATGTATGGGCCGGCGTCCCAGTGCACGAAGTGCCGATTACAAGCATCACAAACGGCGTTCACACGAAAACCTGGATGGCGCCGGAGTTCGCGGCCCTTTATCGCAAGCATCTCGGTGCATGGGAGGAACACCTCGCCGAACCGGAGTTCTGGCGCGGTGTTATCGATATTCCCGACGCACAACTTTGGGACACGCATCAAAAACTCAAACTTCGGCTGATTGAATTTATCCGCGATCGAGAACGACGGCGTCGCGAACGAATGGGGGAATCGCCCGAGTCCATCCGCAAAGTGAATCGCATTCTGGACCCGGAAATTTTGACCATCGGGTTTGCGCGCCGTTTCGCGACTTACAAACGCGGCACACTTTTATTCAGCGACAAGGAACGCTTGAAGCGATTGCTGAATGACGCCACGCGACCGGTGCAATTCATTTTCGCAGGCAAAGCGCATCCACGGGATGAAGCCGGCAAGGCGTTGATCCACGAAGTTTACAAGTTTAGCCACGAAGCAGGCTTGGAAAATCGCGTCGTCTTTCTGGAAGACTACGACAGCTACATCGCGCGCCGTCTCGTGCAGGGCGTTGATCTTTGGCTGAACCATCCTTTGCGTCCGCTGGAGGCGAGCGGGACCAGCGGAATGAAAGCGGCGCCCAATGGCGGAATAAATCTAAGCGTCCTGGATGGCTGGTGGCGCGAAGGGTACAACGGCAGCAACGGCTGGGCCATCGGCTCTGAGATCAATAATGGCACTACGGAATTTCAAAATGAAGTGGACGCGAGCAGTCTTTATCAATTGCTCGAGAACCAAATCGTGCCTCTCTACTACGCCAAGCCCGACGGCAAGCTTCCCCTCGCCTGGTTGCAATTGATGCGTGAATCAATCCGCAGCGTCACGCCGGTCTTTAACACGCAGCGGATGGTGAAAGAATACACCGAACAACTTTATATTCCGGCGGCGACATCGTATGAGAATTTTTCACACGACGGTTGCGGCGCCGCCACGCACCTGAGCCAGTGGAAAACACAAATACGCAAGGATTGGCCGGCGGTAAAAATTTCAGATGTTCAGATCGGAAATAAAGATCGACAGAGTATTTTGGTCGGCGAATCGCTACACATCACGGCGCGCGTCCATCTTGGGACGGTCGATCCGCAGCATGTGCGAGTGGAAGCCTATCACGGGGAAGCGGATAATGGTGACATTCGTAATCCTGCCTCAACTATCCTCAATCAAGCCGGGCGCGCCGATGGGGAAGGCAATTACGTTTACCAGGGAGCAGTCCCCGCGTCTGAAAGCGGCACGTATGGCGTTAGCGTGCGCGTCATGCCTACACATCCGTGCCTGATGCAGATGCACGAACTCCGCCTGATCACCTGGTCGTAAGCTCAGGGAGCGAGTCGAAATGTGAAATCACCCTTTGTGACGTGGCCGTCTATTGACACTACGCGCCATGTTACCTTGTAAGTCCCCAGGCTGAGAGAGGGTAATGAAACCTGCAGTAAGGCCTTATTCTCTCCGTCGGAATACGTATCCTTTTTGTCAATCTGCTGCGCCGTTGCATCGAATACCTTGATGGTACTCAATGCGGGTTGAATCGGCTCACTGAACCAAATCCGCACCGCGTGCGGTATTTGCTTTACCTTGCTGCCAACGGCGGGTTCAGCGTGATCCAAAAATGCATGCGCGTGAGCATGAGTAATGGTTACGCCGCCAAGCACCAGCACCAAACACGTAATTCTAAACCAACTCATCGGCCTACCTCTTTCCAAACAACGGCCGGCCTAACGTGTTAGGACACAAATCATCCAAATAAAAATGCAACTGCGCAATGAAACCGACATCGCTGCCCGTGCGTGAATTGACCGGTATCACCGCCTCTGCGCCAATTTGGAAATACTTGCCTGACCAGATGAGCCCGGGATTGATTGTGCCGGTGGTCCGGCCCTCCTGTCCGCGGTTAAGCGGAGTCTCAAATGAAAATTCGATCAGCGGAATGAGCCGGTTAAATGGCGCACGCAATCCGATGTCCTTCACCTGCTCCTGTAAATAAATAATGCTGTATTCCACCGCGAAACCCCATTCCAGCACATCTGGATGACGTTCGATATCGATTTCATGCTCGCCGGTAATTTGATTCAACGTCACGGTTCCGGAGCTAGCACTAGTTGGAATGGCCACGCCAACTAGTCCTGTGAGCGCGAACGGCCTGAGAAACGAAAGCTCGTCACGCAAATCGCCAAAGCCTTTGCCGAAAAATAGCGCGGGCGCCAAGGTGCTAAAACTGTCCGCGCCGACTTGTTTGCTCCCAGTGCCGCCAACTTCCACCTCGGCGCCCAACGAGAGAATCGCCTCGTGCTCGTCGTTTTTCAGGAATTCCCACTTAGCACCAAGTTCAAGGTTGCCAAAGCCATTCGCCGAGTTTCCGCCGGACGGCTGAAGAATCGCGAATGATTCGCCGACTTCGATAGCGAAATTCGACGTGATGCGCTTGGCGATATCCGCCGAAATCTCGGTCTCACGCGTCCCGCCTTCCTCAGGAGTAACGATGCTCGATACAGTTGGTAGCGAGAGCTCGTCGTTGACGAATGGATCGTCGGTCGAGAGCGTGGCTGGAAAGAATCTGCTCCCAGCGAAGCCGTGCGCCCAGACAGTTTGTGGCCTAACAAATAGAACGATTAACCCAACGGCCATTGTGATGGCCACTACGTTGTGAGAGTCGAAAACAAGGTGCGATAAATTTTTCAATTCGTTCCTCCAAAAATGGGAAGTTGCGCTATCGAGCTGCGGATTATCTGTAGCCGCTTCGCTGTGCGAAGCGTGACGCCGAGGAGTTTGTCAGGCATGCGCTGCGCATCTCACGGAGACGCGGCTACAGCGTTCGTGGCGCAATAGGCCCAAGCGCGAACTAACTCAGCAGCAAGCGCGGCGGTGGAACGGGCGGAGATTGCTCAATTTCAGAGATGGAGAAATCGTCAAGTGCGTATCGGAAGAGAGCGCAAGGCGCTATCAATTGAACCAGCCGTTCAACGCAGATGATGTCGACCTTTGGCGCAGGTGATTGTATGTCAGGTTTTTTTTCCGAGCCTTTTGCCGTAGCGACGATGTGGCAAAGCGAACAGGGATGCGTGCCGTCAAACGTCTGAACAATTGCCTGGCACAATGGCGCGCGTTTCGAATACTCGATAAGCATGCCAGTCCAGGCGAACGACTGAAGCGCGACCCAATGTAGCCCAATCGCGCAGCAAAGCGCGCCGATTGTAACAACGCGACCCACCTGTCGAAGCACGATCGCGAGGCTAGACCTCGGCAATTTGATGTCAATCACTCTTTCTTTTCGGCAGGCGGCGCAAATGAACCGTTGCCTTCATCCAGATAGATCGTTGAACCGACGCGTGAAATTCGAAGCGATTGTCGCCATTTCCCTGCAGTAAAATCTTTTTCTGCCTCAATTGTTTTCGTTTGGTAGGGACGCCACGCTTCGGCGTCCGGTCGGCCCAGCGCGCCGACCTCACCAACCATGGCTTCGGATACAACTCTGCCGTCCATTTCCTGCGGCGGTGTAATCCCAAGAATGCGCAGAATTGTCGGCGCAAGATCGATATTGCCTGTTGGTAAATGGTCTGTCTGACCTCGACGAAAATCCGGACCCGCGGCAATCAGGGTATTGTGCATGTCGAATCGACTGAGTGTAGCGTGAGTCCCTTCCCCCGCTTTGCGTTGCCAGTCCGCACTGATCATTCCTGGGATGCCGAACTCGTTTTTCGAATCGTTCCAGCGGAAAGCCATCACAACATCCGGCGCATGTGCGTTGTCAATTTTGGCGTCCTGTAAATGGAAGGTTCCTGGCAAACCTTGTTTGGTAAAAATCACTCCTGCAAAATCCGATTGCTGCAAGAACTCGACAAGACGGCGCGTCACCGCCGCGTCGTGGCCGACAATGTAAAAGAGAACGCTGCCCCCATTCCCAACCAGCATTATGTCTCCAGGTTTCGGCTCGTCTTCAAATTCAGTCTTCGCAGCGAAACCGGCATCGCTTAGGAGTTTTCGTAGATCGACGGATCGTCCGATCGTTGAGAAGCCGTGATCGGAAACGACAAGAACGTCGGTTGTTTTACGCGCGCCCTGCTGATCTAACGCTGAAAGAACAGCAGCCAGATTGTCATCCGACGATTTGATTGCAGCGAGCGCGGGCGGCGCCCCCGGCGCAGATTCGTGCTCCGTTAAATCCGGCTCGCCCAGCCAAATGACCGACAGAGCAGGCAGGCCATCTTTCCAGAGAATATCTGTCACTGCTTTCGTCGTCCAGGCGTCGCGCTGCAAATGTGCAGACGGAAACGGGCCAAGCGCGGCGACGACGGAAGTAAGAATATCGGTCGGAAGCGCCTGACCCGCGAAGAGGGTCACAGAGTTTTTCCCAAGCCCAATACCGGCGTGTCGATCCAGCAAAAGACCGACAGTTTTCGCACTGGTGCTCGCCGTTCGCCCACCTTCGCGCTGAACGAGCTCGGTGATAGTCGGAACGGAAATGTATTTGCCGCCGGAGAGTTCATCCCCCTTGCCCACAACGGTTGGAGTCTCGACGCTGATTGATCGCGCGCGGTCAATCTCCGGGCGATAGGCATAATTTGCGATCACGCCGCTTCGACCAGGATAAGCGCCGGTCACAAGTGCCGTGCCGTTTACCTGTGTGGCGCTCGGATAAACGGCGTGGTGATTGCGAAAGGTGACTCCTTCGCGTGCAAGCTTCCAAAGCGTCGGCGTTGTCACTTCGCTGACAAAATCCGGGCGCATTCCATCCCAAACAACCACCACGACATGCCGGTCGAGCCTCGGCTTATCCGCGGCAAACCCAATGGCGCCGAGAGAAAAAACGAGCGCGAGGAGCGACACCGATGTCCAATGTTTCCCAAACATGTTGAGCCGCAGATTACGCAGACATCGTGGCGAGCCAAAGCCGAATCCCTTCGTCGGGCTTGCTAGAGCATCGTTGATTCGGGCTGGACTGACATCCAACGCGTCACCAGTCAGTGCGTTTGGAATCTTCTTCTTGCTGTCGCTATCGACGGCATTGGCGGCTCCACTCGTCCCCACGACGCCTGGGACGACCTGGCGATACAACATGACGCAAGACCTTGGAAAAGGCCTTACTATTTCGAATTTGAAAACAGATATTGATGGCAGAGTTCGGTTACCAGTCCTCTACCGTCTGGATGGAACGGAGAACGTCGACGGGAAAGAGCTTCTCAAGTTCGAAATGCATCGCGGTGCCGCGATCACCAACACAGATCTCGTTACGGTCGATGACCATGGAATAACGTGTTGGGCGCGAATTAATCTTGATGGCGAACTGATTAAGTTTGATCCGCCACAGACTATGGTTGCTGCGCCGTTAAAGCAGGGCGCGACCTGGAATTTCGATGGACAGGCCGGCGATCTAAAAATTCAGCAGGAGTACAACGTGGCCGGAGAAGAAGACGTTGAAGTTCCGGCCGGCGAGTTTCATGCGTTCCATATTCGTGCGGAGCAAAGCTCACCCAGTCGCATGACAATTGATCGTTGGTTCGTACCGGGTACTGGAATTGTTAAGGATGTTACAACAATGCGCGCCGCGGACGGCGATCTGCTCCAGCGAATTTCCCTCGAATTGACTGAGCGACCCAAAATCGAGAACAGGCCAGAGGTGAAATCCGATTCTGCGTCGAAGAGGCTGTCCGTGAGCTTCGCAAAAGATCAATTCGGGAAAGCCACCACGACATTTTCGTCCGATACCCCCCAGATTTACGTGCGTTGGCAGGGACAGCGTTTGCGAAAGGGTGGAAAAGTGAAAGCCGTGTGGATCGCGGAGAACATCGGCGAAGATTTTCCACAAGACTACAAGGTGGACGAAGCTTCAGCGACGATCGAAAGTGAAAATGCTCGTGGAGCGTTCACGCTGGCACGGCCGGAAACAGGCTGGGCGACCGGCGATTATCGCGTTGAATTCTACGTCGACGACGTCCTCGCAGACGCAGTAAAGCTAAAGATCGTCCAGTAATTGTGACGCAGTTAATCCTTTCTGCGAAGATGTTTGCACTTTGTTGGAAAGATTGCCTGCATCGCGGATTTTTCGTTGAATCCAAAGTGAGATCTCAATGCATCATAAATAGAGAAACAATATTTCACATGAAGAAGATCACTATTGTATTTCTGACCGTCTGCATCGCTTTGGCCTCCGGATGCCGGTGGGTTGGCATTCGAGGAAATGGTCACATCGAAACAGACGACCGAACGATTAGCGCCTTCACCGAGATCGATACCGGTGGAGCATTCGAAATCGAATGGCAAAGCGGGTCCCCTGCTCTTCGCATTACGACCGACGAAAATCTTCTTTCGTATGTCGAAAGTGACGTCTCCGGCGACACGCTTCGTTTGCGCACGCACGAGCAAATTTGGCCGACACATGGAATTAAGGTCGTCATCTCAAGCCCAACAAGAACAGGCGCAAGGATCCGCGGCGCCGTAAGACTTACTGCAAAACAGCTCACCGGGCCCAAGTTCGTTTTAGAAGGTAGCGGCGCATCGCGTGTCTCGCTCGATGGAACCGTCAATGAACTGCTCGCTGATATGACCGGCGCCAGTCAGTTGGACGCAGGCGGACTTCAAACCAAGACCGCCGAAATCTCTACGACCGGCGCAGGCGACGCGGAAGTCGCGGTCGCCGAAACATTGAAAGTTGCCATTACCGGCGCCGGAAAAGTCAGCTATTCCGGCAATCCGACGATTGAAAAACACATCACCGGCGCCGGCTCGGTTCGCCGCAAGGAATAGTTGTAGCCGTCGCCTTGTGGGCGACGCCACCCTGCATTCACTGGCAAAGCATCGAGAACGCTTCGCATAGCGAAGCGGCTACGGCTTTCGCGTTTTGCTCACTCTGATACGCTGGTGCCAATGGAGAATTTCATCTGCGTGCAATGCGGAACGCAGTTTTCGGAGACGGCACAGCCGCCGTTACACTGTCCGATCTGCGAAGATGAACGGCAATTTGTGCGTCACGAAGGCCAGGCGTGGACAACGCTTAAACGAATGGCCGCCCATCATCGAAACCGCATGCAAGATGAGGCGCCGCACCTTGTTGGAATCGCAACAGAGCCGGAATTTGCCATTGGCCAGCGCGCTTTGCTTTTGCGATCGCCGGAGGGAAATCTGCTTTGGGATTGCATCACATTTCTCGACGAAAAAACCATCGCCGCAATCAAAGCGCGCGGAGGCATTCGCGCCATTGCAATTTCCCATCCCCATTTTTACTCGGCAATGGTCGAATGGGCCGAACACTTCGATGCCCGAATCTTTCTGCATGCCAAGGATCGCCACTGGGTAATGCGCAAAAATCCGCGCATTCAATTCTGGGAGGAGACCATGCTTTCACTGTGGGATGGTCTGATGCTTATCCACTGTGGCGGCCATTTCGAAGGCGGTACCGTGCTGCATTGGCCTGCCGGCGCTAATGGCAAAGGGGCACTGCTAACCGGCGACATCATTCAAGTAGTGCAAGACCACCGCTATGTGAGTTTCATGCGGAGTTATCCAAATCTCATTCCGCTCGGATCTGCTGTAATCCACCAAATCCTGGAAAGACTCGAAAGGTTCCCATTCGAACAAATTTACGGAGCATGGTGGGGAGCGAACGTGCTGTC
>JBKPRQ010000197.1:0-6423 GCA_046734635.1 Verrucomicrobiota bacterium
GCCCTGTCCATGTTCGTCACTCAGCGTGGATGGCTTTACGCTATTCCAGCGGCGCTGGTTCTGCTGTGGCACTGGCGTGAAAAATACTTTCACGACACTCTAATAGTCCCGTCTCGTTGGGGCTTTGGCACGTCGAACGCCTCGGCCTCCGAAGCAACCGCGAAAGCCGCTGCCAAAGAATCTGACTCTGAAGCTCAGTCTCCAGTCCCGGCCGACGACGTCGGTCACTCCGCCCCAGTCACCGCGCGCGGCAACGGCAAGGGTCCTCTGCCTTTCTGGGTCGAACTTTCCCTTTACGCATCGATGCCCCTTTTCCACGTGCATACTTTTATTGCGCTGACAATCGTGCTGCTTGTTGCTCTGCTGTTTGAACGGGTGACGTGGCCGAACATTTTCAGCGACGCGCCGCTACGACGACACGCAGTCGGGTTGCTCACCGCGGCTTTGATTCCCGCGACGTTTTTCGTCTGGGTGGTTACCGACCAGTTTCGCGCGAAATCACTAGTG
The DNA here is from genome assembly GCA_046734635.1 of Verrucomicrobiota bacterium. Classification (GTDB taxonomy): domain Bacteria; phylum Verrucomicrobiota; class Verrucomicrobiia; order Chthoniobacterales; family UBA10450; genus Udaeobacter. The sequence continues at coordinate 508 of JBKPRQ010000197.1, forward strand.
AAGTGGCACCCGGGTTGGGTGCAAGATTCCGCGGACTTTGGGGCTCCCTTCTTCCGACTGGGTGGCACTGCGAATTTTGGATCTTCCACGGGGTTTGGCTCCCTGTTGCAAAAGACATGGAATGGCGTAATCGCGCCGTTTTTTCAGTTCTGGCTGACGAACTTTGGCTTATGGGTCATTCTTTCCCTCGCATTGATAGCGCTTTGTGGTTGGCGCGTCTGGAAAACTGGCTGGCGCTGGGGCAGGAAACCGCCTGCCGACATAGCGTTCGTGTTATCTGCGGTTGTGATCTTCGGTATTGGCTACTTCGTTCAAACCGCGCCGTGGGATTGGGACAATCTTAAATTGATGATTTGGGGGTACTTTCTCATCCTCCCATTTTTGTGGAGCGATTTGATTGGGCGCTGGGCGTTTCCCGAACGCGCCGTTACCTGCGTTGCGCTCTTCGCTTCCGGTTTTGTGACTTTGTTAGGCGGCCTTGCTGCCGGGCACCCCGGTTTTGGAATCATTGACCGTGCCAGACTCGACGCGATCGGAACAGTGATTCGACCTCTGCCTCTTGAAGCTCGCTTTGCTGCATACCCCACCTACAATCATCCACTCTTGCTTCAAGGCCGTAAGGTCGTTCTGGGATATCCAGGCCATTTGTGGACGGAAGGATTCGATTACAACGAGCCCAACAGACAGCTCACGGCCTTGATGCGCGGGGCGCCCAATTGGCGTGAAGCCGCAAAGGCTCTGGGTGTTCGCTACATTTTCTGGGGGCGCGACGAGACCGCAAATTATCAGGGGAGCACCCGCCCATGGGAAGCGACATCACGGCGCATCGCGTCGGGCGACTGGGGCGCAATTTACGATCTTGCGCCTGAAGCGTCCCCTCGCTAAGGGGCAGCCCCGGTTTTGGCGCTCGCGGATTGTTTCTTCGAGGCAGCGATCTTTCGACGCACTCGAAACGGGTGCGCAAGGAAAACAAAATAGATCGCGCTCACAAGATCAGTAACACTGCACGCAGGACTCGTTAGGCGCAGCGGGCCGCTGCGCAAGGCTGCGAAAACATTTTCGATGGTCAGCCCAGCGATCACCGGAATGCTCGTATAATGGTGACCAAACGCGTGCAGCCGATGCGCGTCGGACGTGGCGATTAATGGTTTGCCAAACCGCGACGCTACTCTCTTCGCGCGGCGGTTCGGATTAAAGAGGCCAACGTGAAAATGACAAAACTCTATGGCGTCGAAGCAATCTATTTCTCGAAGTAATCGTGATCCAATCGACCCGCCGAACATATAAAAGGGGTGCGGCGCGATTGTAAAGATCGAGTCGCCGCGACGCGCACGGAGCCGTCGCAAGTCATCAAAGCTTTTCAGTTCCGCCGTTTCCTCAGCGGTCACATTTAGCACGATGACATCTGCGCCTTGCAGACGCATCTCCGCGGCAGGAATCAGCAAAATTCCCATCGCCGCCGCATCCGCGAAGACTTCCTTTCGACCAAAAACTGCATCGTGCAAAGTGATCGCAAGAACGCGAAAACCAAGGATGCGCGCGCGTTCGAGCAATTGATGCGCGGAATAATCCACCGCGTCTTTGGGGTCATCGAGCGTGTGAATGTGCAAATCGATTTTGATCCATTCTTCGGTCTGACCGGTGCTCGTGCTCATGCTCGGTTGGAGAAACTAGTCGCAGATCATGCGAATTTCATTTCTCTGCTTAGCCGCGTTTGGAGTTCCGTCCTTGAGGCGACAAAGAGCAGGTTTGCTTCCCGGGCACCGTTAACGCGGAACGCCAAGCTTGTAGCGTGTTCCTGCCTTTCTCGAATTGGGAGCATGAGCAGGAATAGAAAGAGAAACGAAACTTGCCAGTTGCTTCGGACTGCGGAAAGTTTTGGCGCTCGCCTACTCTAAGCTCGGGTGGTGGAATGGCAGACACGTACGTTTGAGGGGCGTATGCCGAAAGGCATGCGGGTTCAAGTCCCGCCCCGAGCACCAAATCGCCGGTCAACGTGTTTCTTCGCTGACTAATTGTCTGATTTGGTCTTTCTCGCTCACAGATTCCTCGCGCCTTTTGGAAAAATCATCGGCCATTGCCGCAAGAAATGCTTTGCCGCCGAGATTCCAAAGATCCACAAGAAACCACCAGATCGCATGCTCACGATTTCCAAGGTCGGGCATTTGACTCTTGATAACCATGCCTGGAGGCGTCGCTTCGATAATATTTGCCAGTACTTTTCGCGCGAGCTGAATGCGAACAATCAGATGCAGACACTCGCGGTGCGTTAGAGCGGGCCAGGAACCGTCGCGGATAAAGGTCACCACGGCTTTTTCTATCGCCGGCTTTGCCAACCCTTGGTCGACCCGAAGAAACGCGACGCTTTTCTCATCGGCGTTGTGCGCGTGACCAACGTGTTTAGCAACGCACGTATCGAAGTAAACATTCTGCGCTGCTAAGCGATTGGCCCAGGCTTCGAGTAGGGGCTCCTCGGATGGCCGATAAGGCACGTGAGCACGTGGCTCCGGTATCCTGACTGACTGATACCACTGCCATTCTTCAATCGTCATTGGGAATGAATTTCGAGATTTCTAACGAGCCCCTCACAAAACCGAAATCATGGGAATTGCGTTTCTATCGGAAAGCGCGGCGTAATGCGAGCAAAAAACTCAGGCCTTCGATCGTGGTGCCGTTACAGGTGGATCGGCTTCTCCTAAGACGACGGCGAAGGCGGAGATATCAGGCGGCAAAGCCGCGCCCATTTGCCGACGCGTTGCAGAGTCGCCGCGGCTGACTTTGCTAACACATTCATCCACGAATTAGAACTTCCCGCGTTGTTTCGGTTTCGATAGGCTCCGCGGCAATATGGATTCGCTCTACCTTATCGGCATTGCGGTGCTGGCGCTGTTCGCGTTCGTGCTGGCGGTTATTCTCTTCAATTTTTTCGGCCTCTGGCTCCGGGCTCGAATCGCAAATGCGCCAGTGAGTCTGGGTAAGATGGTTGGAATGCGGCTGCGGAAAGTGCCGGTTGGTTTAATCGTGGACAATCGGATCACGGCTGTAAAAGCCGGTCTGGATGTTCGCAGCGATCCGCTGGAAGCGCATTACCTCGCAGGCGGTGATGTGAGCCATGTGGTCCTTGCTTTGATTGCTGCCGATAAGGCCGGGATCACACTCGATTTCAACCGAGCTTGCGCAATCGATTTGGCAACAAAAGGCACTGGCAAGACCGTCTTGGAAGCGGTGCGCACGAGCATCAATCCGAAAGTGATTGACGCGCCTAATCCGGCGATGGGCCGGGGAACGATCGACGGTGTGGCACAGGACGGTATCGGCGTGAAAGTGAAGGCGCGGGTCACGGTGCGCTCACATCTCGATCGGTTCGTCGGCGGTGCGACTGAAGAAACCATCATCGCGCGGGTTGGAGAAGGCATTGTGAGCGCGATCGGTTCAGCCCATTCCTACAAGGAAGTGCTGGAGAATCCCGATCGGATTTCCAAAACAGTTTTGGCGAAAGGTCTCGACAGCAATACGGCGTTTGAAATTCTCTCGATCGATATCGCCGACGTGGACGTCGGCGATAATATCGGCGCGAAATTACAAACCGAACAGGCCGAGGCCGACAAGCGCGTTGCGCAAGCGAAAGCCGAGGTACGCCGCGCTGCTGCCGTGGCTGTCGAACAGGAAATGCGCGCAAAGACACAAGAGATGCGAGCTAAAGTGGTCGAAGCCGAAGCGCTTGTGCCCCAGGCGATGGCGGATGCATTTCGCTCGGGCAACCTTGGCGTGATGGATTATGTCCGAATGAAAAATGTGCAGGCGGATACGTCGATGCGCGAATCAATTGCAGGCGGCGATAAGCCGCGCACGGAAGGAACGTGATCACTGATCGGTAAGAAGTGAAAAGCGAGAGGCGCGAAATGAAGGTGTGCGTAGTTCGACGATTCAACGGCTTAACGATGTAGCGATTTAACAATGCGAAGCATGCTTGCCGCTCATCTTGATAATCTCCTTTTCCTTTTGCTTATCGCGGTTGCTGTCTTGTTCCAGTTCCTGGCGAAGGCAGCAGGCAAATCAGCCAAGGATCAGACAAAGCGAACACCGACACCGCCAACGCCCAAGCCAATACCGCGCGCGTCGACGGAGTCAGACGAAGACCGGATTCGCAAATTATTGGAAGCACTTGGCCAACCTGCAACCTCGCGGCCGCCACCGCCCGTCGCGCCCCGGACGGATGTTCCGCCCCGTCCACTTGCGCCGGTGCAGCCGCCGATGTCGCCGCTTTCGCAACTAAGACGAGAAAAACCACGAAAGCGCGAGATGATCCCGGAAGGAATTCCTGCGCCACGACCTGTCAGTGGCCCGGCGAGAATGATTGCGCCCACCTTCGAAGTCGACGAAGGATCGTTGCCAATTGAGCAAGCGCCGACCGTGAGAGCAGCAAGGCGGGCAATTGCTAAAATCGAGGAAGCAAGAACAGAGATAGTCACGTTGCTTGCCTCAAAGTCTGGTTTACGCGATGCGATCATTCTGCGCGAAATCCTCGGCCCGCCCCTAGGCTTGCGGGCGATCGACAGAACGCTAGCCGTCGCAGCGGCGCGGCCAGCGTCGAACTCAGTTCATTAGGAAGCCTGTTTTGCAATTCAATTTGCAATGCAACGAGGCCACGCCGGGCAACGCCAGACCAAACAGAGAAATTGTCGAGCCGCCATCCGGAACAGTCGCCACGCTACATCCGCCTTGAACTTGGCCCCTCGCAGTCTCTGCGTCTGAAAACGCGCTAAAAGCCAGGTTCTTTGAAATCGGCCTTGCGCTTGTGGGTTTCGATCACCTCGCGGGCGTCATCACAAACACGAATCCACATTACTGCCGTTCAGCGGTGCTTTATGTGTCTGATCTTGTCCCGCCAAAAGTTTAGTGCAGACCGGGGTGTCGTTTGCCCGGATGTGCCTATTTCTTTGTCTAAGTAGGCCAGCAAACGTTCACCGATCGCCTTGCGTGCAGAGTACGCTTTCTTCTCCTCTTGAACTGCGACGTCGTGTGTCATTTGGTGCTCTAAACTGACGTGATCTACCCGACCGACTTTTCCCTTGCTTGGGTCATCAGATTCCATTTTCGTTGTGTCCCCTTCGGCTGGGGCGGCGGATTTTCGTCTTTTTATTGAACTGGTCCAAAACGTTCTAATGGCGCGCGTTGGCCACCGTTTGCGGCAAGGTCCTGCGAAAATCGCTATGACGGAGCCAAATCGGATTGTGTCGCCATCCTTCAACTCACCGTACGTAAAAAGATGGCCATTGACGTATGTCCCGTTTGTCGAATTCAAATCCCTCAGCCAATAGGAGTCGCCGACTTTTAGAAGCATCGCGTGCTGCGCTGATACTACGGGATTGTCAATGACTATGTCGTTTGACAGAGCGCGGCCAATTCTGACGCTGTCGCCAACTAGCTCATGGGTTGGTGCGTGGGTTCCGCTACGTACTATTAAACTCGCCATGACATTAAAATGGCTAAATTGCCACGTGCACGCCTACGATTCCGAGTCGCGGCGCTTTGTCCGGTCTGTTCCCCCTCATTGTATTCTACGAGGTTTACCGGCCAATGTTTCGCAGAAATTTCCTAAAGTTGGAAATCGTCAGGATATCGGACAACCTGCCCGGATGCCTTACGATTTCGTCTAAGCAGCAGTGGAAGGTCTTATGGTGCAAACAATGGCGGACTTCTTTCTTTCGAGGATTTCTTTGGGAAACAAAATCGAGGATGCTGGGTTGAATTCTTTGGCAACAACTTGCGGGCACTCACCGGTGTGGAGAGGCGGTTATTGGTCACCGTGCTAATTCATGACACCGCGCTAGGTTAAGTCCCCGTAAAACCTGGCCCCTCGCAGTTTGTTGCACTGTGCAGAATAGCTAAGAAGATGCTTTCAATCGACAACGA
>JBKPRQ010000198.1:0-10179 GCA_046734635.1 Verrucomicrobiota bacterium
CTTCCGCTTTTTCACGCTCCTCATGTTTGGCGCGGCGATCATCTACATTTTTGTCGCGCGCGTTTACAAGGAACACACTCATCTGCAATTGCAGGAAGTGTCGGAAGACGAACGCGTAACCGAACCAGTACTTGCCGCCGGTACGCCGAGCTGAGCTCGATGAAAATCATCATCGCAGCTGCGTGGGTGTTGTCGTCGTCGATCCTTAGCGCATTCGGGACTCCACAGGACGACGCGTTTCAAAAAATTGCGCACGATTACATCGAACAATATTTGCGGACGAATCCGGAGGACGCAACAGAGCTGGGCGACCATCGATTTGACGGCCAACTGACTGATTATTCGCCAGAAGCGCGCGCGAAAGAACTAGCAACGCAAAAAGAATCTCGCGACAAGCTTAGCGCGATCGATGCTTCACAGCTCACCGGCGCGAATAATGTCGATTTTCGCATCCTCAAAGAGAACATCGATTACCAAATCTTCCGGGCTGAAGAGTTGAAGGAACCGGAGTGGAATCCCCTCGTTTACATGCAGAGCCTGGCCAACAGCCTTTATCTGTTGGTCGCCCGCGATTTCGCGTCGCCAGAACAACGGATTTCAAATCTGCGCCAGCGCCTGGAGGGAATTCCCGGCGTGATCGGACAAGCGAAGGCCAACTTGCAACATCCGCCGCGCGTTCATACCGAAACAGCGATTGAGCAAACGCAAGGCGCAATCGGTCTCGTGCGCGAAGGACTCGCCCCGCTTCTTGATCGCGCGCCGGAAAAGAAGAAAGACCTGGCACCACTCCAGGAAAAAACCGCGGCCGCTTTGGACGATTACAAAAAATGGCTTCAGAATGATCTACTCCCGCGCTCCGATGGCAATTTCCGTCTCGGCGCAGAGAAGTTTCGAAAGAAGCTGCGTTTCGCTCTCGCGTCGGACCTGTCGATGGAAGAAATCATGAAGCGTGCGCAGGCCGACCTGAAGCAGACGCAAACCGCTATCTACGAAACTGCGCTGTCGCTCTACAAAAAATATTTTCCTAACGCAGACTCGGCAACGCTCGCGGACAAGCATAAGGTAACGGCAGCAGTCCTCGACAAACTTGCTGAGCAACATCCCGACGACGCCACAATCGTGGGTTACGCGAAAGACGTTGTCACTGAGGCAACGGACTTCGTCAGGTCGCACAATCTCGTCGCCGTTCCGGACACGCCGCTCGATGTGATTGCAATGCCCGAATTTAAGCGCGGTGTGGCCATAGCGTATTGCGAGTCACCTGGACCTCTGGAGAAGAATGGAAGAACCTTTTTCGCCGTTGCGCCGACGCCAAAAGACTGGTCGAAGGAACGAAAGGACTCGTTCTTTCGCGAATACAACAACTATGAAATTCGCGATCTGACCGTGCACGAGGCGATGCCGGGGCATTATCTCCAGCTCGCGCACTCAAACGAATTCAGCGCCCCCACCCTAGTCCGTGCGATTTTTCGAAGTGGCACGTTCATCGAAGGGTGGGCGGTTTATTGCGAGCAAATGATGGCGGAACAGCGCTACGGCGGACCGGAAGTAAAAATGCAGCAGTTGAAAATGCGATTACGTGCCATTGCCAACGCCATTCTGGATCAAAGTATCCACGCAGGAAACATGACCGAGAAGGAAGCGATGGATCTAATGACGAAAGAAACGTTCCAACAGGAAGGAGAGGCCGTAGCGAAGTGGAAACGCGCACGACTCACTTCCGCTCAGCTCTCAACCTATTTCGTCGGCGGCACCGAGCACCTCGATCTTCGCGCGGCGGCGCAGAAGAAACCAGATTTCGAGCTCAAAAAATACAACGACCAGGTGATCTCATACGGCAGTCCGCCGGTGAAATACGTGAGGGAATTAATGGGGCTGTAGGGCGTTTGACTCGCTCGCTCCCGCTCCCTCGCTCTAACAAGCTGCCCGTCCATGTCGCTCGCGTCCCCGCGGCTGCCATTCTGCGAAACGCCGAATCAAAGTTTGGCGTCTGACACAGACGCCCTACAATTACGTCAGAATCGAGTTTCCCTTTATGCCCAATCTTGCCACGTGGATGCGTCCGAAGGATGAACAATGGTTTCAACCATTTTTTATTAAGCATCCTGAGATTCATATTTTCGATGCGCGAAAAGGCGATGTTCCGATGGACCGGATGGACGGCTTGCTGCTGACCGGAGGCTCCGACATCACACCGGAATTTCTGCGCCAGGAAAATGTCGATCGGAGCTTGATCGACAAAGATGATCTTGATCCCAAACGAGATCGCTGGGAGTTCGACGCAATTTCAAAGGCCGTCATCCGCGGGCTGCCGATTCTCGCGATTTGCAGGGGCATTCAAGTGTTGAATGTCGCTCTGGGCGGCAGCCTCAGGCTCGACATTCCCGGCCATCGACTGCCGGAGCAAAAAGAACAGGACATTCAATTGTTGCGTCACGACAGCAAGGCGAAGCATCGATTCGAAAACGTGAACAGTTCACATCATCAGGCGATCGATCGCCTCGCAGACGGTTTCGAAGTGGAAGCCTGGTGCGCCAACGACGACGTTATCGAGCAAGTGCGTCTGCAAAATTATCCATTCGCTCTGGCGGTCCAATACCATCCCGAGCGTGGAAAAATCTACGACACGCTCTTTGAAAATTTCTTCCACAAGGTCAAGTCCTTCGGCGACGCGTCGAGCAATCCGGTGAAGCCGCGTTGAAGGGTTTCGCCTAGGAATGCCCTGTGGTGTCGACGATTGCCGAAGCCGGCTTTTTCGCGTTATGAGCCGCGGTAGGCACAGCGCGCTGTCGCTGTTTCGTGCACGACGATCTCGCAAAGACCGGGACATTGTGATTCCAATTTCTTCCAGAACCACTCAGCCATTTTCTCAATCGTCGGATTTTCCAGACCTTCGATATCGTTGAGATAGGCATGATCCAGAAGTTTCAGTAACGGTTTCATGGCGTCGCTGATTCGCGCGTGATCATAAACCCATCCGGTGTTTGGATCGACATCGCCTTCGAACGAGATCTCGACTTTGAAACTGTGTCCGTGCACGCCACGACATTTGTGTCCCTCCGGCACATTCGGTAACGTCTGTGCCGCTTCAAAAGTAAAGTCCTTAGTCAGTCGTGCTCGCACGATATGAAAATACCACCCGATCTCTTGCTTTGTCATCCCGAACGAAGTGAGGGACCTCGCGATGGGTGAAGAAACATGCAACGGAATCTGTGTATCGAAAACTTCGAGCGCGAGATCCTTCGCCTTGCTCAGGATGATCGCGGAAGTACACAGTCGGTCGCCAAAGAAAGCGGAGTCCTCGCAGAACCGACTAGCGTCGCGTGGCCTTGGTCGTGATCATGGTTTCCATCCGTCCATTTCCTAATTCCATGGCCGCGACCAAAGTGTGAGAATTAGGCGTAAACGTGAATGTATCTCGCCATGGTGTCTTGCTCCCCTTAACCGTCTCTTCGTAATCATTCGCAAACGAGTCGCCTTCCCAATGCCCAGTGCCGCGCATCTCGCAGGGATGGTTGGGATTATTGAAGCAGATGAACACACGATAAAGATTAGCAGCTTTGTCCCACCAGATAACCAGCATGCCATCGAGTTTTCCCGCGGAACCATCTGAGTGGACTTCGTAAATCAACGTTGTCCCGCCGGCGGCCAGTCGGACGTGCACGAGACCGCGGCGGGAACCGCCATTAGGAAAAACTTCTCCGCGTTCCATCGTCTCCGTTGTGTTCCAATCCCCAACCAGGGCTTTGGCAAGCCTCTCCATCTCACGGACTGGACTGCTCGAACTCGGCGGAGTTGTGCTGTGCGTTTGCTGAGCAGCAGCACGAAGTACAAATAGAGTGATCAAAACAAGCGCCGCGACGAGCGATGTAACAGCTTTAGGGAATTTCACGTTCCCTTCAGACTCCCCGCTGAGTGGGGCTCCAGATGAATTTGTGCATCTGAAGTTGAAATCGAACATTGAGTTTGTCCGCCAAAATCCATTCGACGATCTCACGCGGATCGATCCGGCCGAAAATCGGTGAGAACAGCACAGCATGACAGCGTGCAGGAAGATCGTAGCGCTGCACCTTGTCGCACGACCATTCGTAATCTTCGCGCGATCCCATCACAAATTTCACTTCGTCGCGCGCAGTCAGATAATCGATGTTCGACCAGAGATTTTTGTCCACTTCGCCGCTGCCCGGCGTTTTCAAGTCCATGATCCGATGGACGCGCAGATCGACTTCCGAGATATCGTGCGCGCCGCTGGTTTCGAGCAACACCATGTGGTCCGCATCGCACAACATCGACATCAAAGGCAACACATTCTTCTGGAGTAATGGCTCCCCGCCGGTGATCTCCACCAGAGGGCAGCGAAACCCTGCGACCGCATCTACAATCTCGTTCAGAGTTTGCTTTTTTCCGTCGTAAAACGCGTATTCGGTATCGCAATAATTGCAGCGCAAATTGCAGAATGTCAGCCGCACGAACACACAAGGTTGCCCCGCCCAGGTGCTTTCGCCCTGGATCGAGTGATAAATCTCGTTAATCGTCAGCGTCTTTTCGCCCCCGGATATCACCTCAACAACGTCTTACGCGAAGAATCGCAAAGCAAGTAGGCCTGGTAGGGCGCGACCGCCGGTCGCGCCGCGGCTGTCTATCGAAATCAAGCGCGCGACCGCCAGCGAAATAGGGAATATAACAACGTGGGTGCCTCGGTTGAATCGAATTAACGCTTTCATAGCCGCCGAGTGTGAAACAGCAGTTCCCGTATGGCTAGGAAAAATGGCTGAGCGAGCGGTTCTGTTGAGGGCTAGCAATCGCGACTCTCCTTGACGCTTCCCACCGTCGTCCATAATCTGAACCTAGGCGGCAAAGCCGCGCTTTTTTGGCAACCTTGGCTTTCGCCAAGTGTACAGTTTTTAGCGTGAAGATTTTAGCAGCTTTTTATCGCTCATCGGTTGGAAAAAAAATGATCGTTGCGATCACAGGGATCATTCTGATCCTTTTTGTGGTCGGACATTTGCTTGGAAATTTGCAGATTTTCATCGGCCCGGATTGGATTAACGGTTATTCAGAACACCTGCGCGATCTCGGCCCGCTGCTTTGGTTGATCCGAATTTTCCTGCTCGTCACGGTCATTATTCACATCTACATGACCATCCAACTCGCGATTGAAAACAGGCGTGCTCGCCCCGAGTCGTATGTCGAAAAGAGCTATGTGAAAGCAACCTTTGCCTCTCGTCACATGGTGATGAGCGGACTGATCGTGCTGGCGTTTATCATTTATCACCTCGCGCATTTCACCGTGCGGGTTACTGACCACCGGTTTGGCTTACTTAAGGCTGATCCACTCGGGCATTACGACGTGTACTCCATGATGGTATACGGATTTCAGAATTATTATGTGTCGGGCTTTTACGTCCTCGGGCTATTTTTGCTCGCGCTTCATTTAAGCCATGGATCATCCAGCTTTTTCCAATCGCTCGGATTGAACGATAAGAAGCTCACGCCGAGACTCGCCTTGGGCGGCCGTATTTTCGCGTGGCTCATGTTCATCGGTTACACGTCGATCCCCATCGCTGTCCTGCTCGGGTGGGTTAAACCGGCCCAACAGCTATGATTGGAAGGTTCGACGCCAAGATTCCACCAGGTCCGCTCGCCCAGAAATGGCGAAACCATCGCGACCATTCGCGGTTGGTCAGCCCAAATAACCGAAGAAGATTCGAAATCATCGTTGTCGGGAGCGGCCTGGCCGGTGGATCGGCTGCGGCGACTCTGGGCGAGCTGGGTTATCGAGTGAAATGCTTTTGCTTTCAAGATTCAGCGCGACGAGCGCATTCAATTGCAGCCCAGGGCGGAATCAACGCGGCGAAAAATTATCAGAACGATGGCGACAGCGTTTACCGATTGTTCTACGACACGATCAAGGGCGGCGATTTTCGCTCGCGCGAAGCGAATGTGTATCGCCTAGCTGAGATCGCCAATCACATCATCGATCAGTGTGTTGCACAGGGCGTGCCGTTTGCCCGGGAATATGGCGGACTGCTGGCAAACCGCTCGTTTGGCGGCGCGCAAGTTTCGCGCACGTTCTACGCCCGCGGGCAGACGGGTCAGCAGCTTTTGCTCGGCTGTTATCAGGCGCTTTGCCGTCAAATCGCCGCCGGGACAGTGCAAATGTTTCCCCAAACTGAAATGCTCGACCTCGTGATTGTGGAGGGACATGCCAAGGGAATTGTCACGCGGAGCCTCTGTTCCGGAGAAATTGAAAAACACGCGGCGGATGCCGTCGTGCTTGCGACCGGCGGATATGGAAACGTGTTTTATCTCTCAACTAACGCACGCGGCTGCAACGTGACGGCCACCTATCGGGCTTACAAAAGAGGCGCACTCTTCGCGAATCCAGCCTTCACGCAGATTCATCCCACCTGCATCCCTGTCGGTGGCGAATATCAATCGAAGCTCACTCTAATGTCCGAGTCGCTGCGGAATGATGGCCGTGTCTGGGTGCCGAAACGCAAGGAGGACTGCGACAAGCCGCCGCGCGAAATCCCTGAAACCGATCGCGATTATTATCTCGAGCGAAAATATCCAAGCTACGGCAATCTTTCGCCACGCGATATTTCGTCGCGCGCAGCCAAGGAGGTTTGCGACGAAGGCCGCGGCGTTGGTCCGGGCGGTCGCGGTGTCTACCTCGATTTTGCCGATGCAATCAAGCGCCTGGGAGAAGATATAATCCGGGAGCGCTATGGAAATTTGTTTGAGGTATACGAAAAGATCACCGGCGAAGACGCCTACAAAGTGCCGATGCGGATCTACCCGGCCGTTCACTATACGATGGGCGGTCTATGGGTTGATTACGACCTAATGAGCAACGTGCCCGGACTGTTTGTAATCGGCGAAGCAAATTTTTCAGATCACGGCGCGAACCGGCTTGGTGCCAGTGCGCTTATGCAAGGCCTGGCCGATGGTTATTTCGTTTTGCCGAACACGCTGCCGAACTATCTGGCGGGCCAGATGGGAAAACGGCCGTCCCCGGATTCTGAAGAATTTCGAGCCGTCGATCAAAATGTCCGTACCAGGATTGAAAAACTCCTCAACGTCAACGGCACTCGGTCGGTCGATTCGTTCCATCGCGAGCTTGGCTTGCTTCTGTGGGACATGTGCGGAATGTCGCGTCACGAAAAGGGATTGCGCGAGGCGCTCAAAAGAATCCCCGAGCTGCGAGAACAATTCTGGCATGAGGTGCGCGTGCCGGGAAATGGCGACGATTTCAATCAATCCCTGGAACGCGCAGGGCGCGTTGCCGATTTCTTCGAGTTCGCTGAGCTGATGTGTATCGACGCTCTCGAGCGCGACGAATCCGCAGGCGCGCATTTTCGCGAAGAACATCAAACCGCGGAAGGCGAAGCATTACGTGACGACGAAAAACACGCCGCAGTATTTGCCTGGGAATTTCAGGGAGATGGACAGCGCCCAACACTGCATCGCGAGCCGTTGCATTTCGAAACCGTGCACTTAACGCAAAGGAGCTATAAGTGATCCCGCGTTTGTCATTCCGAGCGGAGTCGCGAATGGAGCGGCTGGGGAAGCCGCGACATGGACGGGAGGGCCGGAGGCTGAGCGAACGGGACGTGAGAGAATCAAATCCCGTTACGAAACCCTGGGTATCTCTACGGGATCCGATCCGCTACGCTGCGCTCAAGACGACGTGAAAAGATGAATTTCAAACTCAAGATTTGGCGCCAAAAAGATCGACAATCGCCAGGGAAACTCAGCGATCATGAAGTGCGCGACATTTCGCCGAACACGTCGTTTCTCGAAATGCTCGACATTCTCAATGAGACTTTGATCAGGGAAGGAAAGGAGCCGATCGCGTTCGATTCCGATTGCCGCGAAGGAATTTGTGGGACTTGCTCGCTTACCATTAACGGCGAACCACACGGACCTGATCATCCCGGCGCGGTGTGCGAGCTTTACATGAGAAAGTTTCGCGACGGCGCGACGATCACAGTCGAACCTTTTCGGGTCGGTTCATTCCCGCTTATCAAAGACCTGGTTGTCGATCGCAGCGCGCTGGATCGCATTGTGCAAGCCGGTGGATTTATCTCTGCGCGGGCTGGCTCCGCACCGGAGGCGAACTCGATCCTGATTCCCAAGCATGACGCCGATCTGGCCATGGAAGCGGCAGCCTGCATCGGCTGTGGGGCGTGCGCAGCAGCTTGTCCAAATGGATCGGCCATGCTTTTCGCATCTGCGAAGGTTTCCCACCTAGCGCTCTTGCCGCAGGGAGATCCGGAACGGGAGAGTCGCGTACTGCGAATGGTCAACGTGATGGATGCAGAAGGATTCGGCAACTGCACCAATACGTACGAATGTGAGGCGGTTTGCCCGGCGGAGATTAGTGCCAGCTTCATTGCCAAGCTGAACCGCGAATACGCTCGAGCGGCCGTGCAGCGCAGCGCCGGCGAATAGGACGGGAAACATCGTCTTGTGCGCGACGGCGCTGGGCACCTATCGCGAACGACGCAATCTTGTAATGAATTCATCGCCATGCGATGAAATCGCAATGCCGAAGGCAAAAACAAAAGCGCCCACCGCCAACATATACGCCGTACTCGGGTCCGATGAAGCGGAAGTGAAGCGCGTCGCCGCGGAGCTCGCGTCGAATCTGACGCCACCCGGAGCGGGTGATTTCGGATTGGAAGTCATTGATGGAGCTGCCGACAACGCCGACCAGGCCGAAACGCGATTAAGATCGGCAATCGAGGGACTGCAAACACTACCTTTTTTTGGTAGCGCAAAAGTGGTTTGGTTAAAGAACGTTAATTTTCTCGGCGACGATCAAAAAGCGCGCTCGGCCGCGGTGCAATCTGGCTTGGAAGAATTGTCTGAGATAATCAACACCGGGATCGGCCCCGGCATTACACTCTTATTGAGTGCAACTGACGTGGATAAACGCCGTTCCTTTTACAAAACCCTGGTCAAACAGGCAGAGGTGCAGGTTTTTGATCGGCTCGATTCTGGCCGAAGTGGATGGGAAGAAGAAGCGCTTGAGATGGTTCAACAGCGCGCAAGGAAAAGAAAACTCCAATTTGATGACGATGCGCTTGATCTTTTTGTGTTGCTGACCGGGGGCGACACTCGACAGATCGATAACGAACTGGAAAAGATCGACACGTTTCTTGGAAAAGATCGCGTTGTAAATTCGGAACTTGTCCGTGAGTTAGTGCCGCTTTCGCGCGCTGGCGTCATTTTCGAGTTGGGCAATGCATTAGCGGCACGCGACCTTCAACTATCGCTCAAACTGGTCCGGCGTTTATTGGATCAAGGCGAAAGCGCCATCGGCATTTTGTTGGTGGCGATCGTTCCTACGGTCCGCAATTTGTTACTCGCCAAAGATTTGATGGAACAATATCGGCTGCCACGGCCGCACTCCCCATTCCAGTTCATTTCCGCGGTCAACCGGCTGCCTGCCGAGGCAACGGAGCATTTGCCCCGTAAGAAAGACGGCTCGGTCAATGCCTACGCTCTTGGGATCGCCGCACAACAGGCAGGCCGGTTTGAAACGACGCAACTGATTCAGGCCATGCGAGCGTGTCTTCACGCAAATACCCAATTGGTTACCACGCAGCTTGATCACGAACTCATCTTGACGGAAGTGGTGGTGAAGCTGCTCGCAGAAAATGTGTAGAGGCGCGTGTCCTCACGCGCGGGACATTCAAATTTGCAGCTGAGGACAGCCGCCACTACACCGACTAAGCGGTGGTCTCCAGCTGCCTCCGCGCAACCGGACCGATGTAGGGAATATCCCAGCGCACGCCCGTGAATGCTTTTACCGTCGTAATAATCCAAATAATGAGGGCCGCAATGTGCACCAATCCTGAAACAAGTGACCAGAAAAATACAAGAATGCCGCCTATGCCCGGAATACTTCCAAAAATGAAATAGACGATTTGCGAGGCAATGTTAAACAGAAGCCACGCACCGCCGAAGATGATCGACTGCATCGCGTAAAAACGCACAAAGCTGTCGTGTTTTTCCCAGATATAAAAAATGATGCCGCCGATCAAAGGAATGCAGGCGATGGCTGCAGCGACATTGGAAGGTAAACCGGTCGATCCGGATTTTGCGGTTGTTCCGGGTTCGGGACCGGGCGGAGGCGGAGGTTGAGTAGGCACTTCGTCTGGCATGATC
>JBKPRQ010000199.1:0-10199 GCA_046734635.1 Verrucomicrobiota bacterium
ACCTTGAAAAATCGAATTCTGTCCCGCGACAAATCCTGTAGTTGCGCTCAACATCTGGGCGCCCGGGAATCCGCCACCAAAGAATCCACTCTGGCTGATCTGCCACGACGCCCCTGAGTCGGTTGAGTAGAGGATATCTTGCGAATCGCCTCCACAAATTCCGTTTGTCCCGTTAAAGGAAACTGATCTAAGCGTATCTACCACGCCGCTGGTAACGCTTTGCCAGGCGGCCCCACCATCCGTAGTGCGAAGAATTGTGCCGCTGTCGCCGACAGCGACTCCTTCGTTGGGATCAAGAAAATAAACACCGTGCAACGTGACGCTTGTCCCCGAGTTAAGTGGCCCCCAAGTCGCTCCGGCGTCTGTGCTCTTCAGAATCGTCCCCGTATCTCCGACGATAAAGCCCGTTCCGGAATCAAGGAGAATGACACCGTTCAGGTTGCTGGTCGTTCCCGAATCAACAGGAGACCATTGCCCAAAAACGCTTAAAGCCGAAAAGAAGAAAAAGACGACCGCGACATGAATTACCCTGATTCCAGACATGAATGACCTCCGTTTAGTTCCCCAGGACCGCGTGAACGCACGCGGTGTCCCATATTGGTAGCGACAACATTGAGCAAATCAAATTTTCTAATTCCAGTGCGCGTTGGCTCGACTCGCACCTTACGCGATTCGCGTGCTTACAGGATCGCTCAGAGGGATACTGAAGGTCGCTTCGCCCGCTCATAACTTTTGCCACTATTACCTTGGCGGGGTTGGCCGCGGAGGCGGAGTCGGGCGCGGCCTGGGTGTCGGAGACGGTCTTGCGGTGACAGTAGGCGTCGGAGTCGGAGTTGTAACCGGTGTAACCGTTGGTGTCGGCGTCATCGTAGGCGTTGGTGTGCTCGGAGGCGTAGCTATTGGAGTAGCAGTAGGTGTCGCGGTTGGTGTTCCCGTCGGAGTGACGGTGGGCGTAGGTGTCGAGGTAGCTGTAGGAGTTGCCGATGGCGTGGGGGTTGGCCCGCCACACGGCACTGCACCGACAAAGCTGCCCAATGGCCTTGGATCGTTTCCCACCGCGACGGTGTCTACCACTGTATTAGTAGAAGTATCGATGACGGAGACGTCGTTGCTGAGCGAGTCGGCGACGTAGGCGCGAGTACCGTCCGGGGTTATCGCTACGCCGTAAGGAGCGCTCCCTACTGCGACAGTGGCCACAACGGTATTAGTAGAGGTGTCGATCACTGAGACGGTGTTGTCGAAAAAGTCCGCGACATAGGCGCGGGTGCCATCTGGAGTTATTGCCACGCCGTAAGGGGCGTTTCCCACAGCAACGGTGGCTACAACTGTATTAATGCCGGTATCGATGACTGAGACGTCGCTGCTGAATTCATTGACGATATAGGCGCGGCTACCATCCGGAGTTACCGCCACGCCGTAAGGGAAGGTCCCCACTGCGACCGTGGCCACCACGGTATTGGTGGCGGTGTCGATGACCGAGACGCTGTCGGCTTGATCGTTAGTGATATAGACGCGGGTTCCGTCCGGGGTAATCGCCACGCCGTAAGGGATGTTTCCTACCACGACCGTAGCTACGACCGTGTTGGTGGCGGTATCGATGACTGAGACGCTGTTGCTAACAGGATTAGTGACATAGGCGCGGGTTCCGTCCGGGGTAATCGCCACGCCATAAGGCGTATTCTCCAGTGGGACAGTGGCCACCACCGAATTATTGGAAGTGTCGATTACCGAAACGTCGCTACTAAAAGCGTTGGCAACGTAGGCGCGGGAACCATCCGGATTTAGCGCAACACCGAAGGGACTGTTCCCGACCGGGACCGTGGCCACTACGGTATTTGTGAAGGTATCGATGACCGACACAGTGTTGCTGTCAGCATTCGAAATGTAGGCGAGGACCGCGCATGGCGTCGACGTAGGACTAGGAGTCGGAGTAGGAGAAGGCGTTGGAGTTCCAGTTGGTTCAAGATAGAGATAGACGTGGTCCGCATCATAGGTGACCTGTGGTATGAAGCCCTGATCGGGCGGATAATCGATATTAACGCTGGCAAAGATTGTCCCGCCTAGACCGTCTCCTGCTTGAACAAGAGTATATTGGGACCCTGGGGTAAAGGGTCCTCCTGAAAGAGTCACTCCTAACTGTCCACTGAGTGCCACGGCACCTTGAACAGAGATGTTGCCGCCGCCTGCTGGTATTACATTGATCAGTGTGCTGGCAGTAGCCCCGAATGTAACATTGCCTGCGATCGAGATCGTTTGTGCGGGCGCGAGCATACCTTGAATCGTCGTTGTTGTGCTGTTCGTGATAGATCCGGTGCCCGTCAAGGTACCTGGACTCCATACGTTGAGAGTAGCTGCGCTGACGGTTGCGCCTGCGTCGAGGTGCAACAGGCCTGTGCCACCTGCTCCGCTGACGTTACCACCGATCGATAACGCGCCGCCCGTGGTGAAATTGGAGTCCGCGCCAGACACGGTAACTGTTCCGTTTGCACCGGCGCTAAAGCCGACATTAGCGAATGTGCCATTTGTCATGTGACCGCCGTTGGTGATGGCGAGTGTGCCGTGACCATTGAAGCCGACGTAAAGACCGTGGAAATTACTCCACAGCGAGCCGGCGCCATCAATCGTTGCGCTGCTCTGCGAGGAAGCTCCGTAACCGATATAGGCGAAGGAACCATTGGAATTCACGTGGCCACCATTGGTAATATTGAGAACACCGTTCCCGCCCTGCTCGCCGCCAACGTAGAAGAGACCATTGTTGATCCAAGTTGTTCCCGAGCCATCAATTGTGGCGGTCCCATCTGCTCCGAAGCCGTAGCCAATCTGTCCTGTGCCGTTGCTGACCGAGCCACCATTCAAGATGTTGAGGATGCCGGTGCCGTTTTCGCCAACCCAAAGATCAAAGCTATTGGTCCATGTCGAACCGGTGCCAGTAACAGTGACAGTGCCGTTTGAGCGACCAGGGAACTCGGGGAAAGAGCCCAGGTGTCCAAATCCGCTTGAAACAGCTGCACTATTTGAAATGGTCAGCGTCCCAGTCCCATAGCCGACGTGAAGGTCGCTAGCGTGAGTCCAACTTGAGCCAACTCCATCGACTGTGGCATTACCGCTGACACCAGGATGGGAATTGATCGTATAGCCGACTTCGCCGCTGAAATCAGAGACCTGCGCGCCATTAGTGATGCTGAGCGTTCCATTACCGAGGCCACCGACGGCGAGATCCTGCTGAACGGTAAGCCTGCCTGCTCCGGAAATGCTCAAATTCCCGAGCTCGGAAACATCGTTCCAACCGAGAAGAATTGATGCCGCGGCGGCGCCGCTGGTCGTAATCTCTGCCGTGCCACTGTTGTTGATCTGAGCTTGCGTGCTGGAATTCGGAACGCCTCCCGACCAGTTAGTCCCAAGAAACCAATCGCCCGTGCCACCTGTCCAAATTGTTTGGGCTTTACTCAGCGCCGGGGCGATCAATGACAGAGCGATGATGAGCGCGACCGACTTCGCGAGCAAAAATTTTCGTACGCATCGGTCCGTGATGCAGGTAGAGTTAGTGGATCGTTTCATAAGAGAGTTGTTACTTCGATAATCACTGCTTGGTTGTTCTATGTGATGCTGCTGTTCCGATGCTTCGCACGTCTATCGGCTCTGTTAAGGCCTCAAAGGCGTTGGGCGGTTCCTTGGAGTTGGATGCGGCCTGGGCGTCGGAATAGGTCTTGCTGTGGCAGTTGGTGTTGGCGTCGGTGTCTGGCTGGCTGTTGCCGTTGGCGTTGCGCTTGGTGTTGGCGATGGTGTTGGTGTTACGCCACTGCATAACCCCGACACAGTCATTGTATAGGAAGGGCAACCTGCATTGGCGGTCACTTCGCTTACTACCAGCACGAAAGTCTGGCCATCTTCGATGTTAAGTGAAAACGGTGTTGGGTTTCCAGGAATTGGGCTCTGCCCTTCGTCTGCGAGCCAGTTTGCGCAGATGTTGTTTGGGTCAAACGTTGCCAGGTAAGCAGCCGTGAAAATAAAATTGTTGCCCTGACAATCGGTATCGACATCGACTGTCACGCATTGGGTGGCGCCGGTCGTGTTTGTAAATGTATAGGCATCGTAATGGTGTAGCTGGCCATCGCCAAAGATTTGACACGAGTAGGTGGTGCCACAGCAACCCGAAATGACACCGCGGTTGAGACGATCATTTTGTGTTGGATCACTGTTGTCGATGCTTCCAGTTATCACCGTAGGTGGACACGGCGGTGTCGATGTTGGCGCGGGCGTCGGCGTGCCCCCACCGCCCGCACAGCTGCCGTTGACGTTAAAGACGTAGTGCATGTCGGGGAAGCCAATGCATCGCGTAGCTACGGGGTCCGGATTGCCGCAATCCGGCGCACTGAGGTAGCTAGGCCCGGTCTCGGGATCCGGATTTGAACCGATGATGAAGAAGTTGTGTTCAACAGTTTGATCTGGCGACAGAACTTCCATGACCAGCTCTAGCGTGCCGGCTGGCACGGTCGCCGTTAAGGGCACGTTAAATATGGCGAACTCCTGGTTAGGGACGCGAATTTCGCCTGAACTTACCAGCAGGTTCGATTGCCAGTCGCCGCCTGGAAATGGGGAGCCGTGGTTGGTATAGAGATTTACGGTCAATGGCTGGTCGGTGCCAAACAGAGACAAAGCCTGCTCGATGCCGAACTCGACTGATGTGACATCGTAGGCCTGGCCGCCGGTGAACGTATCCATGTTAAATGCGCGCCAGTAATGGTTCTCTAAGGTGCCAGCACCCGCGTCGCTGCATGCTACCGCGCCCGTCGCAATCGACTGGCTGGTTGATTGGGTGATTGTGGGGGGACAGGTCCCCAAAGGTTGAGGCGGGCTTTGGTGGCTTTGGCTTCCGGTCCGCCAAGAAACGGACTCGCCGTGGCGAGCCAATCCTGCATTGGCAGAAATGCCGATGCCACGAGATGGGCGAGGGAGCAGATCTTTAGAGGTATGGAATCCCCGGGGGAGCTGAGACGCCGGTACTTTCGGCCGCATGTCGTAAGGAAGAAGCGATGGCTGACCGCCTTTAGCAGTTTGTTGGCCGCTGCGTTGCAGACGCGGCGTCGTGACAGAAGGCAAGCTTTCTTTGGTTTGGTTGTCATTGCCGCTGCGGGGTTGAGCAAACGCTCGAGGGAGTGGTGAAATAGGAAGAAAAACCGAAAGGACTAGAATAGCAGCCCCGCCCGTTGCTGCGCCCAAGCCTAATGGCGAAGGCGGCTGGAAATGGTCTCTGATCTTCTTGGCAGCTCGCTTAATCATTTTCGCTAAGGCCGAGGTCGTGGAGTCGGACGCGGCCTGGGAGATGGCCTGGGTCTAGGTGTCGAAGTTGCAGTAGGCGTAGGTGAAGCTGTCGGAGTTACGGAGGGCGTGACTGTCGGTGTAGGCGATGGCGTCGGAGTTATTGAAGGTGTGACCGTTGGCGTGGGCGTGACTGTAGGCGTTACCGAGGGAGTTACCGTAGGGGTAGGTGTGGGTGGGGCAGATTCAGAGTATTTGATTGTTGTGTAGTCATAATCCGTCCCCTCGCCGGTGCTATAACCTGCAATTGCTGCGTTGTGATTACTATCGACGGCGATGGCATAAGCACCATCAGAGCTATGACCAGGTCCATCGTACAGCTGCGCCCACTGTTCGATCCCATTCGTATCGTATTTTACCGTAGCAGCGTCACCAGCACCGCCGCTGAAGACAAAGCCGGTGACGTACGCGCTTGCGGCGTCGTCTAACGAAATTGATATGAACACGCCGCCGCTGGCGTCGGGACCGTTATACGAAGCGGTCCATAACAAATCGCCTGCCGCTGAATACTTAAGCGTGACGCACTCCAGCCCTGTTGCCGTAGTGTGATTACCTGTGACGTAGGCGTTGCCATCGGCATCAACGGCGATGGATTGGCCTGCGTCGTAACCATGGGCCGCGCCATCGTAATGCCGAACCCAAATCTCATCGCCATTAGGTGCGTATTTGATTGTGGTGATATCGTTGTCAGAACCGGTTTCTACGCTTTGACCGGCAACATAAACATTGCCTGAGCTATCGAGGGCGAGCCAGTAAGCGTAATCATTGTCGTCTGCGGTACCGTTGTATCGCTTGACCCAGAGTTCGTTTCCGTCCGGGTCGTATTTGATCGTAGTCATATCGTGCAAATTGTTCGCGCCACCGCTCCAACCGGCGATGTAGGAATTCCCATCGCTATCAATGACAATCCGGTTAGCATAATCGATGGAGCTGGTTGACCCGTTGTAGGGCGTCGCCCATTGCAAAACACCCGCCGAATTGAATTTCAGAGTGATGAATTCGCCGTCGGTAAACCCGTCGCTCTCAAACCCCGTGGTGAAGACGTTGCCCTGATTATCGACAGCGATGGAATAGGCGTAAGCGCTGTAGTTGGTGATCGGGCTGGTCCAGCGCTGCGTCCAGACAGAGTTTCCATCGGCGTCGTATTTCAAAACGAAGATATCAAACGTCGCAGGATTATCGCCGTTGCCGAAGCCCGCCACATAGACGTTGCCGCTCGGGTCAAGAGTGAGCGCGTAACCGTAATCTGTGCCGGTAGCAGACCCGGCGTAGGTCTTTTCCCAAAGAACATCGCCCTGTGGGGAATACTTTACTGTGTGACAATCCTCATTGCCGGTCGCGGTTTCGATCCATCCGGTCACAACGATATTGCCGGTCGAATCGATCCTGACGTCATGCGCATGATCACTACCGTGAATTGGACCGTCAATTCGGCGGACCCACGCTTCTGTCACGTCTCCTTTTGGAGAAAAACTCGAAGGGTGTCGTTGTTGTCGTGTCTCGGCAGTGCTGGTCCGTCCACCCGCATACGCGGCAACGGCTGCCAGGAGGACGCCGACGGCAACAAAACCAATTAAGATGTGAAGATCAGAAAAGGCGGATCGAGTTTGTTTCGCTTTCATGGTACTATCATAACGCTCTACTTATTGTTCGCAGACATTTCTAATGACTGCCTGCGCCTTAACGTGGCGTCGGCCGAGGCCGTGGTACAGGCCGAGGTCTCGGGGTCGGGGTAGGTCTTGGTGTGGGAGTTGTCGTGGCAGTGGGCGTCGGTGTCGAAGACGGTGTAGGAGTAGATGTCGGTGTGGGACTCGGAGTTACGCTCGGGGTGGGTGTCGCTGTTGGTGTAGCACTGGGCGTCGGCGTTACTGAAGGTGTGGGGGTAGGTGTAGGAGTGGGAGGAGGACCAAATTCTGACAGCGGCCGCTGCCAGAGACCACCGCCGTAGGTCCCGGTAAAGAGATTGGCGTCCTTAATTACAAAACAGCGAATATTGGTATTGGTCAGACCGGGGCTAACAGAATTCCAGTTCGAACCCAGATCAGGTGACAGGTAAACTCCGCCCGGCTCGACGTTGCTGCTTCCAGCGCCTGCGAACAGATTCGTGTCGCTATCGATAAACGCATAGATGCTGGTGCTGGTTAAGCCTCCGCTTGCCGGAACCCAGGTATTTCCGTCATCAGTGGACCGGAAAACTCCACCCAACGTACCTGCAAAGAGATCACTCCCATTAATCCAGAGAGCGTTGACGAAAGTATTGGTTATCCCTGCATTGACCGCGGACCAGCTTAAGCCGCGGTCGGAGGAGCGAAATACGCCACTGCTCCAGGAGGCGGCGAAGATGTAGTTATTGTTATAGGCGAATGAGGCAATGAGAGGCGCACCCTGGATAACACCTCCCGGTGTCCATGTATCGCCGTCGTCTGTTGAAAAGAAAACACCACCTCCCCAGCTTCCCGCAAAGAGGTCCAGCTGTTTGCCATTAGGAATAACAGCCATCGACCAGATAAGTGGCACGGTTATACCTGAATTGGCGGAAACCCACGTGGCGCCATTGTCCGTAGAGCGAAAAACTCCCTCGCCCATGGTTCCCGCGAAAATGCTGGCGCCACCCTTTCCATTCGGCCTGGCGGCCATGGAATAGACGAACTCGTTGATCAGCCCAACGCCGTCCCAGTTAGCGCCGCTGTCCGTGGAAAGAAAGACCCCGCCTCCACCAGTTCCGACAAAGAAGTTTTCCTCGTCGATGGCAAAGGAACGGATATCACCTGCCGACATTCCAGTGCTCGACCA
This sequence comes from Verrucomicrobiota bacterium, assembly GCA_046734635.1. Lineage (GTDB taxonomy): Bacteria > Verrucomicrobiota > Verrucomicrobiia > Chthoniobacterales > UBA10450 > Udaeobacter. Next base: position 8,113 of record JBKPRQ010000199.1, read on the forward strand.
TGTCCAGTTTGCGCCATTGTCCGGTGTCCGGTACACGCCACTGCCCCAGGTCCCCGCAAAAAGCTCCGAACCACTGGCTTCGAGAGAGAAGATATACTTGTTCGTTAAACCCGAATTGACCGGCGTCCAGGAAGTTCCATTGTCGGTCGTCAGGAAAACTCCAGCCTCCGTGCCGGCGAAAAGATTCGTGCCGGAAACGCCCAGAGAATGAATGAAAACACTGGTCAAACCGGAATTAACTTGTGTCCAGTTGCTACCATTATCAGTGGAGAGAAAGACGCCGTCATTCGTGCCGGCGAAAAGGTTTTGGCCGTTAACAGCCAAGGCAGCAATGGTAAGGTTGGTCAAACCATTGTTAACCGCATTCCACGAGGCGCCGTTATCGGTGGAGAGGTAAATTCCACTGCTCGAGGTGCCGGCAAAAACACCTGTACCGTTAATGCCAAGAGCTAGAATGTGATCAAGTGGCAGACCGTCACTGACTCTTGTCCAGTTATCCCCGTTATTCGTGGAAAGAAAAACGCCGCCATTTCCATTTAGCGTGTCAGTGCCCGCAAAAAGATTCGAACCGCTGACGGCAAAGGTATTAACAGAGGAATTTGTTATACCCGAGTTAGTCAGTGTCCAGTTTGCACCGTTGTCAGTCGAACGGAAGACACCACCGCCGATGCCGCCGTAGAGGGTGGTGGTCCCGGCGAAAAGACTTGAGCCAGAAACAACCAGCGAATTGGCGTAGGGATTCGTCAAACCGTTGTCCAATGCAATCCACGTGGAGCCGCCATCGGTGGAAAGAAAGACGCCTCCGCCTCTCGTGGCTGCGAACAGATTTGATCCATTAGCAAGGATGTCCATCACTGTAGCGCTCCAAGGCCCATTGGACCGTGTCCAGTCCGCATCGGATTTAGTTGGCAGGAAGGCGAGTGCCCCGAGAGCTGCGCAAAAGAGTAAAACAGATTTCTTCATAGGATTTTTGATTTGTCTAAGCTGACTTTTCTCCCTCGCATTTGTGAGAGCGGGCAACTGAGAGCGAGCGCAGCGTTCGCTGGAGTACTGCAGGAAATTCGGCGCAAGGTTACGCGCGAGATTCTAAATTTATTGAGAACCCGCGGTCGTTTTATTCGGCGCGCCCGGCGGTCGCGCCCTACCCTCCGTGTTATCAGCGTCCTTCGTGGTTGACTCTATTTGGGCGCGAGGGACGCAACTAGCTTTTCGAAGCGCGGATCGCCACGTAGCGGATCCCAGAAGGGCAACAATTTCAATTGACCATAGCTGAGGCTGTTTGGTCGCTGCATGGCCGCGTCGAGGCGTTCGCAAGCGAGCTGTTTGTCACCGGCCCAGGCAGCAATCATGGCGAAATATTGATTCATCGACTGTCCGGTGATGGCATCCTCTTCAATTGGGACGAGCTGGACTGCACGGCGACCCTCTTGCAACGCTTCATCTTTCCGCCCGAGAGCTGCGTCTATTAATCCAAGAACGCAGAGCGCCGGGCCGTAGTTTGGTTGCGCATCAACGATCTTCTGCTGTTCTGTCCGTGCCGCGGTAAACGCCGCGCGTGCTTTCTCTTCATCTTTTGCCATGCGAGCGATTAGACCTTCGACGAACGGACGACTAAACTGCACAACATCGTCGCTAAGTGGGGTCTCTCCCAGCGCATTCAGGGCTTCTTCAGCCGTAACGACGTCGCGTTCCATCAGTGCGCAAAGCAGCCAGGTATCAGCAATGGACGGCAGTGCGCTGGCGTTTTTAGACCGAATCGAATCGAACAATTGATGCAGTTGTAGGATGTCCGCTTTCCAATCCAATTCTACAAATGCCCGTGCCAGCTGGTTATTCACATTCGGTTCCACAGCTATCGCGCGATCCAAAGCCGATGCTGCTTCTGCATAGCGCCGCTGATGTCCATAACTGATGGCAATCTGCCGCAAGGCGAAGAAGTTTCGTGGATCGAGATCTAACGCGCGCTCGAGGTTTCGAGTGGATTGTTCCCACTTTCCCTGCCGCCTTTGGATGTAGCCCATCATCTCGAATACCCGGGGGTTATTAGGCAATTTTTGCCGGGCGATTTCGAGTTCAGCGAGAGCCGC
>JBKPRQ010000200.1:0-4617 GCA_046734635.1 Verrucomicrobiota bacterium
CGGACCGTCTCGTGGGCTCGGAGATGTGTATAAGAGACAGGATCTCAAGGTGACGGGCCCATTCGCGGCCGCAACAGTCAGCGGCGATGTCGCAATGACAAACAGTCATATTTTAAAGAACATCGACCTTATTCCTATCGGCCTGCCAGGCAGACCCGCGCCGGAACCGCCATCGGAGCGCCCGGAATTCTCCTTTCCGGACCCGCCGCTTCGTGATTGGAAATTCGATGTCGCAATTAAGACAAAAGATCCGGTGTTGATTCGCGGGAATCTGGCGACGGGTGGCGCGATTGCTGACATTCAGCTCACTGGAACAGGACTGCGTCCGGCATTGGAAGGAACGGTGCGGCTGGAAAATGTAGAAGCGACCTTGCCATTCAGCCGGCTGGAGGTTTCGAACGGCTTTCTTTATTTTGATCCGAGCGATTCAATGAACCCGAGGCTGGAGTTGCACGGCACCTCGGTGATCCGCGATTACACGGTGCGCGTTTATGTTTACGGGACCATGCTTGCACCGGAAGCCATTTTCACCAGTGAGCCCCCCCTGCCGCAGGAGGAAATTATTTCTTTAATCGCCACCGGTGCTACCAGAGAAGAGTTGTCCGGCCGCGGCAATGTTCTGGCTGGACGAGCCGCCATGTTAGTGGTGCAACAGCTTTACCGGAAAATTTTCAAAAAGGGCGAGCCGACTCAGAGCAACGAATTCTTTAATCGCCTCGATCTGGACGTGGGCGCTGTCGATCCTCGAACCGGTCGCCAGCAGGTTAGCGCGCGATTCAAAATAAGTGATCAGTTTGTAATTGTGGGCGATGTCGGCGTCGGCGGCGATTATCGGGGGATGCTGAAGTATCTGATTCGTTTCCGGTAAGTTTCTAATATGCGACACAGGGTCCTTTTCTTTCTCGGAAGTGTGGCCCTTGCGATTGACGTTCCGGCGCAAACGGCGGTTGATGTTACGCGTCCCGAAGAAAGGCAAGAAGCGCGACAGGCCGTTGTGAAGGAACAGGAGAAACGCGCGAAGCGGGCGAGCATCATTGAATTTCGCGGTGAGCAAGCGTTCAAGGAGAAGGAATTGCGCACGGCGCTAAAGGAGGAAATCACCACCGTCGAAGACTTCGGGCTCAGCCCGGCGCGCGCAGATGATCTAGCGTTTTTTCTCGAAGTCTTCTATCGCAAACATGGCTATCCAGACGTCAACGTGCACTACACGATTGAATCGCAGGACCGGTTGCGCCTCGATATCACAGAAGGCCCGCGCTACACGCTGCGGAATATTGTCTTCGATGGAAATGTACGAGAGCCGAGCGACAAGCTTTTTGAGTACGCGGTTGGGCCTACGCGGGAGCGGTATTCAAGGACAGAGAAAAGATTGCCGTTCGTTGCCGCCGACATGCAGGAGGGAGCCGACCTGGTGCATCGTTTTTATCTCGCGGAGGGATTTTTGGATGCAGTGGTCGATGCGCCGCGTTACACGTTCCTCCGGGAGAGTAGCGAAGTGGATGTGGTGATACCGATCCACGAGGGGCGCCAATATTTCTTCGGCAGCATTTCGTTTAATGGACGCGCGATTTACGATGCTGAAACGTTGCGCGGGCAGATGCTTGACCTGCTGCAGCGGCCTTACACGGATGCGCGAGTCGAAGACATTCCACGACGTCTCCAGGCATATTACAAGACACGCGGTTATTACGACGTGAAGGTGGTCGCCAGCGGCACCCCGGAGGACGCAGTCAATGGCCGGGTGCCGGTGAACATCACGATTTCGGCAGGGCCTGTTTACTATTTCGACGGCGTGACCGTCAGCGGGCTTGATCGACTGCGCCCCAGTTATGTCGTCAAACGTTTCACCAAGCTGGAGGGAAAGGCCTACAGCCCGGAAGCGCTCGACGAGAGATTTCGCACGCTCATGCGCACCGGGCTTTTTAATGTTCTTCAAATCAAACCTGTCCCCGTGGACGGACATCTTCTGCGACTGGATGTTTCGGCTGAGGAAGCCAAGAGCAAGGAATTCGGTTTTTTGATCGGCTACGGGACATTCGAGGGCGCCATTGCCGGTGTGCAATGGCGCGATCGCGATCTTTTCGGCTATGGCCGGCCGCTCACGACATCGGTGGAGGTTTCACAACGCAGCTACAAGGGAGAGATCCTGTATGAAGATCCGTTCTTCCTCGATACAGATTTTTTCTTTAGAGCCCGGCTTGCTGCGTTCACCTTCGCTTACGACGGCTACACGAAATTCGAATTGGGCGGGCGATTCGAGCTCACTCGTAAGATTACAAAATACGAGGAGATCGGTCTGAGCGTTGCCGCCCGGCATGTGAAAATCACCGATTCTGAGATCAAGCCGACCGTTCTTCTTGGGCCGTCGACAAATTACGTCGTGAATACGATCGGACTTACCAATACGCTCGACATGCGGCAAAGTCCGTATGTAAATCCGCGCGGACTGCTAATCAAAAACACGTTAGACCTGGCACCGAGCGTGTTCGGAAGCGACATCGAATATATCCGCGGCACGATGGCGGTGTCCTATTATCTCCCCTTTTCGCCGAAGGTGACCACGCCGGGTGTGACGGAAGACCAAGGAGGTAGCGCCCTGCAACGGTGGTTCCAAGCGTCCTCCCTGGCATTCGGCGCACGTGCCGGCATCATTCATTCGCTCACCGGAAGTGGCTCGAATGAAGCAAACGCGCTTCCGATAGACGAGCGTTTCTTCAATGGCGGCGCGGATACGGTAAGGAGCTTCGGCGAACGCGAGCTTGGCCCACATGATAATCACGGGCATCCCGTGGGCGGAGAATTCTTCACTGTGTTTAATGTGGAATACACGTTTCCAATTCTGGGAGAATTGCAGGGGGCCGTCTTCGTTGATGCCGGTAACCTGTTGCCGACATCGGAGGATATTGGTCTAAACGATATGCGTTACGCTATCGGAGCGGGACTGCGCTACAAACTGCCGGTCGGTCCGATCCGTCTCGACTATGGCGTGAATCCCGATCCGCATCCCGATGAGGATTTCGGCGCGTTCCATTTCAGTTTTGGTTTTGCGTTTTGATATGAAACGAATCTCTTGGTAGGGCGCGCCCGCCGGGCGCGCCGAAAACGGACGGACGGCCCGGCGGTCCGTCCCTACCAATTTGGAGTCGAGATTTTCCTAACGAATGACAGATCGACAGGCTGAACTTGGTGATACTTCGCCCCAGGAGTTCCGCAAACAATTGCACGAGTTGGCGGATTGGATCGCGGATTTCCGGGAAAGTTTCGGATCGCTACCAGTCGCGCCTAACGACAAACCGGGTGCGATTCTGGCAGCGCTTCCCGCCGAGCCGCCCGAAGAAGGCGAGGCGTTTGAGAAAATTCTCAGCGATGTCAATCGAATCATCGTTCCCGGCATGGTGCATTGGAGTCATCCGATGTTTCTTGGTTATTTTGGCTGGACCACGACCGCTCCTGCGATCCTCGGTGAAATCGTTACTGCGCCGCTCAACGTGAATGCAATGACGTGGCGCACATGTCCGGCCGCCACCGAGTTGGAAACCTTGGTTGTCGATTGGATCCGGCAATGGATGCAGTTGCCGGAGGAATTTGGTGGCGTTGTGTACGACACCGCATCGGTGGGCGTGATGCACGCGCTGGCCGTCGCGCGCGAAGAGGCCGCGCCATCAGCACGTAAGCGCGGGCTGGTGGGTGCAGGCGCGCCAGTATTTCGAATTTACGCTTCCGAACAGGCGCACAGCTCAGCCGAGAAAGCGGCCATTGCCCTGGGCATCGGTGAGGAAAACGTGCAACGGGTCCTGACGGATACGCAGTTTCGTATGGATCCAGACGCGTTGCGCGAAATGATCGCGCGCGATATTCGGAATAACTTTAAGCCATTGGCTGTCATCGCGACAGTTGGTACGACGTCAACCGCGAGCGTTGATCCTGTTGCTGAGATCGCAAAGATCTGCCGTGAAAATAAGATGTGGCTGCACATCGATGGCGCTTACGGCGCGGGCTTTGCGATTCTTCCCGAAAACAAGTCGCTGACCAGCGGCTGGAGCGAAGCGGATTCCATTGTGGTGAACCCGCACAAAAGTCTTTTTGTGCCGCTCGATTTCAGCGTGCTTTACGTGCGCGATCTTGAGCGACTCCGACGTGTCTTCACGCTTGTACCTGAATATTTGCGAGGCGACACGGTCGAGGCGCAAAAGAATTACATGGATTACGGCATCCAGCTCGGCCGCAGGTTTCGCGCTCTAAAGGCGTGGGTGATTTTCCGCAGTTTTGGCCGCGACGGAATGGCCGCCCGCCTTCGCGAATTTGTCCGGCTCGCGAATGTTTTGGCCGGGTGGATCAAAAACGACGACCGGTTTGAGCTTGTCGCTCCGGTTAGCATGGGAGTGGTTTGTTTGCGATTCATTGGGACCGACGAAAACAAAATCGACCAAATAAACAGCGAAATTGTGGAAAGAATCAATGCAAGCGGTCGCGCCTATCTTACGCAGACGAAACTCCGCGGCCGGACGGTGATGCGAATTGGGTTGGGTAATGTGCTCACAACCGAGGACCATTTGCGCAAAGCTTGGGAAATGATTCAGGAAATAGCGAACGCCCTGTAGCCGCTTCGCTGTGCGA
>JBKPRQ010000201.1:0-11424 GCA_046734635.1 Verrucomicrobiota bacterium
GCCAAAAGTAGTGACAATGGCAGTCTGCAACGCCGGCATGTAATTACTTTCAATCCAAAACTGATAGATGTTGTTTGGAACACGAAGAGTGAGCGATTTTTCCTTCGCTTCGACAAGTTCAACCGCCGAAAACCAGCGTTTGAAACTATCATCGCTGATTTGAGGTTTGAGCGCGGCTGACAATCGCTGCCATAGCTGCGCACATTTCTTGTCCATAGCTGACTTGTTAACAGTGTTACACAATTGCCACACTCGCTGATACCGAGGGAAATTGCCCCGGGAAACGGGAGTGACATCGAGCCGATTCCCAGCGTAATTCGCCGGAGAAATGCTGAAAAAAATCGTCAAACGCGCATAAATACGAGGGAAAACAGACTCCTGCGTGCTTTAGTGAGCCATCGGAGACATTCAGAAACACTCGCGGATTCAATCGTTGTTGTGGGGAGCTCGTCCTCTCGTTCATTCTAGGATCTAAAAGTTTCTCAGAAATGTTCACAACTTATTCACATGCGCTGTTGTTTCTTCCTCGCCAGCGGGCTTGAGACTAGAAATCGCTTTCAAAATCGACAAGAAAAAAAATGAAAAAAAAGAATTTTATTTTTCATGACGAACAAAAATTTTCTTGACTAAAAAAGAGAAGCGCACGTTCCGAGGGAAAACAAAAAATTCTACAGCCTGGTTTTTGCGCGGCGAAGCGGCTTGCTGGTTCACATCGCCGTGATGAATCTTCCCGATTTGACCGAATTGACTCGTGCAAGCAATTTTCCCGCCTCCAGAGTGCCACTGGGATGGCGATCAAAATGCGGGCGACGCACACGAAGATAGAAAACCAAGCGAACTGCACCTTTAATTGGAACGGTAAAGCAATATGCCGAATTCTTTTGACGGGCATTATTGCTCTTCTGCTTTCTGCCGCGCAGGCGTATTCCGTTGACGAACTGTTGCCACCTTTCGGCTTTCGTTGGAACGACTCAATGGCGCATGTGGAAGCGGTACTCCACGGCGCGAAAGCGAAGATCACTTCGCGGGAAAAAAAGGAGAACCGGGACGTCTGGACAGTCGAAGGACTAATGCATCCGGGCTTAAAGCGGACGCTGTTTACTTTCAAACAGAGAGCGCTCGTTGCAGTCGAGTTGCAATACGAATATCCGGATTGGTCGATCGAACGCTACAACCAGCGGATGGGAGAAATTCGCAAATATTTCGACGAGAAATACGGCACGGGGAAACTCGTGTCACGCTCGCGCGACAGGGACACTGATGTCATCCAGACGCTGGTCGGCTATCAATGGATGGTCGGTGCAACGATGCTGGAGCTGTTTTATTTCTCTGCGCAGCACGGCCAGCTGCTTTACCGGACTATCACGGTCGATTACAAGGCAATGTAGACGGGTTCGTCGCCACAAAGGGCGTATTTCGCCGTTCTCGCTGTCAGCTTTTTTCTAGTCTTCGGAAACCGGACAAGTTATCACGTCCTCCTACCGAATGAGCCGAGGAGTTGTTCATGTCAGCGTCTGATGTCGCAGGATCGGCCAGTCCGACTGTCGCGGAAATTCTCTCGAAGTTAGGGACCGATCCGAAGACCGGTCTGAATCCCGACCAGCTTCGGGAGCGTCTGAGCAAGTACGGACCGAATGCGCTGCCTGAAGAAAAGAAAAGCGCACTTTCCGCGCTCCTCCCTTATTTCTGGGGACCCATTCCATGGATGATCGAGGCTGCGGCCCTGATGGCCCTGATTGTAGGAGACTGGGGCGATCTTACGATCATTACCTCGCTTCTATTGTTCAACGCCTTGTTAGGGTTCTGGGAGGAGCACGAAGCTTCCAACGCGCTCGATGCCTTGAAGAATTCTCTGGCGTTGAAAGCGCGCGTGCTTCGCAGCGGAAAATGGGAGCAGGTCGATGCGCGAACACTGGTCCCCGGAGATGTCGTTCGCTTGTACCTCGGGGACGTCGTTCCAGCTGATTGCAAGCTTATCCGGGGAGATTACATCAGCATCGACCAATCTGCGCTGACGGGGGAATCGCTGCCGGTAACGAAGAAATCGGGCGACGACGCATACTCAGGGTCGGTCGTGAAAGAGGGCGAAATGGTTGCAGTGATCACTGCAACAGGAGTGAATACGTTTTTTGGACGCACCGCAAAGCTGGTGGCAGGCGCCGGAAATGTTTCTCACTTCCAGAAAGCGGTAATGAAGATCGGTAACTTCCTGATCATTCTGGCACTGGTTTTAGTTGTAATCCTCGTAGCCAGCCGGCTTTTCGACATGCGCGGCCATTACGATCGTGTTGTTTTGTTAAGGCTCGCCGAAATTGTCCTTATCCTTTTGGTAGCCTCAGTCCCTGTAGCGATGCCTGCGGTACTCTCGGTAACCATGGCATTGGGCGCACGGATGCTTGCCAGGAGCAAAGCAATCGTTTCTCGACTGGAGTCAATCGAAGAGTTGGCCGGCGTCGATGTGCTTTGTTCCGACAAAACAGGCACCTTGACTCAGAACAAGCTTACACTCGGCGAGGCACAGCCCTGGGCAGGCACCGATGCGGCAACATTGATTCTGATGGCATCGCTAGCTTCGCGTGCGGCGGATAACGATCCGATTGATCTCGCAGTAATGGCTGGCCTGAAAGACCCAGCCATACTTAAGAGCTACCAACAGGAAAAGTATGTTCCCTTCGATCCGGTAGACAAACGGACTGAGGCAACGATTAAGAATACTTCCGGTAAACTTTTTAGAGCTACCAAGGGTGCGCCGCAGGTGATCCTCGCGCTGACTAAGCTATCCAGTAGCGACCTCGAGAAAGCCAGCGAGACAGTAAACAGCTTGGCCGGTCACGGCTATCGCACCATAGGTGTTGCTCGCGCCCAAGGCGATGGCCCGTGGGAGTTCCTGGGAATCCTGCCGTTGTTGGACCCGCCTCGACCGGATTCCAAGAGCACTATAGCCAGGGCCCGAGCGTACGGCGTGAAGGTAAAGATGGTTACTGGCGATAACGTCGCCATTGCCCGACAGATCGCATCTGAGTTGGACATGGGCACAAATATCCAGCCTGCGACGGAACTCTTTCCTGGCGATGTTACAAAGGGGCAAATCCCATTGGATGCTGCCGAGAAGATTGATGAGGCCGATGGGTTCGCTCAGGTTTTTCCGGAACACAAATACGCCATCGTAAAAATCCTGCAGGAGAACGGACACATCGTTGGAATGACCGGTGACGGTGTCAATGATGCTCCAGCTCTCAAGCAAGCAGATGTAGGTATCGCCGTCTCAGGAGCAACCGAGGCAGCGCGAGCCGCGGCAGCTTTGATTCTGACTGCACCTGGTTTGTCAGTCATCATCGAAGGGATCGCGGAAGCCAGGCGCATCTTCGAACGGATGATGAGTTATGTGTTATACCGCATCGCCATGACAATCGCCATCATGGTGTTTGTTGTGCTGGCATCGATCTACTATCACTTCTTCCCGCTGACCGCGATCATGCTTATCGCGCTCGCCCTCCTGGACGACGTCCCCATCATGACCATCGCCTTCGATAATGCCAGCGTTCCGCCTCAGCCCGTTAAATGGGAGTTGGATCGCGTGTTAGTGATTTCGTCGGTGTTGGGGTTACTTGGAGTTATGCAAAGTTTTGGTCTGCTCTACCTCGGCGACACTCTTCATCACCTGGATCATCCACAGCTGCAGACGATGATGTTTCTTCAGCTCGTAGCTGGCGGTCATCTCATGTTATTCGTAACTCGCACCCGGGGACCTTTCTGGAAGCCGCCCTATCCAAACGCCAAGCTCTTCTTTGCAATCGTTGCGACTCAAATCGCCGCGGTTTTCATGTGCAGTCAGGGCTGGTTGGTGCCGCCGCTGTCCTGGAGAATCATCGGTTTTGTTTGGGCTTACAATCTGGCGTGGATGATAGCGCAGGACGTCGTGAAGCTTGGGCTTTATGGAATTCTGGACCCGGCTCGCTTGTGGAAGAGATCACTTTTCCAGTCGCTTCGAGCTCCGATGACACGCGGGCCAGAGGCGGTTAGCTAAGCAAGGAGAATACATGTCTAACTACCGGAAAAAACTTATCGTGAAACCTGGATCCAAGATCCGACTAAAACATTTTGATTCTGGCTACCACGGCAAGCACGAGTCGCACAAAGCAGCCTTGCCAGAGATTCAGGAGAACCTGCAGAAAATGGACCAACTGCAGTTCTTGATGTATGCCGAGAACAAGCATTCGCTTCTCATTGTGTTGCAGGGACTCGATGCTGCTGGCAAGGACGGCGTAGTCCGCCACGTTTTGAGCGGTATGAACCCGGAAGGCTGCGTTTGTACGAACTTCAAACAACCAACCAAGGAGGAGTTGGCGCATGATTTCCTCTGGCGAATCCATCCGCATGTCCCTGACAAAGGGTCGGTCGCGATTTTCAATCGTTCCCACTACGAAGACGTGCTGGTAGTAAGAGTTCACAACCTGGCACCGGAAAAAGTGTGGTCAAAGCGGTACGATCAAATAAACGATTTTGAACGACTAATCACGACCGAAAACAACACAACAATTCTCAAATTTTTCCTGCATATTTCCAACGAGGAACAGCTTGCCCGGTTCAAGAAGCGATTGGATGACCCCGGGCGTCAATGGAAAATCAGCGATACCGACTACAAGGAGCGCGAATATTGGGGTGATTACGTCGACGCTTTCGAGGATGTGCTTAACAAGACAAGCACCGAGAAGGCTCCTTGGTTTATCATTCCTTCAAATCATAAGTGGTTTCGGGATTTGGCTATCTCACAGATCATCATCCGGCAAATGGAAGAGATGGACATGCAGTTGCCCAAACCAACTGTGAACCTGGCCGAAATTCGCCGCGAATATCATCAGGCGAAGGACCAGGAGAGCACGGACCAGCGCAAGAAGCGGTAAATTGGTCGAAGCCACACCATCGCAACGCCTGACGGCTCTACTGGATGCTTCGGCCCTTAGGCCGATCCAGCGTCGGCTTTGGGTGCTCTCGACCGGAGGCACATTGCTCGATGGCTTCGTAATATTCGTTCTCGGTGTGGCGATGCCACTCATCATCGCTGAGTTTCGTCTCACGCCCGAGGTCGTAGGTCTCATCGGCGCGAGTCTGGTGTTCGGTGCTGTCGTTGGCGCCGGGCTCGGCGGGCCAATGGCAGATCGTCTTGGCCGAAAGAAGTTGATGCTTGCTGACATGGTAATTATTGCTGCTGGCGCTGCGACCAGCGCGTTGGCCAATGGATTTCCAATGCTCTTTATCGGGCAACTGGTTGTTGGGGTGGGAGTCGGCATCGATTTCCCAGCCAGTAGCAGCTACATTTCGGAAGTACTTCCGAAACGCAGTCGTGCCCGAATGATGGTCGCTACGATTGCCTGCCAATCGGTCGGGATGTTGCTCGCGGCCGTGGTTTCACTGGTGTTGCTGAGAAATGTGGAGAGCGCCCAGAGTTGGCGACTTTTTCTCACAGCCGAAGGCGCTATTGCTCTTCTCTTTTTCCTGCTGCGCCTGTCCCAACCAGACAGTCCGCACTGGTTGATGATTCGCGGTAGAATTGCCGAGGCGACGCGTGCCTTTATTCAAATCATGCCTGAGCAGCGTGAGGCAGTGTTGCAAATTGCCGGCGATTCCCAAAGCCCAGGCGTCCCAAATTCGGTTGAGTCGCCGGAATCATCAGGAATAGCGATTCTTTTCTCTCGCGCCTATCGAGCTCGCACGGTGCTCGTCGCGGCCCCGTGGTTCTTGATGGATATCGCTACTTATGGCGTCGGACTTTTTACCCCGATTATTTTGGGCGCGATTGACGTACCGGGTAAAACAGGCGGTCTCATTGCCAGTGACTTCACGGACGCCAGAGGGAGCGCCGCGATAGATGTATTCCTGCTGCTGGGCTTTCTGCTTGGAATCTGGGCGGTCCCACGCTTTGGGCGCATTCGCATGCAGGCGATCGGTTTTGCGAGCATGGCGCTCGGGATGCTGCTGCTCGTGGTCGCCGTTCGCCTATCGAATTCGAGCTTACATATTCCACTCGTGTTCGCCGGCTTCATCCTATTTAACCTGTTAATGAACGCCGGACCTAATTCCACCACGTTTACACTTGCGCCCCTTTTGTTCCCCACCGAATTGCGGGCCACTGCCAGCGGTTTCGCTGCCGGCGTCGCAAAAATTGGGGCGACTCTCGGCGTCTTCGTCCTGCCGATCTTAAAAGGTAAGTTCGGCGTCGCGGCAGTTGTCGGAATGATGGCGATCGTCAGCGTCCTGGGTCTGGTTGTGACGTTGGTCTTTGGCCGCGAGGATACCGGATAGGATTACTGCTGATGTTGCGATTGCCTTTGATCGGATTTTGATCTGGATTCGAAAACACGATAGCTATTCCAACAAGTGAGAATATCGATCTTTGCGAAATTTACTGCCGGACTCGGCTTTTTCGCCGCAACAATTTTCCTGCTCGGCGCAACGTCTGAGCATTCGCTCGATGCGACGCGACTTCGGAATGGCCGCTTCGAATATCGCATGGTGAAAGCGGGCAAGGAGATCGCGAAGTTCACGGTGACCGTCGAAAAAGGCGCGGCTGGAAATTTTCGTTTCACTGGAGAGGCTGCCGGCTTCAATCAGAAATGGGAATCGATTGCGACTCCGTCATTCCAACCCGTCTCGGCGATGCTGCGAATGCAACGTAGGGATGGAGAAATGTATTCGATGAATTTGAAATACGGCGATGGCTCCGTGACGGGATCGGAGCAGAAGGGACCGTCGCCGGCCAAAAAAATAGACAATCATGTCCCAGGCGGTACGGTCGATCAGCGGATCGATTGGGCCGCCGCGATGTCGAGTGGGCTTGAGGCCGGCGCTAAGTTCAATTTTAGCGTCTTCGATCCAGCCACCGGCGTGAGTCGGGTTACAGGTAAAATCGAGGGGACTGAGAAGATCATCGTTCCGGCAGGCGCATACGACGCGGTTCGCATTATCTACCAAATCGACAAGTCCAAGGGAAGCGAGCGATACCAAGTTTTGGCTACAAAAGATCTCCCACGCATGATGGTTCGCGAAGATTTTCCGAACGGCACCTCAACCGAACTGGTTAGCATTAAATAGCCGTTCCCAGCGGCAGAATGGTTCATAGAGATCTCTCCGGGCCTTCGCACAAGGCTCGGGCGATGCAGGCGACCTCGCTCGACCTGGCAGTAGGCGCGATGACGCAAACCGTTAGCTGGCGATCGCCGTCTCGCGCGACATGTCTAGGCCTTCGTAAGTTTCCGCGACGATCTGATCAACCACTGCCTTGATATCGTGTGTACGTTCATACGCGGCGAGTTGTCGATCTGCGCCGGTGCCTTCGCGCATGATTCGTTCGATGTGCGCCATCTCGCGTTGTGTGCCCAGTTCGTCTGCCTCGCTCGCCACAAATTCGAGCAACTCGTTCAGCAAACTTCGCTCTTCCACTTCCGCTTCTCGACCGAAATCGATCAGTTTTCCGTCGATACCATAGCGCGCAGCGCGCCACCGGTTTTCATCCAGAAGACGACGGCGGTAGATCCGGAACGTGGTATTTCGCCAGAGCAATTTGAAAAGCTTGGCGATGACTGCCTGGATCAATGCCGCGATGGCGAGGGTGTCATCCACACGGGTCTGGGCGTCGCATACACGCACCTCGAGCGTATCGAAGAAGGGATGCAGTCGAATGTCCCACCAGATCTTTTTCGCGTTATCGATGCAACCGGTTTTGACGAGCAGCTTGCAGTAATCTTCGTATTCCGAGAGCGATTCAAACGAATCCGGAATTCCTGTGCGGGGGAATCGCTCGAACACTTTGAGTCGATAACCTTTCAGCCCCGTGTCATGGCCTACCCAAAAAGGCGAGTTGACCGAAAGCGCGTAAATGTGCGGCAAAAAATAACGCGCCTGATTCATCACGTGAATGGCCATCTCGCGATTGGGAATGCCAACGTGAACGTGCAAACCGAAGATCAAGTTCGCCCGCGCCAGCAACTGCATGTCTTCGATGATTTGCTTGTAACGCTCTCCCTCGGTGATGTGCTGGTCGCGCCAATGCGAAAATGGATGCGTGCCTACCGAAGCGATCTTTAATGCGCTGCGCCCTGCGAGCTCCGCGAGTCTGCTGCGCAACTCAATCACGTGCGCGCGTGCGTGTTCGATGGAATCGCAAACGTCCGTTCCGAGTTCCACCACCGATTGATGCATCTCCGGTTTGATCTGTTCTTTGAGGACGATTTTTCCGCCTTCGAGAATTTCGTGAATATGCGAACGCAGCTCACGCGTTTCTGGATCGATGATGGCGAACTCCTCCTCGATGCCGAGAGTAAACGTGTGGTCTTTCGCGCTCATGGGAGGGCGGGCAATCTCCGCCAAAAACCACGAAATGTCATCCGGAGCGCAAGCGAAGGACAAGGACGCGACACCTCACACAAACGGTCGTGTGTGATCATTTGTTGTTGTGTGAGGTCCCTCGCTCCGCTCGGGATGACGTCGTCAAATGTTATGCGAGGTCGCTCAACGAGCGCCTCGTCGCTGCTGCCTGGAGGAATTTGCCCCAACTCAAATTGTCGCGGTCGGGAACGTGTTCGCGTGCTTTTCGGATGGCCATCTCCGAAACGGCTTCGACGACCCATTCGAAATTCGCCTGGCCGACCGACGCCGCTTCTGCATCGGGCGCAGGATTACAAAAATCTATTGCCAGAGGCACGCCGTCGCGTACGGCAAACTCCACCGTATTTAAGTCGTAGCCGAGAAATTGATTCAACCGAAGAACACCCTCCTCGACCTTCTGCAGAATTTCCTTCGGTGCCTGCCACTCGGTTTGATACCGCAGATGATACGGTTGGCGCGGCTCGTAGGGCATGATCCGCACGTGACGTTGATCGATCGAATAACAACGGAAATACATCTCGAATTTCACTTCTTCCTGCAGCATCATCACCAGCTCACCGGTGTCGTTGTAAGCGCGAAAGAATTCGTCCGGGTTGTGTAATCGATAAACATTCTTCCAGCCGCCACCTGCGAACGGTTTGAAGAACGCGGGCCAGCCGACGTAATTGAAAATCGCTTCCCAATTCAACGGGTATTCGAGATTGCGAAATGATTTGTCGTTCGTGTCCGTTGGCGGTTGGTTCGATGGAAGCAACACAGTGCGCGGGACCGCCACGCCGATCTTTGTCGCAAGAGCGTTGTTGAAGAATTTTTCATCGGCGCTCCACCAGAAGGGATTATTCACAACTGCGGTGCCAGTGAGCGCGGCGTTTTTGAGCCACGCTCGATAAAACGGTACATCCTGCGAAATGCGATCAATCACCACCTCGTAGCCGCATGGCTCGCCCTGAATTACCTTTTCGATCTTTACAAATTCCGCGACGATGTCTTTGCCGCCGGTTTTCTGATTCACCCGCTCGACAAACGCCGGCGGAAAGCTGTGCTCCTGGCCAAAAAGAATTCCGATTTTTTTCATAGTTGATTACGTGTCATTCCGAGCGGAGCAAAGCGCAGTCGAGGAATCCCGTAGAGGAAACTGTCCGTAGTGCCGCGGGATCCCTCGACTTTGCTCGGGATGACGGCGAAAGGAACATCGACGCCAGTTTCAGCTCTCTGCTCCGCGGAAGGCGCAATCAAGCAGCTTTAACGGCTTTGTCCAGAGCGAGAGTTTGAATCCGTTTCCCAAAACAATAAGATAAGGCATGGTCAAAAAATTGCTGCACACGCGCTATCGCGTGCACGATTTGGAGAAAACAGTCTCTTTCTATAAAGAGGTGCTGGGACTCGAGGAGCTTCGCCGTCACACATCCGGTCGCGGATCACAGCTGGTGTTCTTAAAAGCGCCGCACAGCGATGAGGAGATTGAGATTTGTAAATTTGACGAGAGCGGGCCGGTGACAGTCGGGCCCGACCTGACGCATCTCGCATTTGAAGTGGAAGATCTGGAAAAGTTCGCGAGGCACGCGGAGGCAAAAGGTTATTCGCTATCCGATGGGCCGCACTCAACTGGCAGCGGTAAAATCGCATTCATCGACGCGCCGGAAGGCTACGAGATCGAATTGATCGAGCACTCGCGAAAATTGTAGCGATAAGAGTGGCATATTGCGGCAGTGCTTGCGCCGGTAAACGTTTTATCGCTTATTTGCGACCCATGAGAGTCTCCCGCAACTGGCTCCGCTTCCTTTGCGTTGTCCTTCTATCATCAGTTCCGAGCTTATGGAGTCAGGACGCGGCTGACTCCCAGGCCGTACGGCCGAGCGGGGTCTCTGGGCCCGTCCGCAAAGCGAAGGCGGTCGCAGCCAAGGACAAGGTCGCCAAGGCGAAAACTTCCGACGACGAACAGGACGCTGATGCCGAAGCGACTCCGACTCGCAAAGCCAAGTCATCGAAATCGACTCATACCCGCTCGCACCGGTCGCGCGCAAAGGCGAAAGAAACCGCGGATACAATCCCCGCGCCGACAGAGTACACGCCGGAAGGAATCCCAAAGACCAGCGCAGTTTCAGTCATTGTCGTAGACGCGAACAGTGGCAAAACCTTGTACGAAAAAAATCCGGACCAATTCCGGGCTCCGGCGAGCACGCAAAAATTACTCACGGCGCTCATTGTGGCGGAGAGCGGTTTTCTCGATCGACAGGTCACAGTGCAACCAACAGACACGATGGCTGAGCCAGTGAAGCTGAACATCAAAGCAGGCGACACTTATCAGCGGATCGATCTTTTGCGCGCCTTACTGGTGAAAAGTCCTAATGACGTCGCGCGATGCCTTGCTCGGGATAATGCCGGCAGCATCGAAGCTTTTGCGGAGGTGATGAACAGACGTGCCCAACAACTTGGAGCGGCGCATTCGCACTTTGTAAATCCGAATGGTTTGCCAGTGCCTGGGCAGTATTCCACCGCGCGCGATCTCTCGCTCATCGCGCGCGCCGCATATGCGAATCCGACAATCCGGTCGATCGTTTGTCTTCCGCAGCTCGTTTTTCGCTTCGCCAACGGTCGAACACGCGAGCTTGAAAACACCAACAAACTTCTCAGGCGGTTGCCCTACTGCAATGGAATGAAGACCGGTTATACCGATTCCGCAGGAAAATGTCTGATCGCCAGCGGCACGCGTCCTGGCAGAGATGTCATTGTGGTTGTCCTGGGCGACACTTCGAGCCGCGTCTGGCGCGATGCATCCGCGCTACTTTCCTGGAGCCTCTGGATGTAAAGCGTCCGTTGCGCCAGCGAGGCTTGCGCTTGTCGCACGCCCAGACGCGCTACGGATGAGACGCTCCGACATCGCGCTCAGCCAGCGGAAAAAAAATCGCAGCGCAACGCTGAACGACATTTTCGATTTCCCGTGTACGCGTTCGCGAAAGACGATGGGAATTTCACGTACGCGCAGCGTTCCCCGAGCGCGCAACATTGTTTCGAAAACAATTTTGAATCCGCTAGTTT
>JBKPRQ010000202.1:0-6794 GCA_046734635.1 Verrucomicrobiota bacterium
CCGACTTTGATTTTGAATGGATGTCCACTCTAATCACATGCGGTATTAATTCGCCTTTCGGCGAGCTATCCCCCACTTCTTGGCAGGTTGCCCACGTGTTAAGCACCCGTTCGCCGCTAGACTTTTCCCTGTATTGCTACAAGAAAAAATCCCGCTCGACTTGCATGTCTTATCCACGCCGCCAGCGTTCGTTCTGAGCCAGAATCAAACTCTCCGTTAAAAACGACTCGGTCCCCGTGAGGGAAACCGAAAGTTTGAAGACCTGACTTTCATTGCCTGAATCTGTAGCCACTGGCCTACGGCCAGTCTCTTCAAATTCAGGGTTTGTCCGATCTAAATCTTTGATTTCAAAAAAGATCGACAGATAACGCACAATTCAATGTTTGCTGACTATCTCCACTCCGAAAACATTCGGAGCCAAACTGTCAAAGATCGCCGCTTCTTCCTCCGTACAAGACAAAATCCGACCCTCGCCAATAACCTGACCAAGGTCGGCTCGACTTGGAGCCGGAAGAACACCGACTCCCACGCAGGGGTCGGTCCGCTTTCGCGGGATTCCCAAGATAGAAGCTTACCGAAATTCGTCAACCAAAAATCTATAAGAATTTTCACAGCATCCGCGTTATTGGCACGAATCCTCGCCGTAGCGGCGGTCTGTGACCGCCCACCTCAATCCGTGCTACGCGATCAACTATCAGCACTTAGCCATCAACTCTCAGCTTTCTCCTGCGATTTCCTGATCACGTACCGAATATTCGGAGACGGCGGCCGGTTCCCATAAATCTTCGTTGCTGTGCCGCTTTTAATCGCGCCGATCTTCTCAGTCGCCCTCTGGGAGCGAATGTTATTTTCGCCCACAAAGAACACGACGTTCTCAACAAACTTGAACGCGTGCGCCAGCATTAATCGTTTCATTTCCGCGTTGTAACGCCCGCCCCAATATTTTCTCGCGAGAAAGGTCCATCCAATTTCAATCTCTGATTTCTCCAGATCGTAACCGTTGAATCGTGTCGAACCGATGATTCGTAGCGTCTTTGTATCAATTAGGACAAACGCCCCGCCAGATTCCAGAGCTCCTTTGAAAAAGTTTTTGAATACTTCTTCTTTGTAACGATCGCTCTCTGGATGCTGCTCCCAGATCAGCGGATCGGAGGCAACGGCAAAAAGCGCGTCCCAATCTTCCGGCGCCAGTGGCCGAAGTTCGATCAGTTCACCTTTTAGATGTGGTTGAAGATCAAAAGACATTTAGATCGTCAATTTGTGGATTTGCGGTAGTGATCGACGAGAGGATAAGTGCGCGCTACCACGCCGAACGCGAGCGCGGCGGCAAAGGCGAACACGGCGAAGAAGAACATTTGAAACGCGGTGACGCCAAAACCGGTCGACGCGATGAACTTCGTAACCGAGGCGTTTTGCACGCCGGCATTCGCCACCAGGACCCAAAGATTGCCGATCGTCACCGACAAATTCCAAAAAGCCATGATTGCTCCTTTCATCGAAAGTGGCGCCTGGCTGTAAGCGAATTCGAGTCCGGTGGCGGCGACTAATACTTCGCCAAACGTCAGCAGGGCATAAGGCACCACCTGCCATGTAATCGTGAACGCGTTGCCGCGATCGAGCACCAGTTGCATCCCGCCGACTACGATCCACGAAAGACCGGCAAACGCGATGCCGGCAGTCATCCGCCGTAACGCCGTCGGCTCGTATCCGAAATGCCTGAGCCCGGGGTAAAGCACCAGATTGTTGAATGGAATGAGCAGCATCACTAACGCCGGATTCAATGCCTGCATTTGCGCGGGTTGAAACCAACCCGGCTTGGTCATGTCGTTTGCCTGCAACACCCAGGTCGATGCTTTCTGGTCGAACAACGACCAAAACGGCGTAACGAGTGCGAAAAGCACCAGTACTCGCAAAACCGAACGCACGCCGTCGATCGCTTCCGCAGGATGTTTGTCGCGCACACGATCAAGCTGCAGCCAGACGCCGAGACCGCCGAATGCAATCAGCGCCACAAGTGCGAGGCAGGCCGCAATCACAAATCCGAATTTCGGCGTGAGCACGAGAGATCCGATTGCCATTATCACGGCGAGCGACGCAAGAAGCTGGCCGCGCAGGCCGGAAATGATCGCATCGCGCGAAACGCGTAGAAACGAATGCGGATTCGGCGGCGCCGGTGAAACCATCACATATTGCTTTCGGCCGAGCCAAAAGATTGCGGTAGAGATAAACATCAGCACGCCGGGAACACCGAACGCGACTGCGGGCCCGAGATGCCTCAAAAAGAGTGGCATGAAAAGCGAGGCGAAGAACGAGCCGAAGTTAATGATCCAGTAGAAGGCATCGAACACCACCTTCGCGCGATGTTTGTTTGTCTGATCGAACTGATCGCCGACAAACGCGGCCACACACGGTTTGATTCCGCCAGAGCCGAGCGCGATCAATCCGAGCCCGAGATAAAAACCCATGCGGTGTGTTACAAACATCGCCAGGCACGCCTGACCCGCGCAGTAGACCAGGCTCAGCCACAAAATCGTGTTGTATTTGCCGAAAAAGCGATCGGCGAGCCAGCCGCCCAGCAGCGGGAAAAAGTAAACCCCGATTACGAATGTGTGAAAAACATCCTTCGCACCGCGAGCGCGTTCTTCCTCCGGCAGATAAAGAAGCAGCGACGAAACGAGGAAAACGGTCAGAATGTTCCGCATCCCGTAAAAACTGAAGCGCTCGCATCCTTCGTTACCGATGATGTAACGGATCTGTTTTGGAATCGGCGCCTGCGGATCGAGAGCGACGCTCGTCGCAGGCAGAACTTCGGGCTCGGCGACTTCCTTCACCACGGCGAGCGTCGACAGAACACGGCCACCGCGCAACTGCATTTACCGAGCTTAGCTGTTAACAAAAGACAGGATTAACCACGAATCGACACGAATGAACACGAAGACTTAGCCTGTAGCGGCGATCTGCGACCGCCGATTCCAAGATCCAAACCACCAGAGATGACTTTTCGCTCGCATTGCGTTACAACCGGCGATTAACCTGAAATACCGTGTGCTCAAAGGGCTTCTTATCGTTGGCACTGAGCTCGCTATCTCTGCTCATTGTGACTCATACGAACCAGGTGACTGCCGCCAATATGCGCAGCTTCATAGAAAGTGTGCGGAGAAAGGCGCCTGTCGTCTACGTTGGTTCTGTCAAAAAAGTGGATCTGCTCCAGCGAACGAAGTTCGACATCAAAGCGCGGGCAGTCGTGGACGTGCTGTCGGTGATGCGAAGCCCTGGCACGAATCCTCGCGAGGCTACTATCGAATATTCGAGTTATGACAATGAAACGCCAATGCTAGCCGGCGGTCCACAGTATCAATTACAGTCGGGCGTAAAGGTTGTCGCCTTTGCAGACTCCTTCGCAAGCAACATTCCCCCAGGATATCTTATTCAAGGCAGTCGCGAGGAGTTGCTGCAACGTGTTGAATCACTCCGCGATGCCCTGGGCCACATGTCTGCCGACCAACTGAAAGTGCATGAGATTAACGAGGAAGATCGTCGTACTCAGCTCGCCTTGTACGATAAGCTTGCCGCGTATCTCCGGGCCTCGAAATAGAGTCTCGCCCGCACGCGCGCGGTGATCCACGCGCGCACGAACTAACAGTGAAAGGAGTTTCTAGGGATGAAGGGAATGCTCACATATCTGTTCATTGCTGTTTGCGTGGCGACGTTGGCGCACGCCGATCAAACGGTTCAATCCGTGCAACAAGCTTTAAAGGATCAAGGGCTCTACTACGGCAACGTGACTGGCGAAAAGAGCGCCGAAACGACCGCCGCGATTCGGCGGTATCAAATTCGAAGTGGATTGAAAGTTACCGGCGAGATCAACCCAGAGACACTGCAGTCACTCGAAGTGAGTCGGAAATCTGCCGCTTCGTCGCAACCCGCTTCAAAGCCTGCCATGACTCAATCGAACACCGCTCGTTCTGATCAAGGCGCAGGCGTGGAGCAAAATCCGTCGCAGCCATCCGCGGGCACGCCAGATCGTCAACTCCAGATGAACACGGCTGTGCCTGGTTCTGAATATCGATTCGCGCCAGTTCGAATAAACAAGCGCATCGTCATTGCAGAAGTTCAACGTCAACTCGTCACTCGTGGATATTATTGGGGTCGGGTTGATGGCAGGGACGGGCGTCAGACAGCATCGGCTCTCCGCGAATTTCAATTTTCCTCGGGCCTTCCGCCGACCGGACGCCTCGACATGACCACTGTGCAGACACTCGGATTATCCAATGCGAATCTCGCCTATTTCGACCCAACGCATCGCTCTCGCGAGGTCTGGGCTCCGATCACAAAGTTCAAGCACGGCAAGTGGAAAATGAAATGGAAGAAATCTCACCGAGCCGAGCTCGAACGGTACGCTGACCAGAATCGAGGCGACGGATACGACGTCGGTCCATGGGAATCCGACGATCGCGACGAGTAGCTTTCTGCAGGCAAACGACGGAGGAAAAATCATGCTTCATTTAATCTGGTACATTGTTGTTGGGTTGATCGCTGGGGTTATCGCGAAGTCGGTGATGCACGTGCACATGACGATTTTCTGGACAATCGTGCTCGGCATCATCGGATCGATCATCGGCGGTGCCGTTACCCACATGTTTTCGCGCCCGATAACCGGACGATTTCATCCAGCCGGCCTCATTTTTTCCACGCTTGGCGCGATCCTGGTCCTCTATATTTGCATTAAGCTGAACATCCATTTTCCGCGCGTTCTCTAATCAGGAAAGGGGAAAACTGTAGCCGTCATCGAGCCGATCTCGAACAGTACGTCGACGAGAATCGAGGCGACGGATACGACGTTGATTCGTGGAAATCTGACGATCGCGACGAGTAGGAGTTTGTGTTTTTTATGGCGGCGAATCCGCCGCTCGTGAGAAGATACCTGATTTGGAAAACATAATGTCTGAGTTCATGGGCGGTCCTTGTATTCTTGCGCAGTCGGAAATTGAGAAGGCAATTTCGAAGGTGTCCTCAAGAACGCCTGAGGAAATTCATGCGGTAATTGCGGCACTTGCGACAAACTCTTTTTTTGAAATCGAAGTTCCTCTCCGAGGATTTACAGCGGCGGCAGATCAGAATGATTATGAACGGTTGCATCGAGCAGCTCGGAATGCAGCCGAGTGGTCCGGAGCGCCCTTGCGTTTCAGAATCCATCGCGCATTCAGAAACACGCTGCTGATTGATTCAGCATAAAAGGTTTCCTTCCTGACCGACGCCAAGGGAAGAGTTGTGGTCGAAATCTTCAGTTTCGATAGGGGTCAAAATCGGGTCAGAGCTTACTATCGACACTGATCCAAAAAGCAGACAGCCACTGATCCACCTTCGTTAAACTACGGCGCGACGAGAGCAGTAGCGGTTTCCCATTCCGTCGTTAAACGCGCAAGGTCGTCCGCTACAGAGGAGAGGTCGCGATTGATCGCGGTTGCGCGGCCACCCGGTTCGTAAACCGTTGGATCTTCTAACGCGGCAGCCAGCTCCCTTTGCCGATCTTCCAACGCCGCGATTTTCATCTCCAGTTCGTGCACGCGCCTTTCTTTTTCGTGCTTTGCTTTGGCATCCGCGTTGCGTTTTTCCGCTTCCAAACGTTTCCGGGCTTTCTGCTCGCGTAAGCCGAGCCCGCTCCGGTCCGGCACAGCGGTTACTCGTTCGACGTCGTTGCCATTCGACCCCGCAGTTAGCGCGGTCCGGGCCGATGTGGCTTTTGATTTGTCCAAATAGTAATCGTAATCGCCGGGATAAGGAGTCAGTTGGCCTGAATTGATGTGCAGAACGCTGGTGGCGATGGCGCGGATGAAATGAACGTCGTGGCTGATAAAGATCAGCGTCCCGTGATATTGCTTGAGCGCGCCGATGAGCGCATCGATCGACCCGACATCAAGGTGAGTGGTCGGCTCGTCCATGAGCAAAAGGTTGGGCGGATTAAGTAGTAGTTTGACCAGAGCCAGTCGCGATTTTTCGCCACCGCTCAAAACGGCGACCGATTTAAAAACGTCGTCACCGCGAAATAAGAACGAGCCTAAAACCGTGCGCGCAGTTTGTTCGGACACCGGGTTCGGCGCGTCGAGCGCGCTTTCCAAAACTGTGTGCTTTGGATTGAGCACGTCGATCCTGTTTTGTGAAAAATAGCCGGCACGAACATTATGCCCGAGCTCGCGCTCTCCATGCTGCAACGGCAACACACCGGCGATCAGCTTCAGAAGAGTCGATTTCCCCGCGCCATTCGGACCGACAAGCACGGTGCGTTGACCGCGCTCGGCGTGGAATTGCATTCCGCGATAAACAAACAGGTCGCCGTAGGCGTGATCGATATCTTTCAACGTGATAACACGCAGACCGCTTCGGATCGGTTGCGGAAAATGGAACTTGATTGTCTTTCCGCGCGCGGTCGGGGCCGCGATTTTTTTCATGCGATCGATTTGCTTCAGCTTGCTCTGGGCTTGCGACGCTTTGCTGGCTTTCGCGCGAAATCGATCGGCGAACAGTTGCAATGCGGCGATTTCTTTCTGCTGATTCTTGTAAGCGGCCAGCTGTTGTTCTTCGCGCGCGGCCTTCTGTTCGACATAACTGTCCCAATCGCCGCGATAACGGACGAGTTTCGAGTGGGCAATCTCGACAATGCTGCCGACAAGTTGGTTCAAAAACTCGCGATCATGCGAGATCATGACGATCGCGCCCGGATAACTTCTCAGATATTCCTGAAACCATTGCAGCGATTCGAGATCGAGATGATTCGTCGGTTCGTCGAGCAGAAG
>JBKPRQ010000203.1:0-6299 GCA_046734635.1 Verrucomicrobiota bacterium
CCTCAATACCATCCTGAAGGATTGGCCGCACGAGAACGGGAATATCAAGGTGCGTAAGATCGCAGGGCTTGATGGCCGCGAAAAACTGCAGCTGCGAGTCGATCTTGGTGTGCTGCAAATGGAATTGGCCGGGCGGCCGGATGGCCGGCGTCCGCACAATTGCGAATCGCTTCTGGAATATCATCAGAGGCGAGCGGCCCGCTCCGAGGCGAAAGGCGAAACTTATCAGCTCACGCCGGAACAATGCGCTGAGCTCCAACAGGAAGGTATCCAATATTATCATCGTTATCTGAGCCTGTTTCAGATCAATGATTTTGATGGTGTGGTGCGCGATACGCAGCGCAATCTGGACCTTTTCACTTTTGTTTCTCAGCATACAGACCGCGAGGAATTCTCCTGGAGTCTTCAACAATTCCGGCCTTACGTGCTTATGATGAACACCCGGGCCAAGGCATCCATTTTTCTTGGCGAGGACAAATTTGCCGACGCCATAGTTGAAATTGAGCGCGGTCGCGACGCGATCGTGGAATTCTTGCAACAGTCAAATTTCCCGGAATTGGTGTCGAAGAGCTCGGAGATCGCCTTTCTAGACGAATGGCTTGAGGAAGTTAAGGCAAAGCGTCCGCTTTCCAGGCTGGAGGTCATGCAGCGCGAGATGGAAACTGCGATTGCAAAAGAGCTTTACGAGCGCGCCGCGGAGTTGCGCGACGCGATCAGGCTGTTGCAAACGAAGAAGCGTTAAGACGATCGCTCTCGCTGACTGAAACCGGCGCCGACTTGGACCAGGCGTTTCAGCCCCGCCGATAAGACTTCACCGGTGATCAAATCGTAAAATTCCTTGCCCGGTTGTGGGCGCCGTCCGAAGTTTCGTTTCGTATGGCTACAGAACTCACGCAATACGCGCATCCTGAAGCGCTGGTGGATACTGATTGGCTTGAAAAACATCTCAAAGACGAAGAGATCCGCATCGTGGAATCGAACGAAGATGTGCTCCTGTACGATACCGGACACATTCCCGGGGCAGTGCATATCGACTGGCGTGCCGACCTGCAAGATCCTGTGGTTCGGGACTACATCTCGCCCGAAAAATTTGCGGAGCTGTGCAGCCGTAACGGCATCACACCAGAGACCACCTGTATTTTCTATGGTGATAAAGCCAATTGGTGGGCCTGCTACGCGCTCTGGGCGTTCCGGCTGTTCGGACACGGCAAGGTGAAAATTCTGAATGGGGGCCGCGACAAATGGAAAGCCGAAGGCCGCCTGATGACGCGCGACGTTCCAAAGTATGCCAAGACGAATTATCCCGTACCTAAGAAACGATTCGACAAAGAGATTCGCGCCTTCTTCGATGAAGCATTGATGCAAAGTAAAAACGGCAAACCGCTGATTGACGTGCGCTCACCAGGGGAATACAGGGGCGAGATCACGCACATGCCGGAGTATCCGCAGGAAGGCGTGTTGCGCGGCGGTCATATTCCGGGGGCAAAGAGCATGCCGTGGAAAACGGCTACTAACGATGACAGCACGTTCAAACCAGTTTCAGAACTGGCAAGGATCTATTTCGAGCAATGCGGACTCGGTCGCGACAAAGACACGGTTGTCTATTGCCGAATCGGCGAACGGTCCAGCCACACCTGGTTTGTGCTCACCTACTTGTTAGGCCTGAATAACGTACGGAACTACGACGGTTCCTGGACCGAGTGGGGGAATAAGGTCGGTGCGCCCATTGAGAAGAGCGCATAGCTCTCCTCGCCCGAGGTTCAATCTCGACACCCAGGCAATTCTTCTGCCAAACTCCGCCCATATGAAATTAACGATACAAACAATTCTCATTGGGTTGGCACTGCTGTCTGTTGAAGTGACCGGACCGAAAATGTACGCGATTGCGCCGCCGCCTGGTGGCGGTTATCCCGGGGGTAACACTGCGATAGGGCAACAGGCCTTCTTGTTTCTCACCAGCGGCCAATACAACACCGCTGTTGGTTTTCTGGCGCAAGCGGGCAATGCCACCGCAAATTTTAACACCGCTGTAGGCGCCGGAGCGCTCCTTTCAAACACCGCCGAGGGAAACACGGCGACCGGCGCCGGTGCGCTCTTAAAGAACACGACGGGCATTGAAAACACTGCCATGGGAGAGTCGGCTTTGTTCAGCAGCATCGACGGAGACCGAAACACTGCGGTCGGGGCTGACGCGCTCCTGAACAATACCGGAGGCGCCTTCAACGTGGGTCTGGGTTTCAACGCACTCGGTGACAATACCACTGGTTCGTCAAACATAGCGCTTGGCGGTAATGCGCTCTCGAGCAATCTGGTCGGCAGCAATAACACGGCAGTTGGCGCTATCGCTGGCATTAACAGCACCGGGGATGGGAATGTCTATGTCGGCGCAGGCATGATCGGCGTTGCCGGCGAGAGCAACCACACATACGTGCGCAACATCAAAGATACCAGCGTGAGCGGTGGCAACAGCGACACGGTTACGCTTGACCTTACAACGGGCTTGCTCGGTCACTTGAGCTCTTCTGCTCGTTATAAAGAAAACATCAGGCCAATGGGCGACTCCAGTGAAGCACTTTACCGTCTGAAGCCCGTGACTTTTCGTTACAAAAAAGAGGTCGATCGAATTCAATCACCAACGTTTGGCCTGATTGCCGAACAAGTGGCGGACGTAAATCCTGACCTAGTAGCTCGCAATTCTAACGGGCAACCTGAAGGCGTACATTACGAACAAGTGAACGCGATGTTGCTAAATGAATTTCTGAAGGAGCATCAAACTGTAGTCGAATTAAAGAAAGAAATTGCCGTCCTCACTGCGAAGATGGAAGAGCAGGCGGCGCAACTTCAGAAAGTGAGTGCACGAGTTGAGATGGGTAAGCCTGCGACGCGAATCGTTGTGAACAATGACTGACGCTGCCAGTTTTAGCGGTGCTTAGCGCGGCAAGCCCCGAATCTCAAATCCGTCCAGTTCTTTCTAACAACTGATGGATTAAGCGCATTCGCTTTTGCTCCTTCCGGCTGGAATCCAGCTGGGCAATCGAGCGCCTGATTCGCCGTGTCCAATTCAGGTTTGCATTTGTCCCAGGGATGTTAAAGCGGTACTTGCGAGCCAGCAGGTCTGTGATCATCACAATGGCAAGCCACGCTTCGCTTCTAAAAAGGGCTTCCATGATCGCCGGGTAAAAATCTTTTTCAAAGTCGATCTGATCGATTCTTGGATCGAAGCCCGCGAAGACGGCGATCTTCGCTAAGTCGAATCGTGATTGGTCCGATGCTGCCGTCGAATGTTCAAAGGCTTCTTCCCACAGAGCGCGGATCGGTTTGTGATCGTGCGTTGTATATGTCGCAAGGGAAAGTCGCTCGTATTCGTTTCCGGGCGTCACTTGTTCACCACGAACCTCCCATTGCGGGATCTTAAATCCCGCGATCCCCAGCGCGCGCAGATTTGGTCGCACGTAATCAGGGACGAGCCCGAGGTCTTCGCCGATCACGCGCTTGGCGCCTGCTTCGTCCAGGACAACGCGCAGGTACTCTTCGCCTTCGCGCTTGTTTGCCTCCGAGTTTTCGGGGGTTTTGTCGTCACGCGGGACGAAATGTGGTGCGCGACCATTAGTTCGTTCGAGCATTTGATTCCAATCGAGCGGAAAAAATTGTTTGTTCTTTCGCGGCCGCCACGGGAAGGCATAGATCCGATAAAATCCAAGTACGTGATCAATCCGAAAGAGATGAAAAATGCGCCGGACAGCACGGACGCGCTCGCGCCACCACGCAAAATTGTCGGCACGCATTCGGTCCCAGCGATATAGGGGAATGCCCCAATTCTGGCCCCATTTTTGCGTGAAGGCGTCGTCTTTGAAGTAAGGCTCGGGAGGCGCGCCGCCGCACCAATCCAGCACGAATTCATCCGGCCGCGCGAAAACGTCGGCGCTGTAGTAACTGACGCCGAATGGAATATCCCCCATCAGTCCCACGCCGCGCTCCTCAGCGAATGATTTAATTGCGCGCCATTGTTGGTGCGCAATCCACTGCACGTAGCAGAAGAAATTCTGACGGGTTGCCAGGTCTGCTTGTCGATCTTGCGGCAGACTGCGCAACCAGTTTCGCGCTCTTTCCATTGACTGATGTTGCGCCGGCCATCGATTCCAAGCGGCGGAATCATCATTTTCCTCCATTAGGACGCGGAAAAATGCGTAATCGCGCAGCCATGCGGCTTCTGCTTCGCAAAATGTGTCAAACTCCAATTGCCGCTCTTTGCTGGCGTTAGAAGTGAAATTCTCAAATGCTTTCTCCAGGATTCGCCGCTTTAGTTTTTTGACCTGGCGGTATTTTACTTCGCCCAGACGAAGACTGCGAAGATCAGTGCCAGCAACTGCAGCATCAAAGTCTTCGCGCGTTAAATCGGCAGACGAGTCTGGGCCCAGATGCAACGTGGTTGGTTCGATGGCCATCGCGCTGATCGCGTTGTATGGGCTGTTGTCGGCCCCGGTCTCGTTGATGGGCAGGAGTTGGACAAGCTTGAATCCAATTTGCGCGACCCAATCGATAAATTCCCGGAGCGCGCCGGTATCACCGATTCCCAAGTCGTCTGTCCCACGCAACGCGAACAGCGGGACGAGAACGCCAGCGATCTTGTTCTCTGGTGAAAGATTCAGTCCTGGATGAGTCATCTTGTCATGTCGAGCGAAGTCGAGACATCTCTGATTTCAAATTTGTGTTCATTAACAGTAAGAGATTGAACTCGCTCATCTCCCGATTCGCTCGCCGCTGCCCCCGCGGCTTTGCCGTTCACGTCGCTTGTCCCCTCGCTTCATTCCTCAACTTCGTTGCGCGTCGATCGGAACAACAAATAATGAAATCAGGACCGCCGAACTTGCCAGTCTTCAACTAGTTCGTTCGGGATTTCCTGAAGAAAACGCGAGGGCCGCTGGAATACGTCGCCATACCCTCCGCTAAGGCGCATTTGCGGATAAGCGAGATAGAGTTCGTCTCTCGCGCGCGTGACAGCCACGTAAAATAAGCGGCGTTCTTCCTCGAGCGCGTCGCGGGTATCGAGGGAGCGACTGCTCGGAAACATCCCATCGGCCAACCAGATCACGAACACGGTGTGAAACTCAAGGCCCTTAGCCTGATGCACTGAAGAAAGGTTGACCGATTCTCTGTCATTTGCCTGGATTGCCGCGGCTTCTGCATCGACATTGCTGATCAGCGCCAATTGCGAAAGAAATTCATGCACGTCTTTAAACTGGCGGGCAAAGATCGCGAGCTGGTTCAAGTCTTCGCGTCGAAGCTCGTAGTTTGTGAAATTCGCCTTGGCGTAATCATCATAGATAGCTTCGACTACAGACGTGATCATTTCTGACGGCATGTTCGGTTGACCAGCCGGAGCGATTTCGTCCAGCGTATGCGCGAGTTGCTCCCACGCCTTCTTTGATTTCGCCGGGACGTTCATGGCCACGAGGTGTTCGCCAAAGCTGTAGTCCCGATTCGCCGGCATCACCCCGGCTGTCTGTGATTCTTCCGCCGTACCGTGGTCAGTGCCCGCCGCTACAGTCTCTGCCGCCCACCTTTGCCAAAGATTTTCAGCGGTGCGATTGCCAATGCCGGGAAGCAATTTCACCATGCGTTTGAATGCGACTTCGTCGCGCGGATTGGCCACAAACCGGATGAATGAAGCCACATCTTTGATATGCGCCTGCTCGAAGAATCGGATGCCGCTGGTGATTTGATAGGGGATCCCGCGCCGCGAAAGCTCCAGTTGCAGTTCGACTGCATGATAGTGCGCGCGGTAGAGGACTGCGATCTCGTTGAGATCGACACCTTCATCGCGCAGTTCTAAAATTCGCTGCGCGACAAACTGTGCCTGCTCTCCGCTATCATTCAGCGCCACTAAGGCCGGTTTCAGCGCTTTTGATTCGCGGGTGGCGCTTAAATGTTTGCGGAATTGGTGAACGTTCGCGGCGATGGCTGCGTTCGCTACTTCCAGAATTTCCGGCACGCTGCGATAATTCATTTCAATCTTGAAGACCTGCGCATCCGGATAACGCTTCGGAAATTCGAGAATATTTTGGAAATTGGCGCCGCGCCACGAGTAGATCGACTGTGCGTCATCGCCCACCACCATCACGTTGTGATGATCGCGCGCCAGCAGATCTACGAGATCAGCCTGGATTTTGTTGGTGTCCTGGTATTCATCGACAAGAATGAATTGGAACTGCCGTCGGTAGATTTCCGCGATCCGCTCGTGCTGCTGCAACAGGGACAGAGTTTTTTGCAACAGGTCGTCGAAATCCATCGAGTTTGTC
>JBKPRQ010000204.1:0-31708 GCA_046734635.1 Verrucomicrobiota bacterium
TTTTCAAGCAGAAGACGGCATACGAGATAGTGAGTGAAGTCTCGTGGGCTCGGAGATGTGTATAAGAGACAGGATGACGCACAACGCGGTAAGGGCCGCGCTCGATGAGCTCATGTCCTTCCTTCAGCGTGACCACGCCACTCCAGTTTCTTCCCAGTATCACTCTTGCCCAAATCGCAAACAAAAGGCCGGTCACGCACGGAAAGACGCCAATCCAGGCGCTTGAGGTTGTATGCGGAACGACGAGCCAGTCCAAAGGGGATGGCAGACTACTCGATTTGATTACCAAAAAATATCCGATCACGAGCGCCAGCCAGTAGCGGGCTCTCTCCGCGCTGCTTTCGCGATAGATCGTGCGTTTGGTCGAGATGGCTCCCAGTAACCAGACTAATACGAAGATGATCCAGCAGACACGAATGATC
This sequence comes from Verrucomicrobiota bacterium, assembly GCA_046734635.1. Lineage (GTDB taxonomy): Bacteria > Verrucomicrobiota > Verrucomicrobiia > Chthoniobacterales > UBA10450 > Udaeobacter. The sequence continues at coordinate 423 of JBKPRQ010000204.1, forward strand.
CCAAGCCCTGACAAGTATGCGTGAACCCCCATCGTATAGCAGCCGGAGAAGCGCGATCCGTCCGCCTTGCTCTAATCTTGGGGTCGGTTCAGGTGGCTGCCAGCGCGGTATCCGCGTCCGGGAAAATCTGGAACACCTGATCGAGCCGCGAGATTTCAAAAATTGAGCGCACGGTTTCCTGTAAACCAGCCAGCAGAAATTTTCCTCCATAGGCTTCCACTTTTTGCATCGCCTGAATAAGGGCCGCCAGACCCGCGCTATCGATGTAGGTCACGTCCGAAAGATCGATCACTACGCGCTCCGGTTTTTTTTCGATCATCGCAGTGAGCGCCGCCGTGACTACGGGAGAAACGTGCAAATCGATTTCGCCCTTGAGCGGCAAGACATTAGGCCGGTCTCGTTGGGGCTTTGGAGCGGTCGGGGAGGTGTTCTTTTTTTTCATTCAACCCTTCATTCGTCAATGGATCACCATCCGAGCGTATGGATTACGTGGTCCACATTTGAAAGATCATCGATTAGAAAATCCGGCTGATGTTCGGCAAGTTGATCGCGACTGCAGGTTCCCGTTGCCACGGCGACCGTGCGCGCACCCAAAGCTTTACCGCACGCAATATCGCGCGGTGTATCGCCAATCACGTCGATTTCCGAAGCGGAGAACTCGCAACCGTGTTTTTCGTTTGCGCGAGAGCGGGCGACCGGTCCGAGCCGGTTGCGGTCTCGATGATCATCGGCGAACGCGCCAAATTCAAAAAAGTGCCAGACCCCGTAATGCTCTAGCTTCAATTGCGCTCCACGCGACACATTACCAGTCAGCAGCGCCAGCGCTAAATGCGGCCGCGACTTGAGTCTTTCGAGTAGCTCGAGCACGCCCGGAAGCAGTTTGCCTTTGCGACGGGGCAATTCCAACGAAAGAAAGTGCACATAACTGTCCAGAAACGCGCTGACGTTTTCGTTCGTCGCGGGAATCTTATGTTTGTTCAATATACTGACGACAATTCCAGAGTCGGTCATCCCGGCGATTTCGATACCGTGCAGATCATCATCGATACCGAAACGTTCTTTGAAAGCCGATTTAAGCGCATGCAGACCCGCGCCACCGGAGTGGATCAGCGTGCCATCGATGTCGAAAAGCAAGAGGCGTTTTGACTTTGTCATGGCCAAAGAAATGACGAAATCCGAATGACGAATGTCGAAGGAATGACGAAGATCAAATGAGGAAAGGTTCCTTTAACGAATGCCTCATTTTTCGTGCTTCGTCATTCGGAATTGTTTCGTCATTCGACATTCGTGCTTCGTCATTGGCTTTAAAGGCTCGGCGCGTGCATGATAAGCACTGCGATCATGCTGCCCAGAAAGACCAGCAGCACGATCGCCAAGCCGATAAAAATTCCATTGCGAACTGGATCGCTTTTTTGTTTTTGGCGTCGGAAGGGAGAAACGTTGGTAAAATCTGCGGGCGCCGCGCTCAAATCGGCCGGCATCGCTTTGATTTCCTCAAGCTCGGGGAGCGGCCGCGATCCGCTTTTGTCTCCTTCGTAACGGGCTTCGGTCGCGCCAAATCGGATTCGATCGTCAAAGCTAAGCAAGGTTTCTGTGACCGGTTTCCCATTGACTTGTGTGCCATTGGTCGACCCCAGATCTTTCAACCGATACGTCTCGCCGGCCAACTGCAACTCCGCGTGGCGCGCCGAGACCGAAGGATTATTAATAATTATCGCATTGTCCGGGCTGCGCCCGATGGTGACCAGGTCATCGACTAGTTCATACGTGGTCCCGCTGATAATGAGCTTTGGCATGCTGGCGATAATCTAGGTTAAAACTGAATATTTGATCGAACGATTCATTTGGGAAAGACAATTATACACATTCACATTTCGAACGATTAGCTAATTGTCGTGCGGTTGACGCTTAGAGTCCGTATCCGTAGGCTCGATCTATCTTATTTGTCCAGAAAACCGACGCCAACAATACGTAAGGAGTAACATCATGCCGACATACATTAGTTTAGTGCAATTCACTGATAAGGGTATCCAAGCCGCAAAAGAGACCACCGAGCGCGTAGCTGACTGGGCATCCAAGGTGAAGTCGAGCGGGGTAAGCATCAGGGATATGTATTGGACCCTAGGCCAATATGACCAGGTGTGCGTCTTTGACGCCCCGGACGATGAGACGGCCGCCAGCGTGTTACTGGCGGCGGACATACTGGGTAACATCCGCACGCAAACGTTGCGCGCTTTCACAGCTGCCGAGATGAAGAAGATCCTGGCCAAAGTGCCCTGATCAGGCCGGGATTGGTTTTTGGAATTGCCGACTCCGCCACTTCAAGGTGTGCGGCACTTGTTGAATTTGGACCGCCCGTTTCGATCGGAAATCATTGAGTGACGTGGAGTCCGTCCTCAATCATTCCGGGAAGTAGATTTGCAAGATACTGGTGTTCGATGATGAGCGCGGGACCGAACCACTGCGAATGGTCTTGGAAATGCTGGCTCATCCATTCGGTTGCTCGCTGGGTAATCGGCCTAACGAGCGCAAGCGTGCCCTGTGGCAGAATCCAAATGTCGGTTTTGCGACTGGAACGGCTCATACTTCGCATCTGCGTTTCCTTTCATCATTCTTCTCCGGGAATCGCAGGGCAAAGTTCCTGACGATATGTCGAAAGAGAGCCCGTGGCCTTAGGGATTGCGGCTACTCGCGAGTTCAGCGCCAATTCAGGCGAACCAGCCGCGATGTCCGCATATCAGGCCTTGCGCGGTTTACGGCGTGATCGGGGTATTCATGTCGCGCTGAATGTCAGTAGCGCTCAATGCACGGTTGTAGATTCGTACCTCGTCTATCCTCCCCGGAAAGTATTGACCGTAAATACTGTCCCCACCGATTTGTAAAGGATTCGTCGAGATTGCGATTTGTCCGGTTTGTGTCCGGCTGGCCACTTGCACCCCGTTCACATATAAGCGCACTGTTGCGCCATCATAGGTTCCCGCCAGGTGTTTCCACGTGTCGGTTGCCAGCGCGGTCGTCCCAAAGAGCGGTGAGCCAGCGCCACCCATCGCTGGTTTGGAACTCGTGCTGTCGGCTTCCAGATAGTAGTTGTCGTCGCCCTTGTAGATCACATCCCGCCAAATTCCTGTCAATCTGCTTGGAATGACCCACGCTTCCAATGTCATTGCGGTACTTAATTGGAGCGACAATGAATTTGGGACGTTTACATAGGCCCCTGTGCCATTGAACAAAATCGCTTTTCCATACTTGCCAGAGGTCGTCCAGGACGCTCCGCCTTGAAGTGTTCCATTGTTTCTGTTCACAGACGAATCGTTAACGATCGTTCCGGTTCCTTCATTAAATCCATAGGCAGCGACTAGACCGGAGGCGGGAGTCGCCGTGGGTGTTGGTGTAGCTGTGGGCGTAGGGGTCGCTGTAGGAGTGGGAGTCGGAGTATGAGTAGGTGTAGGAGTAGGTGTTGGTGTTGGTGTTGGTGTTGCAGTAGGTGTTGGAGTTGGCGTTATGTTACCGGTCGATTTAAATGCTGCCGTAACACCCGCCCAAGGGCCGACCCCTATGCTTGCGCAACACGAAGTAAACGTGAAATTGATTGGTGAGGTATTAGTATTGTAGATATGGGCATATCCATTATCCATGTCCAATGTGGATACATCAGGGCCATGTCCAAGATCCCTGGTAACCGTGTCAAAAAAGCCGGTTGAAGGACTGGTCATTGTGTGTATGGCATTGTAATCAATCGAGTTTACATGGATTGCCAGGCCATTAGATGTGGTAGGAGTAATTGTTCCTGTTGTTAGACTACCAAAAGATTGTTGATCGCCCTGCGATGTGGTCGCCCGGTCAAACGGAGACGAAGACGCTCCGGTAATATCATACAAATTGAACATCATATCACCCGTGCCGACGGCGCTAATTGAGACGGTGATGCCACTTAGTGTTGGTGATGTTTGCGCATTGGCTGCGTACACAATCTGAGCGGATGTGCATCCGCATCCGGCGTCTTTGACCTTGGCAGTTGTTGGAATAGACCAGGTATTATTAAGCGAATCCCTTACACTTGTCGCAAATGGGCCTGCTGCATTATACAATCCAACCAACAAATTGCCGCTGGAAGGGAATTGCATGACGATAGGTTCCCGTCGATTTTGAGCGCGCGCCGCTTGCAGGAGGGTGTGCTGCAAGTGAATGATTCGCATACCAGACGGTGGCGCTGTGCCCGCCGTTGCCGATTTAAGAGCGATGGCCACTGACCCCCAGATAGCAGACCCACTTGCCGAAAAAGTCGGCGTGAGTGTTCCAGCAGTGGGTTGAATTCGGTATTGATCACCTGAGCCCACTTGAAGATCAGCGCTCAGCAATGTAAAGCCTGTCCCAGCAGTAATACTGGTGCCATTAAAGGCGCCACCGTTGATATTCGAACTGGATAACGACGCCCCCCATTCATAAATCAAATCTCCCGGTGCGGTTGTTGTAATCACCCCGGTCGACCGTGAAGTGGCATTAGCGGCGCTTCCATCAAATGCGTTCGATGTCGCCACATTGTAAAACTCTGAAACAACAGCTTGTGGGAAACCCGGTGTAGAACTCAACCCGCTAAAACGGACCGTTATGGTCTGAGTTCCGGAAACAGCGTTTGGCGCATAATACAAATTCATGCGCTTAGAGAATGAAACGTTGGTGGCTGTAGGACCAGCTATCCAGGTATTGCCCTTGTTGTCAGTGACACTGACAACTGAGCCTGCACTGTTAAATTGAACGCCAAGAATCAGGCAATTACCCGCTCTCACCGGGTTGGGTAGTTGGATTGTCAAAGCGTTAATTGGGTAACGATCCATTCCAGTTGCTACATGCTGTACCAAGGTCGGAACGGCAGTGACGACGTTCGGCGCGGAGGCATCGAAACCAGCAACGTCAGACCAGCTGCGTGGAGCTGAAAGGAAGATCAAAAATAGAGCGAAAAAAGATGAGGCGATGCGCGCCCGCTTCAGGCGCTGGGAAGGGGGCAAGATCGCAACGTGGCGCAGGGATGAGGTGAGCGAGTTGCTCAACCAGATGAAAAAGTTGCGACGAGAGCTACGGGAAACGTCGGCAGGAAAACTGTTCGGTTGTGGGGGCTTTGCTTCATAGGTTGTTGTTTTTGTCATTAAGCGGTTCCTTTTCGTTTCGTTCTTAATCGCATTACATCTATCGGCTGGTTGGGAGACAACCTCAGCAAAACCTTCGGGAGGTGGAGGTTGTAAATTTTGCCGACAGTCAGTTGGCGTCTGCCGTTAGCCGAGCCGGGAAGAGGTGGGCCAAAGCGCGGTCAGTCGGCCCCAAGTAATCTGTCGATTATTCAGAGCGGTCTGCCGTTCGCATTTGGCTGGCTCAAAGTCAAGAGTGACTTTATTTGCCCCGGCGTCGCTCCTCCGATTGACCATGCGCAGCCGCGCCCGCATAGTGCCCACTTCCATGGGAATTGAGTTCACGCGCAACTTCTGCATCATCGCGCACATCGATCACGGTAAAACGACGTTGTCGGATCGATTACTCGAGCGCACGGGAACAATCCAGGAGCGAGAAAAACAGGATCAGCTTCTCGATTCAATGGACTTGGAACGTGAGCGCGGGATCACGATCAAAGCGCATCCGGTCACTATGCATTACACGAGCAAATCAGGACAAACCTATCGGTTAAATCTGCTCGATACGCCCGGGCATGTCGATTTTAGCTATGAGGTTTCGCGTAGCCTCTCTGCCTGCGAGGGCGCCCTTCTGATCGTCGATGCGGCGCAGGGCGTGGAAGCCCAAACGGTGGCGAATGTTCATCTCGCTCATAAGCAGGGACTCACGATTGTACCCGTCATCAACAAGATCGATTTGCCGAATGCCGATGTGGCCTCCGTGCATCGGCAGTTGGAAGAAATCCTTGCCATCCCTGCCGAGGAAGCGATCGACGCGAGCGCCAAGATGGGAATTGGCATCGACGAAATTCTAGAGGCAATCGTGAAACGTATTCCGCCGCCTCGACCGCCGGCCGATCAGACCTTGCGTGCGTTGGTTTTTGATTCCGTGTTTGATGCTTATCGCGGAGTGGTCGGCTACGTCCGTGTCGTTTCCGGAACAATGGAAGCGAATCACGCCATCATGTTGATGAGCAACAACGCGCGTTACGAGATCAAGGAAGTGGGCGTCTTTACGCCGAAAATGCTCCCACAGGAAAAGCTAAATCCCGGCGATGTCGGTTATTTCATCGCAAACATTAAGTCGACTGCCGACATGAAGATCGGCGACACCATCACCGACCAGCGCCATCCCGCGCGCGCGCCGCTTCCAGGTTTTCAGGAAATTCATCCGATGGTCTTCAGCGGGATCTATCCGATCAACACCGGCGACTTCGAACATCTGAAGACGGCAATCGCAAAACTGCGCCTGAATGATTCGGCCTTTATTTATCAACCGGAAAGCTCCGTTGCGCTCGGATTTGGATTTCGTTGCGGATTTCTCGGGCTGCTTCACATGGAGATCATCCAGGAGCGGCTGCGGCGCGAGTACAACATGGACATCATTGCCACGAGTCCAAGCGTCGTCTATGAGGTGATCACCACGCGCGGAGAAAAATTGTCGATCGATAACCCTGCACACCTGCCGAATCCCAGCATGCTCCAGGAAATTCGTGAGCCGATCGTAAAGGCGTATGTACTTTGTCCGAACGAGAATATTGGTGACATCCTGCAATTGATTCTGGAGAAACGCGGCCAAATGGAGCGCACCGAATCGCTCGATACCCGCCGCGTGATGTTACATTGCGAATTGCCGCTGAACGAAATCCTCGTCGATTTCAACGACAAGATTAAGAGCATTACCCGCGGTTACGGATCGATGGATTACGACCATGCCGGCTATCGCGCCGCGAAATTGGTAAAGCTGGATCTCCTGGTGAATGGCGAGCCGGTCGATGCATTTTCGACGATCGTGCACAAAGATCGCGCGGAAGCGAGGGGACGCCAGTTAGCGGCCAAACTAAAGGAAGTGATCCCTCGACAACTATATCAAGTGGCGATCCAGGCAGCTATTGGAGGAAAAATTATTGCGCGCGAGAGCGTTTCGGCGTTGCGAAAAAATGTAACCGCGAAATGCTACGGCGGCGATATTACCCGCAAGCGAAAGCTGCTGGAGAAACAAAAGGAAGGAAAGAAACGGATGAAGAGCATCGGGAAGATCAATATTCCTCAGGAAGCTTTTATCGAAGTGCTAAAAGCACAATGATGAAATCCGAAACGAGAACATTTTCACGCTGCAGATTTTGCTTGTCGAAGCTTCGTCATTCATTCGTCATTCGACATTCGAGCTTCGTCATTTAAGCAATGTTTACGTCACGCCAAGTGAAACACAGCCGCCTGCTCCTGCGGCACGCCCGAAAGTATTTACGTTACAAGGACGATCAGCTCAGCAGCGCGGATCGCGACCAGATCACTGCAGGCATGAGGGATCTGCGCGACGCACTATCGCAGAGAGATCGCGAGAGAATTCACAGCACAGCCGACGCGCTGGACAAGACACTTCACAGGCTGACCCCTGTGACATGGGAATCGCATTGGCGAGAGAATTGCGAGGTGATTCTGGTAGCCATCGTTGTGGCGGTGGGGATTCGTTCGTACTTTTTACAGCCGTTCAAAATTCCCACAGGCTCCATGCAGCCGACCTTGAACGGAATCATTGGCTATCCGAGCACAGCTCCCGCTCCAAACATTCTGCGGCAGATTGGTGAGTTCATCGTCCTGGGTCGCAATTACATAAACGTTGTCTCCCGGGAGGATGATCAGCTTCTTGAACTCCAGCCCAAGAAAATGTTCTTCTTCCTTACTTTTTCACAGCTGATTTGTCAGCGGCAAAAATATCTCGTCTATGCGTCGCCGGACACGCTGAGCCATGATTTCAATGTTTTTCCGGGCCGAATTTTTCGTCGCGGTGATATTATTGCCAGGGGCGCAATCGATACCGGTGACCAGGTCTTTGTCGATAAGTTCAGTTACAACTTTGTTAAGCCGCACCGGGGCGACGTTTTTGTTTTCCGGACAAATCACATTCCAGGTATTCGCGAAGATCCCGAGGCAGGCTCGCCATTTTATATCAAGCGACTGGCCGGATTGCCTGGCGATCGGTTGAGAATCGATCCGCCGTTTCTCTACGTGAATGGCAAGAAAGCTGAGGGTTACGGTTTCGCCCGGGTAATGTCAGCGAAACCTCCTTATCGCGGTTATGCCTTGGGCCACGAATATCTGTCGCAACCAGATCGAACATTCACCGTGCCACAGGATGGCTACTTTGCCATGGGGGATAACAGTTACAATAGCTATGATAGTCGCTACTGGGGGGCAGTGCCTGAGGCAAATCTTGTTGGGCGTGGCTTGTTAGTTTATTGGCCATTTAATCGGCACTGGGGACTGATTCGGTAGATGATCTTACAACCGGTAGGGACGGACCGCCGGGCCGTCCGTTCATCTTCGGCGCGCCAGAAGCCAGTCCGGCTCGGACCGGTCGCGCCCTACCAGAAGATGGTTTGCTAAAATGTGGCGATCCTTGCCGCGCCTGTATCCGCTGCTTGGACTTTGCGCTGGCTACGCGATTGTGATGTTCTTTAGTCCGGTGCGGCACGCACTCGGGGACGGGTTCCGGTGCATCCGGCGCTATAAACGAATATGGATTACGTTTGCGCTGCTCGGGTTTGGCTATTTCCTTTTCCAGTTTGTTACTTTCACTCCGATTCGAAGTTGGGCCGATCTTGATCTAAACCAGATCATCTCGTTACCGCGCTGGTATTGGCCGCGATTCGTGGACATATGGCGCGAAACGCCGTTGCCCGCCCTGGAGGGAGTTGCAGGTATTTTCGATAACGCCACGACAACTTATCCGCTGTCTGTCGTGGCCGCTTTGTTCATGCTGGTTAACTGGCGCGGACTGCATGGCGCTTTGCTTCGAGCGTTGTGGAAACGTTATGGTTTTTGGGGTCACCTTACCTATTTAATTCTGTTACTCAGCGCGCTGGCGTCGCTCTTGAAGCCAATTGTGTTCTGGCGATTGCCAGAGTGGAGTGGTTTGGTCTCGGCCGCGGGGCTTCTGCGAATCTCGGCCACAGTCGATGCGACCGCGTTCATTTTCGAATACCTTCTGGGAGTCTATATCCAGGTCTATTTGATTATTGTCTGCTTGGCGTGGATAAAGGGCGTGAGCTTCGAAGAGGGAGAACTCTTTCGTTTCGCCATGCGGCGGTTCAGTTATGTCTTGGAATGGGCCGGAATTGTCGTCGCGGTAAGCATGCTGATTGTGCGGTTGCCTCTGCTGCTTGCCTATTTCATTAACATTCCCGGCGTCCTCGATTATCTGCCAATCGCGAGGGTGTTGATGAGCATCTTAATTATCGCCTTTTGCTCGGTCCAAATCTCGCTGGCTCTCCATAATGAGACCGTCATCGACGCAATGCGGGCGCATGGCCTGTTTATCCGGAAAAACGCCGTTCGCCTTGGGTGGTTTTTGGTTATCTGCGGCATCCATTTTCTTGGCATCATGATTTGCGATGCCATAGTACGCGGCGCAATTGCTGATCGATTAGGTGCACTGTTCCTTTGGAAATTGAGTTTCGCTTTTGTTCGGGGAGTCATTATCGGCTGGCTCCTGGCTTCGTGGGTCTGTTTATTTCGCCACTGCGAAACCGGCCGGATTGGCGGTGAAAAATGGATTCAGTATTAGAGAGCGAGGCTTCAGAGAGAGAACCGTGAACGCGGCGACGATTACGCGGCAGAGCAAATCGAATCTCGCGCTCGCGTTTATTTCCCTGGGGCACGAGCGCAAACGCGATATCACGATTTTCTACGCGTTCTGCCGCGTCATCGACGATATCGCCGATTCTTCAGAGCTCAGCGTGGTCGAAAAGCGAGTGCGTCTCGCGAAGTGGCGCCAGATACTTCACGCCGCAGCCAAGGACGAGCCGCTCCTTGCTCATGACGTAAGGCAGTTGATCGCCAAATACTCGCTGCCAACGGGTATGTTGGAGGAAATCATCGCCGGTGTCGAAATGGACCTGAGCACATTGCGGTATCCCACTTTCGACGAGCTCAGGATTTATTGCTATCGAGTCGCCAGCGCGGTCGGTCTGGTAAGCATAGAAATTTTTGGCTATCGAAACGAGGGCTGTAAACAATACGCGATCGAGCTGGGGTTGGCTTTGCAAATGACGAACATCATCCGTGATGTAGCGAAGGACATGCGGAATGGTCGGATCTATCTTCCGCAGGAAGATCTGGCACGGTTCCATTACGCTGAGAGCGAGCTGGTGCAGGGGCATTACAATGAGCGTTTTGTTCATCTGATGGAGTTCCAAGCGCAGCGGGCGCGTCAGTTTTTCGCTACCGCGGCCGCAGCTCTGCCCGCTGAAGATCGAAGATCCATGACGCCGGCGGAAATCATGGGCTCCGTTTACCGCGGGTTGCTTCGACGAATTGAACTGGACAAGTTTCGGGTCTTTGAAAAAGATTACCGCTTGAGCAAAATGGAGAAGGCAGGTCGGATCGCTGCGCAAGTTTTCAAAGCTTTTTTGAATTCACCGCGGCGGACATCCGTCTGAGTCACCGATTGCGAAACGTAATTATCAAACCATGAAACCTAATTCTCTGAAAATTCTATCGGCCATTGTAGCTGGATCCTTTGTAATAGCCGCGACTCTTTACGCGCAGGGCGTTGATACGCGCACGTCCCATCCAACGATGGTGGGGACAGCGATTACAAAAGCAGACGCTGAGAAAAAATATCCACCGACAAACGGAAGCACTTATCCACCGGCGACCCGTAACCCGCATGATATGTCGGGAGTTGTGACTAGTCCTTATCCGCCGTACCAACAGTATGACTGCTCAAAGATTGCTCATGGCGGACTAGTGCTCGATGTGCGCGCAAAGCACGTATTTGTGAGGCCGTAGTTAACGGCTCTGTCGCCGACAAGGATCGAGCAAGGTTGAGGATTGCTGCCCGCAACCTCCGCCGCCGGGTGGCTTTCCATACGCGCGCTGGGCCGGGACGCCAGGTCTTTATTACAGTCCTTACACAGGACGTGTCTATGATCTTCGAGGAATTCCACCTGGTGGACTTACGCGTGACGTAGATACCGGCGGGCTTTTCCGCAAACCGTAACCGACCCTCAAAGATCGGATCCGCGCGCCTGCGCCTGGAGTTTATCCACCAGCGCTCGCGCTTCATCGGTCATCTTCAACAATTCCGGCCATGGGCGATGATAATTTTCGCCGGGCAATTTTCGCGTCGCATCAAACCCCATATGTGAGCCGATGTTTTGTTCGCTTGGAGCGTGATCGAGCGAATCGCTCGGATTCTTAATGACAGTGGTGTCGCGCGCGGGATCGGTGTTGGCGCACAATCGGAACAGCACTTCGCTCGTGTTGTGTACGTCGCAATCTTCATCCACGGCCACGATGTATTTGCTGAACATCATCTGGCCCATCCCCCACAGGCCGTGCATCACCTTGAACGCTTGATAAGGATACTGCTTGCGGATGCTGACGAAGACCAGGTTGTGAAATACGCCTTCGGGCGGCAGCGTCATGTCCACAATTTCGGGAAAATTCATTTTGAAAACCGGCAGTAAAATGCGTACACACGCGTCTCCGATGTAATAGTCCTCCATCGGCGGAACACCGACGATTGTCGTCGGATAAAGAGCATCGCGTCGATGCGTGATTGCCGTCACGTGGAAGACCGGGTAGTCCTCGATGGCGGTGTAAAAACCTGTGTGATCGCCAAACGGCCCCTCCGGCTGCATCTCGCCGGGCTGCACATATCCTTCAAGAACGAAGTCGACGTCCGCGGGCACCTCGAGATCGATCGTCTTGCAGCGAACGAGCTCGATTGATTTTCTTCGCAAAAAACCTGCGAACAAGAGCTCGTCCAAACCGTCCGGCAGCGGCGCGGTTGCCGCGAACGTATAGACCGGATCGCCGCCCAATGTGACCGCGACCGGCATGCGCTCACCGCGCTGGTAATAGCGCTTGCCGTGTCGCGCTCCAACCTTGTGAAGTTGCCAATGCATTCCGGTGGTGCATCGGTCGTAGATTTGCATTCGGTAGAGTCCCACGTTGCGGGCGCCGGTCTCGGGATCGCACGTGTGAACATTGCCCAGCGTGATAAAGCGTCCACCGTCTTTGGGCCAGCATTTGAGGATCGGCAGATCGTCGAGCGAAAAGTTGTCTCCATTTTCGATTCGATGCATCACTTCCTGGCATGGCGCATCGCGCACGGATTTTGGACGGGCGTGCAGCAGATGAATTCCTTGTTTGAGCAAATTCCAACCTTCGCGCAGATCGGTGGGAGGTTTCGCTTTTAGAATGAGTTGAATTTCCCGGGCGACATCTTCGACGTCTGCGACCTGTAGCGCCATAGCCATTCGGCGACGCGATCCCATCGTGTTGATCGCGACCGGAAACTCTGATCTTTTTCCGTCAACCATCGGCTGTTCAAACAGAAGAGCTTTTCCACCTCCCGCCGATTTCATTTCACGATCAGCCCATTCTGCGATGAGCAGATTGGTATCGGTCGGGATCGCGATGCGTTTTAGTTCGCCCGCTTTTTCAAGAGCATCGAGAAAACTGCGAAATGAGCGGTAAGCCATTGCTAAGGCGTGGCGCTACACTGATTCGTTTTGCCCCGGAATGCGAACGAAATTGTTTACCAGCCCAATGGCGGTGGCGCCGGTAAATGGCGGAAGAAAACAACTTTGCCGTTGGCGAAAGTGACTCCTTTGGACGGATAGGGGAATTTTGGAGGGATGTATGACCAGTCGAATGGCCCATAATAGTAGGGCCCGCCATAGCTAGGGGGCGTATCGTAACGCAAGTAAACCCATGTCTCAGTGGGACGACCGCGCCCGTAGCCCGGGATCTTTTGCTCTGGTGTACCCCAGGCTAACCATACCGCGTCCATGGTCATACCCAGGTGGATCTGTCCTTGACTCACCAGCGCCTGGTCCCGCGGGGAGAGACGCTGATAAACATCCGGGTGCTGAGAAATGCGCGTCCCAGGTGTTCCACAACTCGTGAAAAGCAATGCTCCTGCTGCTACCCCGAATATCAGCGCAAAGCGTTTCAATTTGTCCGCCTTTTCAAGACTTTCGATGAAATGTCGACAACACCGGTAAGACATTGGTTGTAGCTACTCACAAACGTGGTTTCGCCTGGTGACTCAATGCGATCGAAATTATTGGTTAGCATCATGAGCCCGCCACGTATTGAAACGACACAACTCGTCCATTAGAGAAAGTAACCACCTTGTTGGGATAGGGGACGCTGGGCGGGATCAGTGAGTAATAGAATGGATCGTAGAAGGGATCGCCGAAAAAGCCAAAGCCGGGACCGTAAGCACCATAGAAAGGATAATAGTAAGGATAAGTTGCGTAATACACGTAGAGCCATGTCTCGGTGGAATGGCCACGCATGTTGCCTATAACCTTGGAGTCCGGTGCGCCCCAAGCCAACCATACTCCATTTCGCGACATGCCGTATCGAATGTGTCCCTGATTTACCAGTGCCTGGTCGCGCGAAGAAAGGTTCCGATAAATTTCAGGATGTTCGGAAATCCGACTCTCGATAGTCGAGCAACTCGTCAGAGCTAATGCGCCTGCTACAATTCCCCACGTGAGCGCCCCCGCGAAGGCTTGACCCTTCATGCAAGCGATCATACGCGCCTGTTCCCTTCCGAGTCAATTACGCCGTTTTCTTGATTCAACCCAACCTGCCGGTAACGTTCCGTTGCATGCAAGATCGCTACGGCCATCGCATTTCTTATCTGCGCGTTTCGATCACTGATCGTTGCAACGAGCGTTGCACTTATTGCATGCCGCAAGAATTACAGGAGTGGTTGCCACGTGAGGAAATCCTGACTTTTGAAGAAACACTGCGTCTGATTCGAATAGCTACGGAGTTGGGCGTTTCGAAAGTGCGAATTACTGGAGGTGAACCGCTGACCCGCCGCGACGTCGTCGACTTCATCAGGCGAATCCCTGAGATCCCTGGCGTTAGGAGCATTGGTCTTTCCACGAACGGGACATTGCTCGCGCGTGAAATCACCCCGGGAAAACCAATGGCGACGGCTTTACGCGCGGCCGGCGTGGGATCGGTTAATGTTTCACTCGATACATTAGATCGAGAAGTCTATTCGCAGATTACCGGCCGCGATTTCCAAAAACAGGTTCTCGATGGAATCGACGCAGCCATCGCCGCGGGCTTCGAGCAGATCAAACTAAACACCGTCTTGATGCGGGGGCGAAACGACGACCAGTTGATTCCATTGATAGAATTCGCAGGGCGACGCAATGTGATACTTCGTTTCATCGAGATGATGCCCGTAAGCACAACCGAGGTGCTCGACGATAATAACTTCATACCGGTGCGTGAGGCGAAGAAAATGATCGAATCGCATTATGGCTCTTTGATTCCTGAAGTTGAGTTTCGCACAAACGGCCCCGCTTCGTATTACCTGATTCCGGGACGTCAGCAGCGGATCGGTTTTATCGGAGCAATGACCAACCTGCATTTCTGCGAGAGCTGCAACAAGCTTCGTCTTACTTGCGACGGCAAGTTGCGTCCGTGCCTCGGCAGCTATCTGGAGTTCGATATTATGAAACCGCTGCGAGCCGGTGCCAGCGATGCAGAGCTGAAACAATTCTTTTTGAACGTTGTCGATCGAAAACCGGAGCAGCACGACTTTCGGAATAACTATCAGCCAAATCGCAAGATGATCGCCATCGGCGGCTAACAAATGCGACGACTCACTCACATTGCCGGGGATGGCCGGGCGCAGATGGTCGACGTATCGGCCAAGCCGATGAGTAACAGAAAAGCTGTTGCGTCTGGAAGGATTCAACTTCAACGCAAGACAATCGAACTGATTACCAAAGATCAGATCGCGAAGGGCCATGTCTTCGCCACCGCGCGGATCGCCGGTATTCAAGCTGCAAAGCAAACCGCGCAGTTGATTCCACTCTGTCACACGCTTCCGCTCGGTGAAGTTAAAATCGACATCGCTACATCGGACGAAGGAGCAGATGTGAAATGTACTGCGCAAACCGTCGCACAAACAGGAGTGGAAATGGAAGCACTCGTCGGCGTGACCGTCGCATTGCTCACAATTTACGACATGTGCAAGGCCGTCGATAAAGAGATGGAGATTTCGGATGTTCGGCTGGTCGAAAAAAACAAACGTCCTGTAGCGGCGGTCTATGACCGCCGAAACGAAAAATCACGGCGCTCATAGAGACGCCGCTACGGCAATGCAGATACAAGTTGGCATCATCACAATTTCAGATCGCGCCAGCGCAGGCGACTATCAGGATCTCGGCGGCCCTGCGCTGAAGGAGGCGGCGCAAAAGGCAGGATGGCAAGTGCTGTCGGAAGCGATTGTTCCTGACGATGCGGCACGGATTCAGGAAACAATTCGTTCGTTTTCGCAGCAAGGCTGCGGCTTGATTCTGACGACCGGTGGGACTGGTGTCGGCCAGCGGGATGTTACGCCGGAAGCGATCCGCGCAATCATGCGTGTGGAGTTACCCGGCTTTGGAGAAGTGATGCGCGCGGAATCCATGAAGATCACCGCCAACTCAATTCTGTCGCGCAGCCTGGCGGCGATCGTCGATCTTTCGCTCGTAATCGCTCTTCCGGGAAAGCCGAGCGGCGCGGTGGAATGTCTCGGATTTGTTCAGGGAGCGATCCCGCACGGAGTCGCGCTCGCGCAACGAGTGCCCACATCGTGCTGATGCCTGTACCCGTTGCCGCGTAGGCGACGCACGGCGTGTGCACCGGCAACAACATGTCGCGCTTCGCACAGCGAAGCGGCTACAGTTTAATTAGGCCAAATCAACAGCCGCATCAGTTGCCTGCCGTAATCTGAGAGCTGCGCATTTGCACCGTGGCCGGAAACCATATCCCGAGTCAGATAAGAATAATTGCCGGACCCTTTCTTGACGTAACTCAGCTCCGGCTGCGCTACGTTCTTATCGCTTGATTCTATTCTTAGTGGCACGCCGGACTTTGCGAAGGAGACTTCCCAGGAAGATCTTTCGTTCCGGCCGCCAGTCGCGAACATCCACGGATAAGATTTTGGCAACTCGAAATGCCGCGATTTGGGAAGGGTCACTTTGTAAAATGTCTCCTCGCGATTGAGGAATTCGGGAATAGTCATCGCGGGATTTTTGTGCAGGGCGAGATAGAGCCGCGCGATATCGAGACCGATTAGATTCATACCATTGTATATGCCGTTGTGATTGGGATCGTTTCTAAAGAACGTGTTGTACCAGGCCTCGAATTCATGACTAAGCATCAAGTTCAATTCCAAATGCAAATGCGCACGCTCCCGGTTTAGCCCGGTTCCGGTGTAACCCATCACGGCGATGCGCTGGCCGCGTTTGACCGTGTCCCCTGGCTGGGTTGCGATTGAGCTCAGATGTCCGTACAAACTGTAGTAACTCGAGCCCCCCCAGCGATGCTCGATGACAATGTATTTTCCATAGTTCGAGTAGCCGGGAACGGGGTTAACGTGTGCGACTTTCCCATCGGCAATGGCGTGTACTTCATCGAGCGGCTCGCCCTGAGCGTCACGGTGCAATGGGCGGATATCGATTCCTTCATGAAACCGGGTGTAAACAACGCCTCCTGCTGTGTCCGTAGGATCGCGGACAAAACCATACTGACCACCTTCCCACGGCGTTGATTTCACGCCCTTGTAGTTGCGTTCTATGTATTGGTAGAATGCTGCGCCGTCGCCTGAAAACAGGGCATCGTTGTCAGTTGGCAAAACGAGATCGAGAGCCTGGCTCTGTCCCATTGCTGTGGAACCTGTTAAAGCGAACATGACAAACGTCACTGCTAATAGACGATTCATGTTTTATATGAGACGCCAGTCACTTCGCAGTAAAGTGTTAGCGCTTCCGTTGTCCGATGATGCGCCAGTCTTTTTTCATTAGTTCGATATCCGCCGAAGTCAGCCCCGACGGGATGTAGATCTTTCCATCGGAAACACGCTTGTCGATTTGAAGCTCGGTGATTGGTCGGCCATTGATAAACACGAAAAGGAAGCCGCCTCGGCGCTCAACGCTTAAAGTATCGAGCACGACTCGCCCATGTTCGTCGAGTTGAAACAGCGCGCCATAAGTTCCGTTCGCGGCAGGATAGGGAGAAAACGCCACGATTTCGCGCTCTGTAATCCACGGCATTTTTTCGATGGCCACGGTTTTTCCGGAAAGCTGCGCCCGAACAGACGTCGCGAACACCTCGGTGTCCCGAGGGTTTGCTTGTGCATGCAATCGGAACGTGCAATGTCGTTGTTTCGCCATGCCTGCGGTCGTGGCGAAAACCAGGCAAAACGCTAATGCACACAGAGTTTTCATGTGGATTGGATAAAGGGTTTGACAGGGTTTTTGCAACCTCGAAAGCTTTCGGGGTCTGTTTAATCTGCCCATGAAGCGACGAGCAGTTTTGCACATTCTGATATTTTTCGTTGTTGGAAGCCTGTTTGCTCAGGACGCCGTGCCGACATCCACGCCTGCGCGCAAGCGCGGTTGGCTGGGCCGCCTGCTCCATCCATTTTCTCCCGACGCAGTTCCCCAATACAAGGATACCAGGCTTCGCGGGCTTACAGTCGATCTGTTAATCACACCGCAGACCATCAAGCTGTCTGAAGTTCGCCAGCTGGGGATAAAATTGACACTGGCAAACGTATCGAAGCGGCCTGTGTCGCTCGATTTTCCGACTAACCAGCGAATTGAAATTTATTTGATGAATTCGGAGGGAAATATTCTCACAAAGTGGTCCGACAACCACGCTATCGCGGAGAAGCCCGCTACGATTTTGATTAACCCACAGGAGCGGATTGAGTACAACGAAACAATTGCGACGCGCGACCTGACGCCGAACAAGGTCTTTATCGCAGAGGTCTTTTTCCCCCAATACCCGGAGTTGCGTGTCCGGCAAAAATTCCTGGCTGTGCCGTGAGAAGAGTCGAAAGCTGATAGACAGAAGTATCCATGCCTGGCAATCAGCCATCAGCCGCAAGCTATCGGCTTTTTTCCGACTACCACACTCATCCACAGGGACATCGGGTGCAGCGTTACTCGCCTGCGTTGCTTCAGCCCTGGGCGGATTCTGCGCGTAAGATCGGCTTAACCGACGTCGCCTTTACCGATCACGATCGTTATCACACCGGAATCGATTTCGACGAAATCGATCGCCTGCGGGAGAAAAATCCCGATCTAAAAATACGCGCTGGCATTGAGCTCGATAATGACCCCATTCACTCGGCTGCTGGCCGAAAATGGATCGAGAAGCATTGGGGCAAACTCGATTTTGTGCTGGGTTCCGTGCACTTCCTCGACCGTGGCGATCAAATGTTCGACAGCGTGCCAAATGGCGCAGTGCAATTTGAAGGCCAGGACATCGATGCGATCTACGCCGATTATTTTCGCCGTGTCCGCGAAATGGCGGCGACCGGATTAGTCGACTGCCTCGCTCATCTCGATCTTATTAAGATTCATGGTCATAGGCCACGTGCAGAGATCAGCGGCATCGTCAACGAAACGCTGGATTTTGTTCGTGCGCGGAATCTCGCGATCGAACTTTCCACGGCTGGATGGCGCAAGCCGGTAAACGAACTTTATCCAGGCGATCCGATCATCGCCCTGGCGATGGAGAAGGGGATTCCATTTACTGTTGCCTCCGACGCGCACTCGCATGCGCAATTGGGTGAAAATTTTCCAATGCTCGCTCAAAAGATGGCGGCATTCGGGGTCCGCGAGGTCTGCATTTTCGAAAAACACCAGCGCCTCAAGCGCGCTGTGTCCACCGAGTCACCGCTATAATTGAAGATCGAGTTGCTCGCGTCTCTGCGTTGAGATGGCTTGTTCCGTTTCCGAAGGCAGGATTACGTTAAGTCCCAAGCGCTGAGCGAGGCGCTGGCAGGTTTCAGGAGCAAACCCTTCGAAATGATTGCCAACGAATGCCCAGACATTGCGCACTTCGGAAAGATGCCGCTCAATCCTAAGCGACCAGCTTTCAATCGCGGCTTCGCGTTTCCACAGCAACTTTTGGTAACGATGGACGTGCCCGCCGTCCACATCGTATTTGGTTGAGTAATCGCCAAGCAGCCGCAGATAGAGAAAATCAGAAGTGCGCGGCAGGAATTCGAAAGGCGCAAGGTTTCGTTCGTTAAGCGGAGTGGTATCTGCCCACACCCAGCAGACCCGGTGCTTTTCCAAAAGCCGGATGAACTGTGGCCGATGCCATCCGGCGTGACGAAATTCAACAGCGAAACGGAAATCCCTTGGCAGTTGGCCGAGAAAAGTGCGCAGTGCCAGCTTGCCATCCTTTGGCGCGAAGGAAGGCGGAAGCTGGATCAGGATAACGCCCAGTTTTGCTCCCAGCGGTTCAATGGCGCGGAAAAACGAACTTAGCTCGGCGGCGCAATCGTGCAGACGGGACGTGTGTGTGATCTGACGGGGAAGTTTACAGGAGAAACGGAAGCCAGAGGGGGTCATCTGGACCCATCGCCGAACGCTATTCTCAGGCGGAACAGCATGAAATGTCGAATCCACTTCGACGGCTGTGAAATAGTTCGCGTAGAATTCCAGCCAGTGAGTCTCGGGCAAATCCGGGGGATAGAAAACGCCGCGCCAGTCTTGAAAGCTCCACGCGCACGAGCCGAGACGTATCTTCTGCTGATCGGTGAGGTTCAAAACGAGATCGCAACGTTAGCCCAGTCTTCCGCCCTTGGAAAAGGACTCACTTTTGGAAATGTGGCGAATATTCCTCGGGGTGCGCTGATGGCCTCCAAAACTTGACTGAACGCATAAGTCAACTACCCTGCACCACCCATGCAAATCGCTATTCGTGTGCTTCTGGTTTTCGCGGTTGCCGCAGTTCTGTTGCCCGAATCCGGCAACGCCTCTGTCGTCTTCAAGCCAGGTAAAAAACCGGAATACGTCGGTCCGGACGGCGTAGAAGAAGAGCTGACCGGCGATGCCGTGGATCTCTACCAGATTGGCGAGGCTGCCGAAAAAGAAGGCAATTACAAGCGTGCGGTCAGAGCTTACAAGAGTCTGGTCAAACGCCATCCCAAGGACAAGATCGCCCCGGAAGCGCTCTATCGTGCCGCCCGATTACAGGAACAGGAGCACAACTACTTTGCGGCGGCGGATTCATTTGCGCAGTTAGTAGAAAGATATGCCGGCAGCCCGCACTTCGAGGAAGCAATCGAGGCGCAGTTCCGAATCGGCGAAATTTATCTTAACGGGAAGAAGTTGAAGGTCCTTGGCATGCCGATTGCCTCGGCATTGGACCGCGCTGTGACGGTTTTCGCTAATGTGGTCCGAACCGCGCCGTACGGAAAATACACCGCCCGTGCGCAGTTTGATATCGGTCGTGCCCGCGAGAAACAAGGCGCCAACGATGCGGCCATTCAAGCGTACCAGGCTGTCGTGGACAAGTTTCCTAACGAACCCATCGCCGTGGATGCGCAATACCAAATTGGTTACATTTGGTTTACTGCCGCGCAGAAAGGCACAAACGACGCTGCCGCCTCGGCCAACGCGAAAACCGCGTTCCAAGATTTCCTCTTCCACTATCCCAAGAGTGAGAAAGCACCCCAGGCGCGCGCTAATCTCGAAATTCTCGAGCACAAGCAAACGGGCAACTCATACAAGGTCGCGAAGTTTTACGACAAGCAGAAGTATTACCGCGCCGCGGTGATTTACTACAATGAAGTGATTCGCCAGCAGCCAGGTTCCCAGGAAAGCAACGAGGCGAAGAAACGAATCGATCAGTTGCGCGCAAAATTTGGAGATGCAGCGCTTCAGCCAGCGCTTCCTGTGGGACAAGTCAGCAAGAAAAAGAGTGATACGCGCGGCGCGCGAACGGCGGAAACCGGGTCGGCGAAACCCGGTCCGGCAAACAACGAAGCACCGTTGCCCGCATCCGACAGCGATAGTTCTCTGCCGCCACCAGCTTCGCTTGCGCCCGATACCACCACCGCGCCTGATCCTTTACTCGCTCCGCCGGGCACCAGCACAAGCTCCGCGACGTTGCCGGCTTCCGAGCCATCAGCGTCTCCGGGAGCGTCCGCCTCACCGGCGCCTTGAAAGCCTTATTTACCACCCTTTTCTGCTTCGCCCTGGGTGGTTGCCTTGGCTATCACATCGGTCCAGTAAAGCCATATTATCTGCGCGAGGTTCACAGTATCGCAGTGCCAACTTTCAAGAATCACACCCTCGTTCCTCGAATCGAAGTATTGGTTACCGATACGGTGATCAAGCAGTTACAACAAGATGGAACATTTCAAATCACAAATGGAGACAGCGCTGACGCGACTTTAACAGGCGAAATATCCCGCATCACTCGGGCACCGGCGCGCTCGGTGCGTGGGAACGTACTAGCTACGACCGAATTTAGCCTGTGGCTCGTGGTAAAGTACTCGCTGACCGGACGGGATGGCAAACAATTGGTATTGCCGACGGACGCGGTTGGAACGACCACCTTCTTTGTAAGCAGCGACGTGACTAGTGATGAACGTCAGGCTTTGCCTCTTGCAACTGAGGACCTCGCCACCCGACTAGTTACCCAAATTAGCGAGGGTTGGTGATGAGTAATGAAAGGTGAAGAAAAGCTTTGGACCATCCTCAACGACAAACTCGATACACTGCGCGCTACAAACCAGTTGCCCCAGGCGATTCGCGTTGCCGAAACAGCGCTTGAAATTGCCAAGCGTGCCTTCCGCAGTACCGACCTTCCATTGGCGACGAGCTTCGAGAAGCTGGGACAGCTTCTCGATCAAAAGGGGGATCGCGCGGCAGCCAAGGGATATTTGCTCAAGGCCCATGTAATTCTGGAAAAGGTAAATCCGCCGGACCAGCGTGCCCTGTATCGCTCCGCGCGGCGGCTCGCATTCTTGTGCGATAGTTTGGGCCAGTCTGAAGAGGCCATTAACTTCTATCAGAAAGCAATCGCCGCGGGTACCGAGATCGAAGACATTCATTATTCCGATCTCGGCACCATGTTAAACAATGTTGCCCTGATTTTGCGCAAGTCGGGACGACAAAAGGCTGCTGAACCGTGCTACCTGCGCGCATTGCAGATTTACGAGAAACAACTCGGCCCGGATCATCCCGATGTCGCGTCGGTACTGAATAACCTTGCCGTGTTTTACACCAATGAACGCCGTTTTACCGAGGCAGAGAGAATTCATCTTCGCGCGCTGGCAATTCGTGAGAATTTGAATCCGCCTCCGCTTGCCGACATTGCGCAGTCAAAATGCAATCTGGCGGTCGTCTATCATTCGCGCGGCGATTACCCCAACGCTGCCGAGCTTTATCAGGCCTCCCTCAAGCTCTGGGAGCAGGTGAAGGATAAACCTTTAAAGGATTACGAGATTGTCGTGTCCAATTATGCCGATCTCTTGCGCTCACTTGGCCAGGTACGCAAAGCCCACCAACTGGAAGTTCGCGCCCGGAAGAAACATTCGGGGTGATCCCGAGTTACTTCCCTTTGTATCGTGTCCGGTTTGACCTTGCAGGCAGCTGGCACGCGCGCATTGTAAGGGCCACCGGTTTTGCTCGCGTGGCGGAATTGGCAGACGCGTACGGCTCAGGACCGTATGGGGAAACCCGTGGAGGTTCGAGTCCTCTCGCGAGCAGTACTTGGGTCCCGAGCGACCTTATTTTGGAACGAAAGCAATCCGCAAGCTGCCGACTTTGGTTGCGTTGACGGATTACTTGCGAGCAGTTTTCCGTCGCGCCGCCCAGCGAGCCTTCATCAACTGCGAGAGCCTTCTGCGACCGGCAGCTGTAAGTCCACCCTTCTTCGCTGAAGGTGCTGCCTTCTTGGTTCCGCCAGCCTTTCTTCTTGCCGCCCAGCGGGCTTTCATGAGTTCGGAGAGCTTTCTGCGACCAGCAGCTGTCAGGGCGCCTTTTTTCTTGCTAGGGGCTGGTTTCGTCCCGCCTTTTAATCTCGCCCAGCGAGCCCTAGCCGCAGCTGAAAGCTTGGCTCGGGTTGAAGGTGAAAAGTAACGCCCTGCCTGCTGCCTCCTTGTTTGTGTGGGGGCTGCTGTCGGTCTGGCCGGCGCACCTCCCAGGATTGAGGAAAGGCGTCTTTCCAGATTATCAATTTGCCGGCGTATTGAAACAGCTTCTTCTAAAGCTTTAACAGATATATCCATGCTTGTGACATAGCCGGGGTTTGCGGCATTCGCAATCCTTTTTTATAACAAACTTCATGCCTAGCATTTGTGACACGTGCCTTTCGCGCGTTAGTTACATCCTATGTGATAACAAGAAGTGAGTTATCATAAAAGCGCGAGTTGACGTTTTATCCACCTTTAAATGACAAAATCCGGCACCGCAGCAGACACGGCTCGAGTTCGGCACATGTTTGGCGCCATTGCCAGACGTTACGATCTGGCTAATCACGCTCTTAGTTGCGGGATCGATTTTTATTGGCGAAAGCGCGCCGCCGACATAGTCGTCAACTGGCGCCCAAAGGAGATAGTCGACCTTGCTACTGGCACAGGAGATTTGGCGCTTGCATTGCAGAAGAAGCTGCCGGACGCGGAAGTCACGGGGGTAGATGTCCTGCCTGAAATGCTGGAGTTGGCGCACAGGAAAGGTGTGCGTAGCACAATCCTTGCTGATGCCATGAAGCTGCCATTCCTCGATGCTTCGTTTGATTGCGTTACCATCGCCTTCGGCTTGCGTAACATGGAGAACTGGAGAGGCGCGCTTGGTGAGATGTCGCGCGTGCTTAGGCGCGACGGCCACTTGTTAGTGCTTGAGTTCTCACTGCCTACAAAACCGATTGTGCGTAAGGTCTATCGTTTCTATCTGCATCGCTGCCTGCCGTTGCTGGGCTCTTTTTTGACCAGGAAGAAAAGCGCGTACGATTATCTCGGGGATTCGATCGAAGAATTTCCCACCGACCGTGCAATGCTCAGTTTGATCGAAGCAAGCGGCTTTTCGCACGCGACGTTTCAGCCGTTGAGTTATGGCATCGTGACGATTTACACCGCACAGAAATCGCCAACTGCGTCATCCTGAGCGGAGCGAAGTTGAAGGATCTCGTGTTGAAACCTTTAAGGTAACAGTACGGGATTTGATTCGCTCACTTCCGCTCGCTCAGCCTGCGGCCTTCCCGTCTATGTCGCGGCTTCCCCAGCCACTCCATTCTCGACTTGGCTCGGAATGACAAGAGTGGATCAGGGTGTGACGCTGGGTGTCAGACTCGGAGTCGGCGATGGTTGAGCGACAAGAGGCAACCTCAAGGTGTTGAACTCCGAATTGCTAATCATAAATGTACCTTCGCGTCCGTCCACGTGAGCGCACCATGTTCCATCATTCGCCGGAGCGCCGATGATCAACTTATGTGATGCCTTATTGTCAGGCAAAGTTGTGAATGCAAGGACGAGCTGCGGTTTTTCCAAGCCGTCTTGGGGCTTCGTCGGTCCAAGCCAACGCCGTGCATGCAGGCTCGATAACGTGTTGAGCAGCGCCTCCATATTTGTCTTATCGATTTCACCGCCGCCTTTCAGCCAATGCCACTGGTTATTTTCGCCGCGTTCCAGAGACACCTCT
This sequence comes from Verrucomicrobiota bacterium, assembly GCA_046734635.1. Lineage (GTDB taxonomy): Bacteria > Verrucomicrobiota > Verrucomicrobiia > Chthoniobacterales > UBA10450 > Udaeobacter. The sequence goes on from JBKPRQ010000204.1 coordinate 25,066, forward strand.
TTGTCCGTTGTGATGCTCAGGCGATGAATCTCGTCAGGTTTAAACTTAAAGATTGATAACTCCTGCCATTGCAAGGGATCGGTTGAGATTTGGTCCAGCAAGCCGCGGCGCACTGCAACGACAAACGGTTCATCTGTAAGTCGCGCATAGACATTCTCTCCATCTTCCTTTCCAAAGGCGAGGGTAGCAAACGGCTGCTCCCCGGCTTTGGTCTCAGCGGTGTTCTCCGACGCGAACGAGCTGAACGTCAATTGCACGCGCGGTTTGTCCAAGCCGTATCTTGGCAGATTCGAAGCGACGTCTTCCACGAACTTTGTGACGCGCTGGTTTTGCAGCGTGTCAATCAACCGGCGGACCGCACCTGAATCTGCGGGCGTGTTATTTCGGCTGGCGATGACCCAATTTCCATTATTGCGCGCAAGAACAGTCTTACCTTTACCTGGAGCGTCGATTGTAACGCGATCGAGAACGTTTGTGTCGATCCGAACCAAATGATAGTCTCGTAAGTCGGCTGGCTTAGCGGTGAGGATTTCTTCAATTTTCCTGGGCAATGTGTACACGGCCCCGCGAGGAGCAAACCGGACATAGACCTGGTCCTTTTCCTTCTCCGATACGCTGCCGATTTGCAGGATTTGCCCCTTATCATCCTGGCCAAAGACTTTGATCGAGTCGGCGATCTCAACCTTTTGGTCTTTTTTCCCGGGCTGGCTAAATAACGTGATCGATCCGCGTGGCTCTGCCAGTCCATAAGGTCGCAGGTCGCCATGATCGTCGGCCACAAATTGTTGAATGCGGGCCGTTGTGACTTGCGCGATCAGATCGCCGACTTTCTCGTCGTCCGCCCGCGCGCGGAGTGGTTTCACGATATCCCAATGATCGCCCTTCTTCTCCAACTCCATCTCACCGGAAGGCGTCTTTAGCGCAATGAGACGCACCTGCGCCGTAGTTAGATCGGTTAATTTTTTGTCACGGAATTCCTCCGCCTTTTTGTCGATGTCCTTCTTGACCGACTGCTTTGCGAGAAACGTTTCCTTGGAGTTATCAAAGCGGACATACATCCTGCCCTCCAACGCAGCGTCTTTTCCAAACAAGATTTCAGGTGGTCTTTCGGATCCGATCAGTTTCAGCTTAAGCTTTGGTCGGTTCAGGCCATACTCACTGAGCTTGCTCTTATCGGCGTCGATATCTTTCGCCGGAATGGTTCCCTCTTTCTGCCAGGTCTCCAGGTTCGACAACAAATTCTCAACCAAGGCACCATCCGCCTGGTCTTTGAATGGCGATTCAAGCCGCCATTTGTTGTCATGGCGGCGTATTTCTATCTTTTCATCGCCATTTTGTATGATCAGACCATCAATCTTGTTTCGATCCAAATTCACCACGTTTTGCGCCTGCCGCGTCGCTTCCTCTGTGCTCGGCTGTTTCATCTCAAAGAACCTGAGATAGGCGAACACACCGAGCACAACGACAACGAGGACTAGAGTAGTTCTCCAATTCATGATTCGTCTCCTGTCATTCTGATGCCGCAGTCGCGGGAGAAGAATTTCGGATCATTTCCTTGGCGGAGCACTCAAACAACAACCAGCGATGTTTCGCTTCGCTCAACATGACAGCAAAGGCCTACACGCGCCGTTGCCACCAGACCACCGTCCCGATCAAGGCGGGGATCAACGGCATGAAAACGAGGACGATCCAACGCAGACGCGCCAACGCCTCTCCATCCAGACTGAAAGTCAGAGGTTTTGAAACTTTCGGAGCGATGCCGATCAGCTGTTCGCGGCTCATTAACCAGTTCACACTGGCAGAGACGAAATCGAGTCCCTGTTGATCCTGCGTAATTGCATTGTCTTGAACAAAGGTCTCGTTGCTAACGACCACCAGGCGCGACGAGTTCACCTGCACCCGCTGGTCTGCGCTGCCACCTTTTTCAATGGCTGCGCCTATTGTTAGTGATGTATTGCTGTCCCGTTTAGCATCGGCCTGCAGCTTTGCCTGATCTTCCGTGTTATAATCGGTCTCGGCAAAATAACCTTTTTCCGCCTGTATCAGCGGCTCGAGCCGGATGTTGGCAGCTCGGACTCGGTCAGCCTCAAGCGTCAGCGAAGAAGTGCCGCCTAAAAAGAGTGCCCTCACATCAGCCAGCCGTTTTGTGATGGGGCTGTCGCCGAGAAAGTGCGCTTGCACATCTCTTGTTAGCGCCAGCTCCTGGATCCCAGTCCGCAAGAACGCCATTAGTCTGTCGTCATTGGGCTTTACGCCCAGCTCGTTAACAAACGCGTCCAGTTTCGGCGTCTTCGCTGATGGATCGAGGAGAAGTAAAATTCGCCCCTGTTTATCCCAGAAGTTGCGCAGCACTTTCATTTCGCGGTCGGAAAAATCGTATTGCGGCCCGATAATCATGACGGCTTTTACGTCCTCGGAAATTGCATCCGTATCGAGGAGGTTCAGTTCCTCGAACTGGATGTTTTCGTTTTCGATGAATGTCTTCAGGATGGTGATCGCGCTGCCTTCTGTGAGTGGCGGTTCCTTATGACCGAGGACATAGCCAAGAGTCTTCTTTTTCCCCTCCACCAGATCGATCATAGCGCTGGTGATGGCTTGTTCGCCCTTGAATGCGGCTACGCGAGGGCCTTCGCCGAGCGCCATTCCGCTCTGATCGATGTCAGCCATTTCGGACGCCTTGACCGTCTTGTTGCGTCCTTCGTAATCGACTATCAAAAGAGGCTCGTCGGTAACGACTTTGTATTTATCGAACAGTTCCTTTGCCCGGGAAAGGTTCCGCTCGGGATCAATATGCTCGATGTCGATCTTTCCCTTACCTGCATACTGGTATTCTGTCAGCAAATTCTGAACGTCTGTGCTAATCGGCGTGCTTGGAAAGAATGTTGTGATGCGCATCTTGCCCTTGAGTGTGTCCAGGAAACGCTTCGTTTTGTCTGAGAGGGCATATTTTTGGTCACGTGAAAAATCCCAACGCGCGTAATGTTTGAAAGCGATCGAGTTCACCATCGTAACCAGAAACAAGACGAGCAAGATTTGCGCAAGAACGTTAAAACCAATCCGAACCCGTCGAATTTTGTTTCCCGAACGTTTTGGGCGCTGGTTTGTTTCGTTAGGCATTGCTCAAAGCCTCCATTTGCGGGATTGGAATGCCTGATGTGTGAGTGTCAGCATCACGATAGTCATGCTCACGTAGAGCACGATTGGACGTGTATCTATCACGCCCCGCGAAAATGTTCCCATGTGTTCAATCGCGGAGAAGTAGCCCAGCAAATCGCGTGTCTCGGAACTTACATCCAGCAGAATGAATTGAACCAGGCCGAGGAAAAACAGGAGCGTAATCGCGCAAAAGGAAATGATCGCCGCAATGATCTGGTTCCGGGTCAGAACGGATGTCAGACAACCAATCGAAAGGTAAAACATTCCGAGTAATAGGAGCATTAGATAAGACCCGAAGTATGCTCCCACAGAATGCGCAGCCGGCTCATTCGTAACTTTGAGAAAGATGCCAAAGTAAAGCAGAGTCGGGGCCCAGAGAATTATGTAGAAGACCAGCGCGCCGAAAAACTTCGCGAGTACGACCTGCCAGTCACGCACTGGAACGGTCGTTAGTGGCTCAATCGTGCCGAGCTTAAATTCTTCGGCAAAGAGACGCATCGTGATGAGCGGAAAAATCAGAACAAAGGCAAACCAGAAGAAGACTGAGTTAAAGAATGCCTCCTGCACCGTGTATTGCACCTGGCGCTGATTCATGAAGGAGACCTGAAAATAAAAATCGATCCCGCTGACTATCAGGAAAAAGATGAGCACGATGTAAGCAATCGGAGAATGGAAATAGCTGCGCACTTCGCGCGAAAAGAGAGCGTAAAATTTCCTCATGGATCAAATATTGGGCGTTGAACCCTGCATCGTTTGAGCAGACATGGTTACGCAGCGTCTGAGTGCGTGATTTCCACGAACACGTCCTCGAGCGTTGCCCGACGCTGAGTGAGCTCGCGCACAGACCAATGGCGCTCGGTGGCAAGGCGGAAAACTTCTTCGCGCACATCGACACCTGATTCCACCCGCAGGGAGAATCGCTTCCACTCGTCCTCCCCATCCGTGATCACTTCCCGCACACCTGAAATCTTCTTTAGCTCCTCCGCGCCGTTATCCCTTCCCACGTTTGCTTCAAGAATAACGCCGCCGGCCTGTCTGATTTTTCCGAGTAGATTTTCCGGAGTATCACATGCCTCGATACGTCCTTTGTGAATGATGATCACCCGGCTGCACGTCATCTCCACCTCAGGCAGGATGTGGGTCGAAAGCAAGATGGTATGCTGCTCGCCCAGGTTCTTGATCAACTCGCGCACCTGGCGAATTTGGTTTGGATCGAGCCCGATCGTCGGCTCATCGAGAATTAGCAGGTCGGGCTCAGCGAGCAGCGCGTCTGCGAGTCCGACTCTCTGTCGATATCCCTTGGAGAGCGCCCCGATCAGTTTGTTCTCGACGTCCTTGAGACCACAAAGTTCGTTTACGTCGCCAAGACGCTCGGTAACACGACGATGTTGAACTCCTTTCAGGGCCGCGCGATAACGCAGGTACTCTGTTACCCGCATGTCGCTGTAGAGCGGCACGTTTTCCGCCATGTAGCCAAGATGGGCGCGTGCCTGCAGCGATTGTGCAAAAACATCGAACCCCGCGATCGTGGCGCGGCCGGACGTAGGCGGCATGAAGCTTGCCAGGATGCGCATCGTTGTAGTCTTGCCTGCACCATTCGGCCCTAAAAATCCCATGATTTCGCCCCGGTTAACCTCGAAATTCAAATCCCGGATGGCCGGCTGGCCAGCATAGCGCTTTGTCAGATTCTCTACCTTAATCATTGAGCAACATTTCCATGAGACAACCGAACCGTGATTGCGTTGCCGATTTTTTTAGCGGGCTGTCATGTTCACAGTGCCGAGTTGTCGGCTTTGCCTACCAGTGCGGATCACACCAACCGTGAAATCGAGTTTGGTGCCGCTCTGCACGTCTCGAAACAATTCCTCCACTCGTTTAACGGAGTTCGTTTCGACGTTGCCCGCGCGATATATCACCAGTCCGCGCGTGAGCCCGGCTTCATCGGCGGGGCTGCCCGGTTCGACTCCAGTAACCAGAACTCCGCGTCCGCGGAGGTAACCAAGCGCATCGCTTAGTTCCTGACTCAAATCCTGTAGCTGGAGGCCAAATAACTTTTCCGCATTCGACACGGATGAATCGGGCGCAGACACAGGCTGGTTTTTTGGTTTGGCTTGTTTCTGCGCCACCTTCTTGAATTGGTTCACGCTATCTCGCACTACGTCCGCCGGAATTGCGAAACCCATTCCCTGAGTCGGGACGCCTTGCGGCGTGAATGCCATTTTTGCGGAGCTGATGCCGACCAAACGACCGGAGAGATCAATCACCGGTCCGCCGCTATTACCTGGATTAATTGCCGCGTCCGTCTGTACGAGGCCCTTATAGTCCGTCTCGTCCACGGTAATGTCTCGCTTCACCGCGCTAAGCACTCCGCGGCTGATCGAGCTACCATATCCAACTGCATTACCTACTACGATTACAGTCTGTCCCAGCAAGTTCGGGGAAATATTATCAAGATTAATAAAAGGGAATGCCGTCTCAGCGTCGATCTTGATGAATGCCAGATCGGTCTTGTCGTCGCCGGTGATGTAGTGAGCGCTGTACGTTTTGCCGTCGTTTGTCGTTACATGAATCTTCAAATCGGCGGCGCGCTCAACCACATGCTGGTTGGTAACGATGTATCCCGCCGGGTCGATAATGAACCCGGAGCCGAGACTTTGCAGAGTCTGGCGAATTTCGCGCGGTCGAGCGCGATTATACCCGAAGAATTGCGCGTAAAAATCTTCGACAGGATCGCGCACCGAGCGCCTCACGACTCGCTCGGTGTTGATATTCACCACTGTCGGCAAGACTTTCGCCACGGCCAAAACAGCCGGTTCCGAAGCCGGATCGGCCTGGCCAGGATCGGCCTGGCTAAAACAAGCTTCTGCTTGGGCCAGAATCAGTAGCCCAACAAACAGCTTTCGAAATGGATTCGTCTTCATCCTCAGATCGCGCCCCACCTCTTTTACGATCTCTAACGGAACCATGCGGAGCAAGTAACGAGGCCGCCTCTGTACTGTCAACTTGCTGCACCGCGTAATCGTCCGACATTAAAATTCGCTATGCGCACTTCAATTGGTGCTCGCGCAAATCTGGAGCTAATCGAAGAGAATTATCGCCGTTGGCAGCGAAACGCTGAGTCGGTTGACTCGGGATGGTCTGCCTTCTTCGAAGGATTCGAGCTTGGAAATTTGCCGCAGCGCGACGGCGCGGCGGCTGCCGAAGCTCGGGAAGCGGCACTACAGACACGCGTCGATGGTCTCGTTTACGCGTATTGCACGCTGGGTCACACAATTGCGCGTGTCGATCCTCTGGCAGAGACGCGACCGCAAAACCCATTGCTGAGTCTGCGTGAGTTCGGTTTCAGCGACGCAGATCTGGACCTTCGTGTTTCGTCAAAGTTCTTCCTCGACAATCGGCCAATGACATTACGCGAGATGGTCTCCGGTCTGGAGAGAATTTATGCCGACTCCATCGGTTCGGAATTCATGCACATCCAGGATCCGCG
>JBKPRQ010000205.1:0-9914 GCA_046734635.1 Verrucomicrobiota bacterium
CGGCGGCGGCTATGGCTACCCTACGGTGGGTGTGGCTATTGGCGGTTACAGCGGCGGCTATGGCTACCCCTACGGCGGCTACGGCTACCGCGGCAATCGGTACTACGGCGGCAATCGGTATTACGGCAAGCGGTACTATAGCGGCAATCGGTACTACGGAAATCGGTCCTACGGCGGCAATCGGTACTACGGAAGTCGGTCCTACAGCGGCCACCAGTACTCCGGCAAGCGGTCCAAAGGCGGCCAGCAACGTCATCATTATTACTACTGATCAGGACTAAGTTGACGTAGAAACCAAGACCGCTGAGCTGGCGCTAGTTTCGTGAATGCGCGTTTTCTTGCGCTTCGAATCCGGTAGCAGCGGATAGAGGTGTGAAAGCGTGAATAGCCGCAATTCTCCTGGTTCCCGATTATCACGCGTGAGGGCAATAGAAGCGTTCAAGGGCGATGCGCGCGAAGGTTACGCAAAACGCATACAGCGTTAATTGCGCTTCAATCGCGTTTCGCCGTACTTAACAAATCGTCGAAATTCTTTACAACGCACTATTGATCCGATTTCCGAATGTACTTTTAGTCGATGCCCGTCAACGTCTGCACGGGCGCACCTGCCATGATCCTGCGCACCATACTCGCTTTTTTTCCGCTAGCGGTTTGCATCTTGGTGGTTGTGCTTGCCTATCGAAAGACGCGGGATCGCTGATTCACATACAGGGTTAATTGCGCTTCAATCGCCGGGAGCATGATTCTGTGATTCGCGAACCATCGCTTCCAATTCCACAAACGATATCAGTTTTTCATCAGCGCGGACGGCCGGGGTCGCGCTAGAATTGGGCTTGGACGCAACCACGAATGCGAGCAGATACGTTGGATCTATAGAAGAAATTCGCATCATACTCTCGATCTGCGCTTGCGACGCTTACGCTAACGTCACTCAGACGCACCACCTGGGGCGAGTTCAAGAGGCGGCGGCAGTGTGCCATGAACAACCACTCTGACAACCGACAATTACTCGAGAAGTGGGAAAGAACGACAGCGGACGTGATACGAAATGATCTAACAGGCGTAATTCACCTTGCGGTTTCTCATCACGATTGCACGCTCTGCGGAATTAGCGGTCTGCGGCGCATCCGGCGTCACGGCTTGATGACTTTAGTCAAAGAACTTCCAATGGAGAACGCAGCGCAAGAAGCGACGTGTCACATTTGCAAGTGTCGCAGTAGCTAGGCACCCTTTAACACGGCAGTCGCAGCCGGTCACATCAAGATGTGATTCGCGTTCATGATGATGTTGGCAACGCGATCGAAACGCACGAACACGCTGGCAAGTTCAAAAAAGCGTGACGCCCTGCGATAGAAGCGGCTGTGAGTGAATCAATCAGGCTGCGTTTAACTATTTCAAGGTAATTTCGCGCATGTTCTTGCTGCCCATGATTTCCCGAATGTCCAGACGTTTTGTTTGTGTGGCGCGCTGTTGATCTGGTGTCCCCTCGATTTTTCTGGCGATCGGATCGGCTTTCTCGCGGAAGCCGTCGAGCGCGGCCATGTTTTTCGATTCCACCATGAGCAGGATGTTGAAATCTTGCGGCGTAGCGGCATCACCGAGCAGGATTTTGTAATCCATGATGAGGTCCTGCTTTTTAGCTTCGTCCATCGCGGCCGTGAAAGTCTTGGCGAGGCCTTTGAGATATTCATCGGTCATTCCAGCCTTGGCTTTGACCATCGTTACTGTCCAAACGGGGCCTTCTGTATAAGGCGCGTCACTTTGCGCCCGGCAAAGCCCCGTGAATGCAGTAGATAGCGCGACGCTGACAATGAGCTTAAGGAATTTGTTCATATTGGTGTTTTTTTGTGGTTTTGTTGTTTACGTCTTTTTGGCTTTCACAAGGAGTGCAGAAATCTCCCGACGAATCGGAGAATCCTGAGTGTGATCCGGCCTAGAATGACAAGAGTAAGCGTGCCCGGGCCGTTGTGCTTGTTGGACTTTAGTCTTATATGGGGAAGCCGGTAATCAGGCGCAACAGGCTCAGTCTGCTGTCTCTTGCGAATCGCCGATTCCAGTTCCAAAAACGCCGCCAACTTTTCATCTGGATGCGCAACGAATCGCTTTCTATCGGTCGCGGTGCGCATCGACAATGTACCGCGGCTCTGACCTGGTTTTTGTGGCCCGAGCAGACTAACTCACGGACTGGGACGCGGATGCGGCGTTGGACGCGGCCGTGGTGTCGGAGTTGGCCTCGGCGTAGGTGTAGCCGTTGGTGTCGCGGTTGGTGGCACCGTGGGTGTCGGTGTAGGTGTCGGTGTAGGCTCGCAAGGACTCACCGAGCAGGTGAAGATTTCCATCGAGTCCAAGACTGTAACACCATCGGCTGCATAACCGCCCGCCAGCCAGATGTGGTCGGTGCCGTTAGTATCGGTCGGGAAGTTGCGCCTCGGTTCGACGAACGGTGTGCCTACCGACCAGCTATTCGCCACAGGATCGTAGATATCCACCTCGTTCGACGGATTTGGGGCCTCTCTGCCGCCACCCATTACGTACATTGTGTTGCAGAAGTTTAGCCCTCGCGTTTCAGCCGTGGCCCGCGGTATCGAAGCAATGTTACCGATGGTATCGGCCACCGGATCGTAAACAAGCGAGATGGTGCTATCATGAAGCAACCCGTCATAGGTGCTGCCGCCGCCTGTGTAAATGAGGCTGCCGATGGTAGCCTGCGGAATGTAACCGAGCTGCGTCGGCAAGTGCGCGTTCTTATGGGTCCACAGCAGCGCGACCGGGTCGAACTGCCAGATGTTATCGTCCATGGCCACATTTATCTCAAAGCCACCCAGAATGTACATGTTATTGTTATACACGGAGAAGCCGCCAGGAATAAAGTTCTGGTCGCCTGAAGGCCAGTTAGCAGGCACGGTGCTGATGGTGTCAGTGATCGGGTCATAACGGAAAACCCGCCCGGTGGCCGTTTGGGTAGCAACCTCCGAGCCGCCGACGCAATAGATGTAGTCCGTTCCGCCCTGATTCATCACGCTGCACGCCATGTTGTTAACCTGCGTGTCGGGATACGTGGCAGATTTGATGGTCCAACTGTTGCCGACTGGGTCATACTCGAAGGGGTGAGTGAACTCGCTGCCCGGTGTATCCGAACTGCGTCCGCCCATTGCGTAAAACTTGCCGTTGCCTGGGAAAAAGACACCCGCCATGCGGGTTCCGACACTTGGCATACTCGGTCCCGCCCCCCAACTGCAAGAAGCAGGCGTAGGCGTAGGTGTTCCACCGCCGCCTACGAAATTGAACTTACCGATGCGGGTGTGCCAGTCGCCGCCTTGGGCATATTGGTTGATATGCCAGAAGTCCATGCCGTTGGAGGGATCAACTTCTGTCCTCGTATAATCACCCCAGCGCGGGCCGCTAGTCTGGGGTCCGACTCCCGGGTACATGATGGCTTCTCCTTGCGCAAGGTTGCTGGGGGGATCACTTTCAAGACGTCCGGCGTACCGGATAGAAGGGACGGCTGTCGTATTGGAAGTGGAGTAGCCGATCACCGTGTTTCCGCTTTGATCCACCGCTATGCTGGGCATCCAGCGCCATAAACCGTCGTTGCCATTGCTCCAGTCTTGCTGTTGCACAGGAGTAGCCGGGAAATTGCCACCCGTAACATCGAATTGATACCAGGTAACAACAGTCGGCCCGTTTGGGTAATTCAGCATTGTGGTCTGGTCCGCCCACAATGATTCTGTGGCGCCAAGATTCTGGTAAACGACCGGTGTCATGATCTTATCACCCAAGGTATCCAGTTTTACCCCTGTTCCCGACTGGGGCACAAGGTCGTATGTCTGAGCGGTCCATGCTTGAACGAACGGGTTGACTGTAATCTCGGCATTCGGCGTGTGGTCGGCACCTACACCGAAAGTGGCGTTTCCCGGGTTGGCGAAATCGACATGAAAGAATCGGGCGTGCACCTGGGTCAAGACTGCCCCGGGAATGGTCGCGTCGACAGCCAGCACCATTTCATCTCTACCCGCAGGTGGCGGATCGCCGGTGCGAAAATTCGCAGCAACAAAGCTATAGGAATCGCCCACGCCAGCGAGGCCGACTGTAAACCCGATCGCGTTAGCTGGACCACCCGCTAGCATGCTGGCGCGGTCGAGCGCATAGGCGCGGACACCATCAAACTCAGTAAAACTGGCAAACAGGTTCATCATCACGAAATAGGCGTTTTGCGTCCCGTCATCGTTCCAGATCGCGAACTTAGGATAATCACCCAAAAATGTCGGGTTGGCGGGGTCCACCTGTATGGCGTAGAAAGCCCAAGGGCCGGCCACCGGGTCGGGGCTCTGCGACACAGCAATGCACTCCCAGAATGAGCTGCCCGGAAACGAGGGAAAAGCGAAATCGCTCATCAACCAGCGATCTGCCTGCTGATCGTACATAACGTACGGGTCACCGTCATTTTGGTTGCTGCCGCAAGGTGTCCCTGTTAAGGGGGCAAAAAATGAGTTGTAACTGATCGGGCCCGCCAAGGTGTTGCCGTTTTTGTCAAAAATCTTGAACGATTCGTTGATCGCTTCGATGTAATGGTTCGGGCCGACATCGCCCTCGCTGTCAGAAGGCTGACAACCGCATAAATCGCCTATCCCCTCAAATGTCAACAGCGGCCCCGGCATCGTCGGGGCCGGGCGCCAGAGATTTTTGAGCAGTGTTTGGACATACTTCAGGTCAGAGATCCTGTATCCTGACGGGGGGCTTGTCTGCCCCGTATTCAGGGGCACATAACGTGTCAGACGTCTCTCCTCGTGTTCCTTTCTGGCCGGAACATAAGGAATGCTTCGCAAATCCTGGTTCATCATAACCGGACCGACCATTTGCACCACATCCGGTTTTTGTGTGCCGGGGGCGTCCTGCGGGGTACCGGAGCGATTCGTTTGGGCCTGCTTTGTGCGGTTCCCCTGGGCGAACATCGCGACAGCGATGCCGAGGACGCAAAAGACAGAAGCAGTTAAGATGCGGAGATTAAAAAAGGCAGATTGCGAAGTGGATTTCTTCTTCATGGTTCTTCCTTCCTTCCCCGCTTAGCTAGATTTCTGGAATTGCGGGTCCGGAAGAGGTGAAGAACCCAGCGGGGGAGAAGTCCTCCGCCTGATTCAGATCCGTTTTAGCGATGTCGAGTTTGGTCAAAATCGCACCAGCTAGTCAAGAAAATTCACCGAAGCCCGACACGTTGCTTCGAGTTCGACAACCGCAGTCAGTTTTTCATCGGCGCACTCCACGAAATGCTCCCGGTCATTAGTCGAAATTCCGAGTATCGCCATATGTCTCACCGAGTGGAGAAACATGGTATTGTGGTGCTTCCAGTATGGCTTCCTTACTCACGTTCACAAATACCTTGGATTCCTCGTAACTGATCCGGTCGATATGCTTCGGTGAAATCACGATTTCTTTGTGGGAATACCAATGGCCGGTCTCCACAAGCAGGTGACAAATAGTCCAACTCCTGTCGTTCATGATAAAATCAATGACGTGGCCGATCGCTCCTTCTCTGGTTTGGATGAGGTAGCCGCTAAGAGCCTGTGTGCTTTGCAGATGAAGATCATCGCTTCCTGACTCACTCGGCATAAGTGGCGGAGGAGGAGGAGCCTCGGGGAACCCCCCCGCGCCCCACGTTTCGCACCCGTCCCAGTATGCTTGATATTGTAGCGAGACTGGCTTGTGCGACTCAATCGCGGGACTGTTTTCAATCTGTTGTCGAGTCAGATTCATGGGGAAGCAGTCGGCGTCTTGAGGCAAGTTGCCGAAAGCATGAGGAGGAATCAGCACCAAGCGGCCCGAAAGCCATGAACCCGTGTCCGCGACAACATAGCGGATAGCCCATTGTTGATCATTAAAATAGAAGTCCTTCACATGGCCGATGCCTCCGTCAGAGGCACCGAGATTTTTTCCGTAAAGCTGCCTAAGGCTTCGCAACATAACCTTATCTCTTCTGAAGAAAGGTTTGATCTATCCAGATTGTGCGACCAGATACTTGAATTCGCAAGCGCCGGGCCGTCGCCGCGATGCGCATCAGCAACAAAGATCGTTCGCCCTTCACGATCTACAGTTGCAACACAACCGCACGTCCATCCTGCTTTGCTAAGATTGTCAGCGATTATCTCCCAGTAGCGTTTCATGGCTGCTTTTCCTCGCAAAGCTTTTGAAAACGCGGATCGTTCCGAAGTGGATCGAACATCGGATCAAGCCGGAGCAGCGCAGGAGTGAGCGGCATGTATTTCCCCAACGCGCCCTCGCCCGGTATCGAGAGTAGTTTCTGTATAGCGGCAATGGCGCGGTCGGGTTCTCCCATTTGCGCCGCAACCCGAGCGAGGATCTCGATCGGATCGGCCCCGCTTATCGCGTCTCTCTCAATCGGCAGTACGGCTATCCCCTGTTCCGACAGAGCCAATGCCGCCGCTTTGTCGCCAAGGCCCATATTGATCAGGGCGAGATCTCCAATGATTCTATAATTTTCCGGCTGCTCGTTGAGGAAAGATTGCAGTTCGTTGCGCGCTTGGCGCCAACTTTCCCGGGCGCCGGCATGGTCGCCGGCGACATCCTGAGCCCAACCTAACCAAAGCCTCAGTTCGCCATTCCGGTAACCTAACGCTGGATCAGGCTTGGCAAGGATTTCCTTTAGCCGAGGGATAATTTGTGCGGGGCGGCGCTCCAAGACCGCTTGGTAAATTTGTGTTTCCAAGGCATCGGGATCATCGGCGTTCGTATGCAGCGGAGCGAGGATCGCCGATGCACGTGGCAGGTCGCCCTCGGCTTGTGCAATAGCCGCCTTATACGCGAGTGTATCCATGTCGTCCGGTGTGATGTTGAGGACATGATCAAACGTTCGCAGCGCCTCTGGGAAGCGACGAAGCATCAAATACGAAAACGCGTGGTTGGTAAGCAGCCGAACGTTACGCGGGTCAAGCCGCTCGGCTTCGTTGAAATAGGACTCGCTCCGGTCCCACTTGCCTTGTCTCCGCGTAACATAAGCTAATGACTCCGGAATCTGGCTGCTATTGGGCAGGAACTGATGTGCTTGTTCAAAGTAACGCACTGCTGTGTCGTAATCCTTCAGGCACGCATAGTGATAATACCCCTTGGCCAAGACTGCCTCGCCGAGATTGGGCTGAAGAGTGAGCGCGGTCTCAGCCGCCTGTCGCGCCTCTTCACGGAGGGCGGCCGTTGGTTGAAGATTCAGTGCAATGTAGCCACGCGCATCAACGTGTGACAGCAGTGCCCAAGCAAGTGCGAACTTCGGGTCCAAGCGCACGGCTTCCCTCAGATATTTCTGTGCGCCTAGGGCGTTCGCGGGCGTGTTGCCAGTCTTCAGCTCATAGGCCAACCCCCGTAGATAGGCGTCGTAGGCCTCGGTATTGTCTGTCGGTTTGGCAGCGATAACTTGCTGTTCCTCACCTGTGAGTTTCGCTCGCAATTGGTCGGCAACAGCTCTCGCGATGTCGCTTTCGACTAAAAAGATGTCGGTCAGTTTGCGATCAAAGGTATCGGCCCAAAGATGCGAATCGGTAGCTGCTTTGATTAACTGCACATTGACCCTCACGGCGTCGCCGCTCCTCTGTACGCTTCCTTCCAGGATATGGGCAACGTCAAGTTGCCTAGCAATGTCGCGCAGATTCTCCGGCGCACTTTTGTAATGCTGAGTGGATGTGCGCGAGATCACCTTCAGATCGGCGATCTTGGACAAGCGGGTCAGAATCTCGTCTTGTATCCCGTCGGCAAAATAAGCGTTGGCTTTGTCTTCGCTCAGGTTTTCGAATGGAAGCACAGCAATGCTTTTTTGAGGAACCGATGATTCAACTGTGGCAGGCGATTGTCTGTAACGAAAAAGGACAAAACCAATGACAGCGATCGCAGCGAGCAGAGTGACCACGCCTAATGACACCCATTGGTACGCAGCCCGTTTTCTTCGTACAGCGGCAGCAGCGACACGCGCCGCCTTCAGCTTTTCCGGCATTGCCGGATTCCCGAGCTCCTCAGTGTACAGATTAACCACAGAAACGTGAGCGCCATGCTTTACCTCACACTCGCCAAGTTCATGCAGGTGCGGCTGCCAGTGCGGGTATTCCTCAAGATCTTCAGCGACATGCTTCGACAGCAAAATGTGTCCGGCATCGCCGCAGTCCATGACGCGCTGTGCAATGTTGATTCCGGCGCCGGCCACATTCGCTTTTCCGGTTGCGTCGATAACGCCACTTACCGGTCCACTGTGAATCCCCATTCGCAATTGAAGTTCTGGATGCTCCGTGAGCGCACGGCTTATTTCCAGCGCGCACTCAACTGGTGCTTCCGGGCTGTGGTAAAAGACCAGCGTGATGCCGTCGCCTGTCGGGATTGTGATCAAGCGCCCGGCCCTTTCCGCGGCCTGGTATTCATCTGTGCCCCGGACAATCTCGTTTAAGCGTTCGACTACTGCTCGTTGCTGAAGAATAGGCAGCTTGGAGTAACCGACGATGTCCGTGAACAACACATGGGCGATCTCGAGCTGAATTTCCTTTTTAACCTCGGCAGCCATTATGGATTCACATGGAATGCCCCTCGGAGGGATTCTCTCAAGCAGGCTGCCGAGAGTCGAGAGGAAAGCTGCCGCTCAATTAAATCTCTGCCGAGCCGATAGTAAGTCAAAATAGAAGCATGAAGCCGGTCGAATGCGGCCAGAACTCGCTCCGAAGGACAGCTTGCCATCTTGCGTTTCCGCAAATTGAGCTTATCTGTTCAGTTGAACAGGTTCGAGCTAAATAATGGCGATGGGCAATCAAAAGCGGATGCTGCCCGGCCGCGCTACACCGGCGCGAGCGTCTGTTGCGTGAACGACCAAAAATCTATCGTCAGGTCGTTCGCTTACTCGGCGAGGGATGGTCAGCGAACAAGATTTGCAAATGGTGATTCAGAAGCGAAATCTAACCCTGCTAAGGCAACCGCAGTGGCAAACGTCGCATACTTTCATCGTGTTGCCGCGGTTTGGGGAACCGCAGGTCACGGGGTCAAATCCCGTCATCGGCTCCAGTCTCGAAGGCTTTCAGGGTTGTCACGCGGTAGCCTCGATGAAGGCGCACCGCTTGATCCCGTAAATTTTTGTTGCGACTTACGGCTTGGCAGGCATTCGGTTGCGATTTGTTCGAAGTCCGATGATTAAACGTTTGACGCCTGCCACGCCGTCGGCTTGCCGAAGGTGAGTTGAGCGTTAAACGTTTGGCATTTTAGAATGACAGACTCGTCCACATTCTCTAGTTCCGTCTCGATCATTATTCCAACCTTGAACGAGGAGGAAAATATCGAGCCGTTGGTTTCCGAAATTACTGTGCGCGCTGTTCCGTTCCGAGAAATTTTGTTCGTTGATGATCATTCCACTGACGCAACTCGCGACAAGATTCGCGCGCTTGCGGCAAACCACCCGATCCGCTTGATCGAACAGGACGGGGCAGGTCCCGGGTTAGCGACGGCGATTATGTTGGGTGCACGCGCCGCACACGGGGAAATTCTCCTCGTGATGGATGCAGACCTGAGTCATCCGCCCGACCGGATCAAGGATTTGGTGGCGCCACTGTTTGCCGGCACCGCAGACCTTGTGGTCGGCAGTCGCTATGTAAAAGGCGGAGCGACACCAGGCTGGCCAGTGTGGCGCCGGATTGTGTCCCGAACAGGGGCAGCGCTCGCCTATCCACTCACTGACTTGCACGATTCGATGTGCGGCTTCTTTGCCATCGGTCGTTCCCGGTTGCTGGAGCTCGCGCCACAAACTAGCGGATTCAAAATTGTTTTCGAAACAATGTTGCGCGCTCGGGGAACGCTGCGCGTACGTGAAATTCCCATCGTCTTTCGCGAACGCGTACACGGGAAATCGAAAATGTCGTTCAGCGTTGCGCTGCGATTTTTTT
>JBKPRQ010000206.1:0-12723 GCA_046734635.1 Verrucomicrobiota bacterium
GCCCAAATGGGTCCAGACAGCCAAGGTCTGGAGCGAAGGGAATCAGCGCATAATGCATTATTGCCTCGCTAACGATTTGCCGACGCTTGTATGGGCGGCAAATCTTGCCGACCTCGAGCTACACACCTCTCTTTCTCGTAAAGACGATCTCGACCGTCCCACCATGATGGTGTTCGATCTCGACCCCGGAGCGCCTGCCGACATCGTGCAATGCTGTCAGGTGGGATTGTGGCTTCGCGATTTGTTAGGCAAAATGAAACTAAAATCGTTCGCAAAAACGAGCGGATCGAAAGGGCTGCAGGCCTACGTGCCGCTGAATACTCCGGTGACTTACGATCAAACCAAGGATTTGTCGCGCTCTCTAGCCCAATACCTGGAGCGGGAGCACGCGAATTTGGTCACCTCGAACATGTCCAAGGCGGTACGCAAAGGCAAAGTATTCGTCGATTGGAGCCAGAACGACGAACACAAGACCACCATTTGTGTTTATTCGTTGCGTGCCAGGGATGAACCGACTGTTTCAACTCCGGTCGCTTGGAAGGAAGTTGAAACGTGTTTGAAAAAGAAAAAAGCCGAGGTGTTAAAATTTCGTTCTGATGACGTTCTCCGCCGCGTCGAAAAACATGGGGACCTCTTCGAGTCCGTCGAGAAACTGAAACAAAAGCTGCCGAAGAGGTGGAATACTTAGCATTCCCACGAAAAACAAATATTGAGCATGAACAATCACATTTGGTTCGATGCGATTGGATGGGCGGGAGCAGCCTTCCTTCTGGTGGCTTACGCAATGATTTCCTGTAAAAAATTGGAAGCAGACTCAACGACTTATCAGTTCCTCAACATCGTCGGCAGCCTTTTCCTGGTCGCTAACACCATCTTTTATCGGGCGTACCCTTCGTCTTTTGTGAACGTGATTTGGGCCGCGATAGCTGTCCTTTCCATCGCGACTAGAAAGCGTTTCTCGTCTGGCTAGATTGGAAATCTCTGCATATGCGCAAAGCGAATCTCAAAGACATTCCGGAAAAGGAGCGAAAATCGCCGAAGGGAAAGTTTGGCCGATTCATGAAACATGTTTCCGTCGCCCTCGGGCGCGAGCCGGAGTCGCTCGATCTGTCCAAGAGGCATCCGTTTGACCTCACGATGGTTCGGATTCAAAAAGGGAAGTTTCTCTGTCCTTATCATGCGCACGCGGCTGAATCGGAGCTTTACCTCGTCGTTTCCGGTCGCGGCAAGGTGCGCGACAAGGAGGGCGTAACCGAGGTCGGACCGGGTGACGCATTTCTCTTTCAACCGGGGGAGGCACATCAGCTTTGGAATGAGAGCGACGAGGACTTTGTGTATTACGTCATCGCTGATAATCCGCGTACTGGCGGCACGACCGGCGATTCCTGTTATTACCCCGACAGCAAAAAATGGGCGGTGACAAGAGATGCGCGGGACGAAGTCGTAGTGAAAGGGACAGAGACTGACTATTTCGACGGCGAAGAATGACAGAGGACTGAAATGCGCAAAGTAAATCTAAACGAAATCAAGGAAGAACCATGGCAGTCGCCAGGCGGGAAATACGCTGTGTCATTCAAGGGAATTTCCGAAGCGCTTGGGCGCGAACCGAGCTCGCTTGATTTGTCGAAGCGCCATCCATTTGATTTGGAATGGAATCGAGTGCCCGCCGGGAAGGCAAATTTCCCGTACCACACACATTCGGCACAGTGGGAGCTTTACCTGGTGGTTTCTGGAAAGGGAAGCGTTCGTCACAAGGATGGCGTTACTGAAGTCGTGCCCGGAGACGCATTCATCTTCGGACCCGACGAACCGCATCAACTTAGTAACCCCGCTGATGAGGACTTCGTTTATTACGTGATTGCGGATAATCCGATCGGCGAATCGAATTACTACCCTGACAGTGGCAAGTGGAAGGTAAACAAGTCGTCCGCAGCGGATCGGGTTTACATTAAAGGACAAGAAGCGGATTATTCCGACGGCGAAGAATGAGGCTTTTCCTGTAGAGGCAGCCGTGTCGCCTGCATACAATGATCGCAGGCGACACGCCTGCCACTGCAGTTAGCTTATGACGCGCGCGCTGTGCGCTTAAACTCAAGCCATGGATTCCAACAAATCTCCGCAGGATTTCCCGTACAAGACTTACCTTAACATTCTGCACGGACCGCTTGAGCTTATCGATGTGCAGAAATTAGCCGATGCCTGCACCGACAAGTGGTACAACCAGACGCTATGCAAAGTGAACGACTCGGTGGTCAGGGTGGCTGTGATCGAGGGCGAATATCATTGGCATGAGCACAAAGACATCGATGAATTCTTTTTCGTTCTCGATGGACATTTTCTCATCGATCTCGAAGACCGGGTTGTCGATCTTGGGCCCAGGCAGGGCTTTGTCGTGCCGAAAGGAATACGCCATCGTACACGCGCGCCCGAACGCACTGTGATCTTAATGGTCGAACGTGCGGACATTGTCCCTACCGGCGATTGAATGCAGGCGACACGCCTGCCACCACAGACTGATGCGTGAAAATCATTTCGGGTGGACAAACAGGCGTGGATCGTGCAGCGCTTGATGTTGCGCTGAAGCATGGAATCGAGTCCGGCGGTTGGTGTCCAACTGGACGGCGCGATGAATTCGGAAGAATTCCAGATCATTATCCAGTTAGGGAGTTGGAAGACGGTGGATTCACCGAGCGAACTTTGCGGAATGTTGAGGATTCCGATGGGACCGTCATCATTCACCCTGGCAACCTGAGCGGAGGCACGGAGCAGACGTTTAAATTCTGTGTCGAGCGACGACGGCCCTACGAACTGATTGATGCCTCCCACGTTTCCACAGAAAAAGCCATGCAGTTGATCGACAGTTTTGTACGCGAGAACAACATCAGCACTCTTAATGTGGCTGGTCCGCGGGCAAGCGAATGGCCGAGCGGATACGATTACGCGTTTCGGGCGCTGGATAATTTTCTGGATGCTTTGTAGCCACCGCCCTGTGGGCGGTTGAGAGTAGGACGGCTCACAGAGCCGTGGCTACAGATTTACTACTCGTAGCGCAACGCTTTCACTGGGTCGAGACGGGCAGCGAAGTAGGCGGGAATGAGCGCTGCCATCGAGCAAATGAAAAATGCGCTGATACAAATGATGGCGACGTCTCGGGGGATGACTTCAGCGGGAATCGACGAAAATTGATAGACTTCGCGCGGGAAAATCTCAATGTGCAATGTCGATGCGAGCCAGTGACTGAACTCGTTGCGGTAACGGATCAACGTCATTCCGAGTCCTAATCCTGTTAGAGTGCCAAACAGCCCCACGATGGTTCCCTGGCCAAGAAATACCCAGATGATTTGGGCAATGTTTGCCCCCAGCGCTTTCACGATCCCAATCTCCCGCCGTTTTTGCACGGTTACCGTGATGAGCGTGCTCATAATTCCGAAGGCGGCAACGACCACGATGAAGAATAATAGGAAAAACATCACAGTGCGTTCGAGGCGCACAGCTTCGAAAAACTGGCTGTTCATATCGATCCAGGTCTGCGCGTACTGAGGTGTCTCAAGAAATTGTTCGATTGCCTCCTTCACGCGCTCGGCGCCGTAGGGGTTGTCGGTCCTGACGGTAATTCCGTGCAACCCGTCGCCCAGACCGTATAACTCCTGTCCGACATAGACCGGCACCAGCAGAAACTCGGAATCGTGCAGGTAATGACCGGTCTCAAAAATACCCGTAACAGTCAGCTCCTTCGGAAGGATCACGTCGCGCAATTGGTCGATCGCTTTCTTTTCTTCGTCTCCATTGGCATTCTCCAGTTTTTTGATGCCATCGAGAATCTGTCCAAGGTTACCCGGCGAATAAACGGTGATCTTATCACCGACGCTTGCCTGCAGTTTTCGCGCAAGCTCAATCCCCAGCACGGTCGATTCCCCTTCCAGGTCGAGCTTGCCGTATTTGATGAACTTTCTCAGTGGGATGACTTTTTCTTCCTCCACGGGATCGACGCCGCGAATCAGCGGGGCGACTCGCTTGTTTTGAAACTCTACAATGACCGGTCCCTGAATGTAGGGGGCCGTTGCGACCACCCCCGGTGTGTTGTCGATTTTTGTTTTGAGCGTTCGCCAGTCGCGCAAAACATCCTCCGTGTTCACCAGGATGTGCGCATCGAAATCGATCACTTTCTGACGCAGCTCGCGATCGAATCCGGTCATGACGGAAATGACGAGAATCAATACGGTCACGCCGAGCATCACGCCGAGGATGGATATTAGGGTGATGATCGAGAGAAACGTGCGCTTCGGCTTCAAGTACCGCAGCGCCAGGAAAAGACTAAACGGAAGGTTCAATTGGGGAGTAGCGTGGCTGCAAATTCAGTCGAATTCAACCGCGCCTACTCGGACAGCGCGTACGCTTTCAGTTCCTCCAACGTGACAAATTCGAGCGCGGAGGCGTGCGTGGCTTCGAGATCAACAGGAGCCGCGCGATTGTGATCAAGCGCGCTTTTCCAGCGGGTCACGCAGACGCACCATTTGTCCCCCGGATTTAGTCCGGGAAAACCCCACTCCGGATGCGGCGTGACAAGGTCATTTCCATCGAGCACAGAGAAATCAAGAAATTCCCGGGTCACTTTCACGCAGACCGTATGAAGTCCGATATCCTCAGGCCCGGTGCGGCAAAATCCATCGCGATAGAATCCGGTCACTGGATCGCGACAACAACATTTCAGTTCGGTTCCCAGAACATTCGTCGGCATAAGCAAAATAAGGCGTTAGTATTTCGAGGACTTTACCGAAGGAGAAGACAATGCCAATCCGCGCCAAATACATTCATACAAATCTGATCGCCAGAGATTGGAAAAAAATGGTTCGGTTCTATTGCGACGTGTTCGGATGTGAGCGTCAAGGTCCGGAACGCGACATGTCCGGTGCGTGGCTCGACAGCCTGACTTCGCTTCGAAGCGCGCATCTCAACGGCGTTCATTTGCGCTTGCCGGGATATCCCGAGGACGGGCCGACGCTTGAAATTTTCAGCTATGACGAACTCGTTAAGCGCGGAATGCCAGCCGTGAACGAATGCGGATTCGCTCATATCGCGTTTGCGGTTGACGATGTAGACCGGGCACTGCACGCGGTCATTGCGGCTGGGCGCGATGCAGTTGGGAAAATTGCTACAACGGAAGTGAAAGGCCTCGGTGGGCTTCGCGTCGTGTATGCGCGAGACCCCGAAGCAAATATTATCGAACTGCAAAAGTGGAGCTAGCGGATGTGTCCAGACCACTCGTTATTGCCTACTGGCTCATTCCATCTCAGCCGGGATCCAGCTTTTTCCAGGGAGTGATTAACGATCTCGCGCGGCGATACGACGCGCCTGTCTTCGAGCCGCATGTCACTGTCCACGTCGGCGCGAATAGCCCCGACGCAGCTGAAAGAGCACTTTCAAAAGCCTCGCGCGATTGCAAACGAGTTGCTCTCGCGCCGCGCGAGATCGGTCATTCCAGTGAGTTTATCAAGACGCTTTTTGTGCAGTTCGATCTGAACGCAAAATTGCGACAACTGAATCAGATCATACGTACCACCGCCCAGGATTCGACGGATTACGAGCTCAATCCGCACTTAAGTTTGCTCTACAAGAGAACGTCGACTCGAGATCGCCGCCTGTTAGCGGATTCGATTGAAGTGTCGTTTCACGAGGTAACGTTTGACTCGTTGAAGGCTGTCCGATGCATTTCACCAACACAGACCCGCGCTGATGTAGAGGCATGGCGTGTGGTGGCGGAGAAATATCTCGCCGCGTAGGTAGCCCTTGGTCGAAGTCATGGAGCGCCGCTACAATTCGACAATTCGATAGGGCTTGCCCGTTTTGCGAAGGGCTGGGGCAGAGACGTTGTAAACGGGAATGCCCGTCGAAGTCTTTCCGTCAAGCATGCCGTTGTGAGCGTGGCCGTGAAACACTGCGTCGACCCGAAACCGATTGATCGGCTCTTCCAATCGGCTGGAACCAAGGAAGGCAAAAATTTCGGGATCTTCCCCGGTTAGCGTGGCCCGGATAGGAGAGTAATGTAACACTACAACTCGCTGTTCTGTTTGTAGTTTCGCCAGCGCCTGTTCCAGGCGGACAGCATGGCTAATTGATTCCTGCACGAATTGTTTGATGAGCGGTTCGCCCCACGCGTTTAGCATTCGCCGCCCGAAACCACCGCCAAAACCCGCGATGCCTGCGAAGCCGACTCCTGCGACTTCAATGGCTTCGCCGTCGAGCACATTGACACCTGCATTGTCGAGAACTTTACAAACCAGTTCGGCCTGACCCGATTCGAAATCGTGATTGCCCAACACTGCAAGCATTGGGATTTTCACAGCAGCGCGGATATCAGCGACCAGGGCCTCCGCTTCGTCGGGAAGGCCGTAGTCTGTGAGGTCGCCACATAGCAGGAGGATATCAGCAGTGCTTGAAACCTCGGCAAACGCTTCATGCAATGTGCCGCGCGAGTGTTTGCCGTAATGAAGGTCCGCAGTGGCGGCGATTCGTAACGGGTGTTTAGCCATTCTTCTTGAGAAACGTAATCGCCGGCGCCAGCGGACGTTTTTGGCAAGTCAGTCGCGGCGTTACCTCTATGCACTCAACAACGGGCTTGATTGCGTTATGAAGGTGATGACACGAACAGCGGCTAGACGAGACAAAGACAAAAGGGATCGACTTCATCGGAGATCTGTCGTTGCACTGCAGGATGCGACCATTCCGTTTTTGATCGGCGGCGCCTATGTGGTGGAGGTTTACGCCGGGGTCTCGCGTCAAACGAAAGACTTCGATTTGTATGTCCGGCCGCAACATGTCGATTTGGCCCTCGATGCACTGAAGCGTGCAGGGTACAAAACGGAAAAAACATTTCCGCATTGGCTCGCGAAAGCCGAACGCGGCCGGGATTGTATCGATCTGATTTTTCGCGCCGGCAACGGATTGTGCGAAGTGGACGATTCATGGTTCGAGCGAGCGCACACCAGCGAGTTCCTCGCGACGCAAGTGAAGCTTTGTGCGCCAGAGGAAATGATTTGGATGAAGGCATTCATCATGGAACGCGAACGGTTCGATGGCGCCGACATTGCGCACATCCTTCAAAGTTGCGCTGACAAACTCGATTGGCCGCATCTGGTTCGTCGATTTGGCCCGGACTGGCGCGTGTTGCTCAGCCATTTGGTATTGTTCGGTTACATTTATCCGGGCGAGCGCGATAAAATTCCGAGCGCGATTATGGATGATCTACTTGCGCGATTGCGAAGCGAGCAGCGTACTACAGGAGACAAGCGCACTTGTAACGGCACGCTGCTCTCGCGAAAGCAGTATCTTGTGGACATTCGAGAACGGGGATTTCGCGACGCGAGGCTGCAGCAACGTGTGCATATGAATGCCAGAGACATTGTGCATTGGACGAAGGCGATCGCGAATGAGAAAGGAACGCAGCGAAGGAGGTCATTGTAGTCGCCTCTATGAGACGCGCGGTGCGCGCGTTGCAATCTCGTCGGCGGCGCGTTTCGCACAGCGAAGAGGCTACAGGGACGGCGTAGATGCCGGCGTTGGACTTGGCTGGGTGGGAGTTGGTGAAACTGCGGGCGATGGAGCTGCAGACGCGCCGGCGATTTTCGTTCTTGCTTCGTCGAGGACTATTTTTTCCTCCGGATAAATCTCATCGTCGGCCGCGGTCACGTAATCCTTAGCGGCGTCGATTTGGCTTGCGCCAGCCAGCAGTAACGCTGTGTAAACCGCTGCGTGTGGATCGTGTAATTGGTCAGCTGGCAATCCCTGAATAATTGCAAGGGCCTCCGCGTTTCGGCCAAGGCGATGGAGAGAGAATGCATAAGTCACGGCGCAATTGATTTCGTTCGGCGCGCGGTCATGCGCTTCTTTGGCGAGTTTATGCGAGCGTTCGATGTTCCGCTCGAGATTGAGGCCGAGGCGCGCGAGATCCGCTGTGATCGGCGCTTCGTTGGGAGAGGTTTCGTGCAGGCGCTGGAGAAGATCGTAAAGTTTCCCTGTGTCATTATCGCTGCGATAAAGCCGGCGAAGCGCGTCCAGCGCCTCGCGTCGCAAATGTGGATCTTCTGATACGCGTAGCCACAGCTGTTCCGATTCTCTCTCCAGATTCCATTTTGAGGCGAGACGCGCGAGGACAAGTTCGCGCTCGGGCTCGCCGTGTGTCGATTGTTCTGCGCTGCGCCAAAGCCCATTGAATTCTGTGTCTGTGCTGTCTTGTCGTGATTGCCGCGCGGCAATTGCCTGATATGCCAGCCGCAGGTAATCAGATTCGCGCCACATTCCTTTGCGTGTCCATCGTTTCAAACGCGTCCAATTTTTTGCGTTCGCGTACGCATCGGCTACCACGACGGAGGCAGGCGGCGAGGCCAGTTTCTCTGATGGAAGCTTCTCGATCCACTTAATAACCTCTCCAGTGAGTCCATTCCGGTTCATCCATTCCATTAGCGATGCGAGATCGGCCGGATTCTTTGCGGCAAAAGGTTTTACTCGTTCCAGCAACGGGTGAAATTTTTTCTCATCGAGCTTCCGATAAAAATTCAGGCAGAGAAGGTAATCGCCGAAAGTCACCTCCTGAGACATTTGGAGCTGTTGCGCAAAGTTATCCGCCGCTGAGAGGTCGTTGCGTGCCACAGCGTCATTAAGCAACGCGCGCAGCGCGCCGGTGCGATAAGGAGCGAGCTTGCTCAGACGCTCGAGATTTTCACGGGCTTTCGCGTTCTTTTGTGCGTCGTGAATTTGCAGTGCCGCGAGATTGAACTGGTAGAGATCATTTTTAGGTTCTCTTTCTACTGCAGCGGCGAATTGTTCTTCCTGTTCGGCAAAGTTTCCTTCCGCAGAAGCCAGCCAGCCTGCAACAACATGAAAGGCAGCGCTGTCACGATCGTTAGCGGGAACCTGATCGAGTGCTTTTCGCGCAAGATCGAGCTTTCCAAAACGCAGTGCCGCGGAAACCAGATTAAGCTGACTGTCCGGATCTTTTGGCCGTAGATGCGCAATTTGTTCGCGCCATGAAATCGCCTCTTCGAGATTCTGTTTCTCCGCTGCTTCCGCCAGAATGGAGAGAGCAGGTAGAGAATCGGGATGTTGTGCCAAAAGCTCTCGCGCAGTTCGAGTTGCTTCGCTGAATCTTCCCTGCTCTAGCATCGAAGAGGCATCATGTAATAAACGGCTTTGGTGCCAGCCCGCGTACAGTCTTAAGCCGTAACCGATCAAGAGAACGCCCAGCAAAATAACAATTGCTAGTCCCCCGGCGACAAGAGCCAGGCGCGCCGGCCACAGCTGTTGTTGGAAGAAGGACTTCGGACCAAAGAGCGATGGTCGAATCCTTTTGTACCCGGCCGCTTCGGTTCGTTCCGCGATTTTCATGTCGTCGTCTGTCGAGGCGCAACGATCGGCTTGTTCCTTCCACGGGACCGTGCCGACTACCGACGTTAAGGGCGAGCGACTACTTCTGGTTCTTCAACTACAGGAATTGATTTAACCGAGTCCTCGATTTTTTCCCTTAAACGCGGGCCCCAAACATATCGTCCCAGTAACACCTTTATTGTGGCTGTAAGCGGTACGGCAAGCAGAGGACCGATCACCCCGCCAATGATCAAACCCCAGACAAAGATCGATACGATCACCGTCATTGGATGCAGCCCCACATAATTCCCAACAATTCGTGGGGCATAAAATATGCCTTCAAGATTTTGTATTGCGATGAAAATAGCGGTGACGATGAGAGGATGCGTCCAGTCGCCCCATTGAAACGCCGCGATCAAGACAGCTGGCACCCAGCAGATGATAATGCCGATGTAGGGAATCATCGTCAGGACAACAACAAGCGCACCAATCACAGCCGCAAAATTGAGGCCGAAAAGCGTCAGCGCCGTTCCTATAAGGATTCCGTCGACGAGGCACACCAGAAGCTGTCCTCGAAAATACGCTGTGACATAGCTATTGATTTGCGACAACAGCTCGGCGACCTCGTCTCTCAAGGGAGACGCGCGCAGCGGTAGATATTCCTTCCAGTGCTGCTCGATACGCGGCTTTTCGTTCAGCAGAAAGAATAGATAAATGGGCACCAGAATGAGGCTCAGCAGGAAACCTGTGACACCAAGAAAGCCGCCGATGCTTTTCTTGAGAATATCCCAGAATTTTTCCGTCAGCGTCGGAAGCGCCTGCTGCAAATTAGGCATTTGTTTTTCCACGTACGCCTGAATGCGCTGACGTTCAGCGGTGGTCAGCTTTGGCGGGCTCGGCGCGATCGTTTCACCGGAAGGAGCAGTCTCAAAAGTTTGTGGAGTAGGAGAAGCGCTCGGTTGCGCGTGAGGAGAAGGGGACGCTGGCCCGATCAGCCAGTTGGTAAAACTTGTCGAGGCAGACTTCGCGCGGCCACCGCCAAGAAATCCGAACGTTTGATCGAAGCGATAGATGAGATCAACAATGTAATCACGCGCCCGCTCGGTGTAGGCGGGGACTTGTTTCGCGAAATTTGCGCTTTGTATCGAGATGGTCGGAACGAGCCACGCTGCCGATCCACCCAGCGCAAAAAAGGCGATGGCGAAAAGAAGAGCGACTGCTTTGGTGCGACTGAGGGTTCCACGCGACATTTTCGTCACCAGCGGGTCCAGCAGATAAGTCAGGATCACCGCGATGGCGACCGGGATCAGGATCGGTTGGAGGAAACTAATAATATTGGCGCTGGCCCAGATCGCAGTTCCGATGATCACGATGAGAAGAACCACACAAAAGGCTGTGAGCGCTGCCCATATCATCTTGCGTTGCCACTGCGTGGGATAATCGCTCATGTTCGTTGGAACGCCGCGGATCACTGCGTTGGATTTGCTTTTGTTGGCGGACCGTTGCCCATTGGCGCCTTCGTTCTTTCGATCTTGTTCGCCAGGTTTTTGTTTTTTGGATCGAGCGCCAGCGCCTTTTTCCAGGATTCCAGAGCTTCGGAGGCGCGATTCAATTTGAAATAGGCGTCGCCAATATGCTCGAAAATAACCGGATCCTCGTGGTCCGCCGTTTTCGCAGCAAGAAGCAGGCTGCTTAAAGCCTGATCGAATTTGCCTTTTCGGAACTCTACCCAACCGAGGCTATCGAGGTAAGAAGGGTTATTTGGTTCCAACTCGAGCGCTCGTTTAACCATTCTTTCGGCTTCGTCCAGGTTGATGTTGTGATCGGCCCACATGTAGCCGAGATAATTGCAAGCTTCCGCCGAGTTTGCGGGATCGAGCGCAATTGATTTGCGAAGGAGATCGGCGCCCTTGTCGTATAGACCTGCCTGCTCTGCGGTCGCGCCGTAGTTGAAATAGAACCTGGCATTCAGCATATCATTGTCCGGATCGAGTTGCGCCTCATGCAGTGCCTCCTCAAATGTCGCAACGGCTTGCTGCGTTTGTTTCGCTTCGCTTTGGGCAATGGCCAGATAATAAACGATCTCCGGCGCGCCCAGGAATCGGCGCCGAGCTTCGGTCAGTAGTCTCACGGCGCGATCTGCGTCTTTCAGAGGTCCAAGTAACAGCTCGGCGAGATGCAAATACGTCCCTACATGATTTGGATTGATCAGAAGGCTTTGCTCATAATTTGCGGCTACTTTCGCAAAGGTCGCTCTTGCTTCGCCGACTTTCTTTGCGCGTTGGAGGGATCGCGCTTCATCGTCCAGCACCTGCGCCAGTAAGTCGTAGGTTTGGTACTTATCAGGATGCTCCTTGATGATTTGCTCGAGCATCTCAACAGCTTTACCGCGCTGATTTGTCAGGATAAAACCGGTCGCCAGTTTCTCTCGCGCGTTTGCGTCGTCCGGTTGCAGCTCGAGAACGCGCAGATAAAGCGGGATGGCCTCCTTCAATTGCTGGGAGGCTGCATAGTAGTCGGCGACATCTTTTAGAATCGCAGGATTATCGCCCGCGCGTTCGGCGGCTTTTTTGAAAATTTCGTTGGTCTTTTTCAGTTCGTCGGGCTTCGGCTGCGCATCGGACTTGAAAAGGACGGCCACGTAAAGTTTGCCGAGCCGCATCCAAAAGTTGGCGTCATTGCTGGGAACCTTTGTTGCGCGATCCAAGACCTCCAGCGCCTTTTTCTCCTGGCCGGCTCCGAGTTCGACTTCCACCAGCCGCTGATAGGCGTCGATGTCCCCCGGATTCAGGGTGATGGCCCGGTTGGCATAATCGATAGCCTGATCGGTTTTCTTGAGATACTTCGCATAAATGTATGCAAGCTGTTGATACGGGTCGGCGTCGTTCGGATTCGCCTTGATTGCGTCTTTCAACACGTCAATCGCTTGCGGAAAATCGTCCTGCTCTATCAGTAAGGCCGCGACGCGCGAGGCGAGCTGCGCCTGGCCGGGATCGACATTCAACACTTTGCGGTACGCCTCGAGCGCGCGATCCATCTCACCATTTTCTTCGAGTGACATTCCCTCAACAAAATGAGTCAGCGCATCCGCCTTGTGTGCTCCCTCCGAACGTAGCGCCAGATCGGCAGCCGGCTTGGAATGGAGAGAATCGTCCTGGTGGTCAGTTTTTTTTGCTGTTGCCGAGGCAGATTTCGACGGTCGGGCAACGACTACGCTCGCGCTAACGAGAAAAGCAAGCGCGAGGAAAAAAAACCGGAGCAGCGAACGGCGCTGCCTCCTCTGCGCTTTCATACGGTAACGTTATCTTTTTACGCCGTGTTCGGCAAACGGGCTGCTCTGGGGAGCGCACGCGTCTCGCGTAC
>JBKPRQ010000207.1:0-9479 GCA_046734635.1 Verrucomicrobiota bacterium
CCAAAGTCAGGAGTGATTATTGATGCCAGAAGTGATCGTTCGCAAAGGTGAACCCGTCGATCGCGCGTTGAAGCGGCTGAAGAACAAGCTGGATGCCGAGGGCATTCTCGAGGAGGTCCGCCGTTTGCGCGCCTTCGAGACCCCTTCGCAAAAGCACCGCCGCAAAGCGAAAGCCAACGCCAAGCGCGGTCGGACGAAGTTCCGCTTCAATCCAAGCTAACCAGAGTTAAAAAAGCTAAAATGTTACCCGCCTCAGGCGGGCTAAAAGGTTGTCCCGGGCAAAGCCGTTCGGATTCCCAATTTATCGTTCTAACCATTAACCTTTTTAACTTTTCTCAAAAAACTCCTTGATCGCTGCGACGAGGCCGTCGATGTCGTATTGCTTCGCTTCGACATCGACCTTTAAACCGTGATCACGCGCAGTCTGCGACGTGATCGGACCAATGCTGGCCACTTGCATTCCTTTCGGCCAGGGTAGCCCAAGGGCGAGAAAATTCTCCACGGTTGACGAACTGGTGAACGTGATCAAATCGGCGCCGTCCTTCGCCAGTCGTCGGCGCGCGCCGCCCGTGTCGCGCGTCTCGGGCACTGTGCGATATGCGGATGCTTCGTCCACAATCGCTCCCAACGCCGAGAGCTCTTTCGGAAGGAAGTCCCGCGCTTTCTCTGCGCGCACCAGGAGAATCTTCAAATTTTCGATGCCTCCCTGCTGTTTGAACGCCCGCACGACCGCTTCAGCCACAGATTCGTCGGGCTGAAGATCGACGTGCAGATGAAAATCTTTCACCCGTTGCGCTGTAGCCGGGCCGATGGCGGCTATCCGCGCGCCCCCGATTTCGCGCGAATCATCGTATAGCTTGAAGAAAATATCGAAAAACGCGTCGACGCCGTTTGCGCTGGTAAACACGATCCAGTCGTAAACATGCGCGTCCTGAACAAGCTCTCCGAATTCGCGTAGATCAGTTGGCGGCTCGATTCGAATGGTGGGCAGTTCGATAACGTAAGCGCCCAACGCGCGCAATTTTCCGCTTAACACACTGGCTTGTTTCCTTGTTCGCGTAACGACGATTCTTTTTCCGAGGAGTGGCCGCTTTTCGTACCAATTGAGCTTGTCTCGCAAGGCAACAACTTCTCCAAACACTGCTACTGCGGGCGCCGCGAAATCATTCGCGACTGCCTTTTGAGCGATATCTGCAAGTGTGCCGATGAGCGTCTCTTGCTGGCCCGTAGTCGCCCAGCGAATCAAAGCCACTGGCAGATCGCCGCGCACACCATGCTTTATCATTTCGCTCGTGATCGATCCGAGACGTTCTACGCCCATTAACATCACCTGGGTGCCCCCGAGCTTCGCCAGCGCTGCGTAATCGATCTCGCTTTTCGCCTTCGCCGGGTCTTCGTGTCCCGTAAAAAACGTCACATGTGAATTGTGCGCCCGATGCGTCACCGGAATTCCTGCATAAGCCGGCCCAGCGATGGACGATGTGATCCCAGGCACAATTTCGAACGGAATACCGGCATCAGCCATCACCTGTGCTTCCTCGGCGCCTCGACCGAATACAAACGGGTCTCCGCCCTTCAACCGAACCACCTGCTTTCCTTCGCGCGCCTTCTCGATTAGCAACGCATTAATTTCCTGCTGGCTGACCTGCGATTTGCCAGGCGTTTTGCCGACGTAGACAATTTCTGTGTTGTCACGCGTCCAGCCAAGCGTCTCGGGATTCGCCAGATGATCGTAAATGATCACATCCGCATTCTCGATGCACTCCTTGGCGCGCAATGTTACCAAGCCGAGGTCGCCCGGACCGGCACCAACCAGGTAAACCTTTCCACTCTGACTCGTGCTCATGCTTGTAGTCGGTGCAGTAGCCGCTCGGATAGACGTTCACCCTCATCATGAGCGCCTTCCACTTCGCCTTCTCGTGGTGCTGCTGATTGATCGGTAAACAATTGAGCCCTCAATTTCATCATGTTGTTTTTGATTGTCGCAATCACACCCACCGGGCAGTTGCAGTCGCCATGCAGCAAACGCAAAAACTCTCGTTCCGCCCGCAAACAAAGCAACGTCTCGCGATCATTCACAAGATCGACAATCGCCTTCACGCTTTGATCATTGGCGCGAGTTTGAAGCGCAATAATTCCCTGACCGCCTGCCGGCAAAAAAATCTCGTGTGGAAGGATTGCAATGAAAAATTGCCCGCGCTCAAAGGTGATTTTGTCTTGAGCTGGCGACAGACCGAGCCGTGCGAGGCCCGCGCGAGCCAGCACGACTGCATCCCAATCGTTTTCGACCAATTTGCGTAGTCGCGTTGGAACATTCCCTCGAAGATCGACGACTTTGAGATCCGTACGTTTCCAGAGCAATTGATGTTTCCTTCTCACGCTACCGGTGGCGACGACTGCGCCCTTAGGCAGCGAAGCAAAACCACCAGGATGTTTCGAAACCAGCACGTCATTTATTGCTGCACGAGGAAGAACCGCAGCAATTTTCGCCTCCACGTTCGTTTCGCTCGGAAGATCTTTTGCGCTGTGAACCGCGACGTCGACGTCGCCGCGAAGAAGGGCTCGTTCGATTTCTACCGTAAACAATCCTTTGCGACCAAGCTGAGGCTCAAGAAGCCTGGTTTTGTCGCCTCGCGTGGCGATGATTCTTGTTTCGATTTTTGTGTCCGGTTGCGCCGTTTGAATTGCCTCTTCAACCAGCCGGGCTTGCGCACGTGCCAGTTCACTGCCCCGCGTGCCCAGGATGATTTTTCTCGTCATCGCATGAATGTAGCGCGCTGTAGGGGAAGCTGTCAGCTCCCTTGCAGCTACAGCTGTGACGGATGTAACGAACTGTCAGCAACCGGTGGATGCCCGCTCGTTCGTGAAGCACGCCCCAGTTCGTACGAAACTTTCTGGAGGAAATCTTCGACATGTTCGGCAATGATCGCGTCTGCAGAAGCTATTTGCTGGCGGCGCACGGCAAGAGACTGCTCCGCGACAGATCGCAACGCGTCGATATCATAAAGGTACACGCCTTCCATTTCGTTCACGGCCGGGTCGACATCGCGCGGAACAGCGATATCGATGATGAAAAGCGGCCGATCGACGCGATCGGCCAACATGGGCCCGAGATTTGCCGTAGTCAGTAGCGGAACCTCCGAAGAAGTGGACGTAATCAGGATATCGATCTCGCAACATTGCTGTGCCCACTGATCGAACAGGACAGCCGCGCCACCCACTCGTTGTGCCAACTCCTGGGCACGATGATTTGAGCGATTGCTCACGCGCAGATCGGTCACGCCCCGGGAAATCAGCGCCCGCGCCGTGCGTTCGCTCGTCTCGCCGGCTCCCAAGACCAGAACTCTGCAACTGGCAAGTTCGCCGAAAATCTTCTGAGCCAGATCAACTGCGACAGAACCAACCGACACTGATCCCCGCGCAATTTCGGTGTGCGTGCGGACCTGTTTTGCAACCCGAAAAGCTCGTTGAAACAGGCGATGAAGGCAGGGCCCAACCGCACCAGACGTGCGCGCGGATTGGTAGGCTCTCTTCGTCTGACCAAGTATTTCTGTTTCGCCTACGACCATCGAGTCGAGTCCGGAAGCGACGCGGAACAGATGCTGCACGCACTTTTCAGCTTCGTAACGGTAAAACGGCAACGCCCAACTGTGGCCATGGTCACTGACCTCACCATTTTGCAATAAGCATTGCGCAATCTCATCCGTCGAGACGCGCTTCTCTGAAGCGCCATAGACTTCAACGCGGTTACACGTAGAAAGCACCAACGCTTCCGCGCAACCTGCGGCGCGCAGAGTACATTCAACGCCTGCGCCCCCGGCGAAATGTTCTCGCGTTTCTACGTTCGCAGTGTGATGACTGAGGCCGACGCAGAAAAGGTTCATGGGACAGAATGCGTTTGTGCCGAGAATGTGATTCCCCAGAGAAGAGTCAGGGCCACGCTAAATCCGACAATGCAAAGTGCGGCGACTCGTTTTGGTGCGATTCGCCGAAAATAGCGGCCTTGCAGGATCGCCGCATAAAGCAACCAAACGGCAATCGCAGCCACGGCCTGCACGCGTGGCAGAGGTCGCCCTGTAAAAAAGCCGCTGGCAATCCCAACAGTATATAGAACGAAACCCAACCAAAGCAGGCGGGTGATTGCCGCAAAGAGATCAGTAAGCGGCGGAAGATGATAAAAAATCGAACGCAAATGATGTGTCTTGAGCTGACGCTCCTGGACCAGGTACATCACCCCGGCGATGCAAGCGAGCGCGAACGCGCCATAGGCTATCAACGAAACCGATGCATGAAATTCCAGCGAAGAATTGGCAGGGACTTTGACTGGATGACGAATATCAATTGGCGCAATCAACGCGAAGCCTTGCAACAGGACAACCAAGGGCGCTGTGAACGCGCCCATGAGTGAGAGACGGTAGGCCGGCCCCACCAGCATATAAATCAGTGCTACCGACCAGGCGAGAAAGATAAAGACCTCAAACAGGTTCGTCAGGGGACAACGTCCCAACGCATGACCGCGGATCGACAAAAACGCGCTCTGAAAAACGAAACCCAGGCCGATCGCCAGAAAATTAAATCTTCCCGGCCGAAACACTCCGGCTCGCAAGGCGATTCCGGTGCGGATGACTGCCGCGAGAAAACAAATTGTCGAAATGATGAGGAGAGTCCGATCCACCTTAAAGAAACCCAATGTAAGAGCAGGCTCTTTGCTTGGCAATCTACGTTGTACGCTGGCGAAGTGAGCGGAGCCAGGCAACCGTCTCACTTTGACGCAGGTTTGAGCGAGTACGCTATCGCATCACGACCTCCTTTGGTATGAGCCATTTTAATTCTCTAAGAGCGTCGCCCGTGAATCGGACAGTGGCGGCATTCTTAGATTTTTATGTTGACAACTTAGAATCTCTTTTGGCAGAAGAACGCCATATACAATCAGCCCTCCTATGAAAACATTCATTAAATTCCAAATAAAAACTGTAGTTTTAAGGTTCTTGGTGCTGGCTTGTTTAGCCCAGTTTCAGTTGGCACAGGGAGCTCCAGACGTCAGTCCACCGCCCGATGGGGGCTATGCTCGAGGCAATACGGCGGAGGGCGACCTTGCCCTTTTTAGCCTCACCACCGGCTTTTATAACAACGCCGTTGGCTACTTATCACTTTTCAGCCTCACGACCGCCAGCTTTAACACAGGTGACGGCGCGGGAACGCTCCTGCTCAATAACGCCAATGAAAATACAGCCACTGGCGCTGGCGCGCTTCTGTCCAACAACGCTCCGCGAAACACTGCTGATGGAGCGTTTGCCATGTTCTTTAACACAACAGGTGAGGATAACACGGCAGTTGGCAACCGTGCGATGCAAAGCAATACTACGGGCGCTGGCAACACCGCGGTGGGCAGCGGAGCGCTTTTTAATAATACCACTGGCGATGGCAACAGCGCGTTTGGCTTTAACGCACTATTTAGCAACACTGAGGGCGACAATAACGTGGGCATCGGCGTTGGGGCGCTCGGCCAAAACACTACGGGGAGCAACAACATCGCGCTGGGCTTCTTGTCCGGTTCAGATCTCACCGCTGGCAATAACAATATCTATATCGGCAACGTAGGTGTCGCTAACGAGTCCAATACCATCCGGATAGGTGATCCAGCCATTCATCAGACCGTGATTATTGGGGGAATTCCGGCAGGCGGCTTGGCGGCGATCCTCTTCAACTACAATAGTGGCGGCATCGTGATTGGTGTTGGCGGCCCCGTGCCATTCAATCAAACAGCGCTTCAGGTTGGGACTGCCATCACCCAGACGAACAGTACGACCTTTGCGCTCAATCAGGATGGCGTGTACAGAGTGACCTATACGCTGCGGACGTCAGTGGTGTCGCTGCTGGCCGAGACACAGGTGCAGGTGAATGGCATCGGTGTGGGCCCGACGGCGGCGCTGGTTGCTGGAGGCGTTCCTCTAAACGATCAGGTGACATTCCCAGCCAACGCCGGCGATACGGTGCAAATCGTTGTCGGCGGATTTGCACTTACGCTCGCCACAGGTGACAACGCGACTATCAATATTGATAAGGTACAGTAGTCGCGGTTAACGCCTGGTTCTCCACTGCTTTTAGACTGTAGGCCGTACGCGAACGTAGCTATGGCCGGCAGCTACTTTCCCGAAGCACCGGCATTCGGGCTTGGGAGCCGCGCGCTCTTACGGGGGCGAAAGTTACCGGCCTCTTGTTTGCATTTATTAGAATGCGCCGATTGACGTTTTGTAACATCCCGCTAGCGTTCGCGCGGATGGCTTTGGACACAGTCAAAAGATTACGCGCCGCTGTGCGCGATGTGCCGGATTTTCCGAAGAAGGGTATCGTATTCAAAGATATCACGCCGATTCTGAGCGACCCAGTCCTGTTTCGCGCTTCGATTGATCTGTTTTTGGACCGTTGCCGCGGGAGAAAGATTGATAAAATCGTCGGGATTGATGCGCGTGGATTTCTCTTTGGATCAGCCGTGGCGTATGAGCTCGGTGTCGGTTTCGTTCCGATCCGAAAACGTGGCAAGCTCCCATTCCAGACTGAGATCGCCAGTTACTCGCTCGAGTACGGTGAAGCGGAAATGGAGATGCACATCGATGCCATCAAAGCAGGGGAACAAATTGTGCTGGTGGACGATTTGCTCGCGACGGGAGGGACTTCTGCCGCGGCCGTTGTCCTGATTCGCAAGGCCGGCGGACAACTCCTAGAAGCACAGTTTCTGATTGAGTTGGAATTCCTTCAAGGCCGTAAGCAACTTGAACCGACTCCAATCACTTCGTTTCTGAAATACTGATCTCTCTTCGGGACGTGCTCGTGCTGCCGCGTGATAAACCCGTATCACTGGCCGATGGTTCCTTTTCCATCGGAGATGAAATTTTGGATTTTGATGATCCAATTTTAAATTGAACTGCAATTCGAATTTGCGATGAGAACGTCCCGTCACCTGGAGCAAGTTTTGGCGCACGCTGCCAGCAGTCTGGCGGCGACGGGTACCAGACGTCCGACCGAAGTCCTCCCGCTTTACAAGAAGTTTCTCAAGGTTGAAGAACATCGGTTGCGCCTGAAGCACCAGGCGGGCGGCGGTGGCCGCGAAATTTGTGCCCTGCGCGCTGAGCTGGTCGACGTTTTATTGCAATATGTTTTCGGCGCTGCGGCAAGCTCTGCTCGCGGTAACGGGGCTCCGAAAGTCCCACTTGCGTTGATCGCTCTCGGTGGCTATGGGCGCGGCGAGCTCAATCCGTTTAGTGACATCGACGTGATGCTTCTGCATCGTCAGGGAAAGAAGGGAATCTCGCCGCATCTGGAGGAGATGGTGCAGCAAGTTCTTTATCTTCTCTGGGACAGCGGCTTCAAGGTTGGACACTCGACACGCTCGATCAAAGAAGCAGTCGCTCAGGCAAACGAGGACATGCGCACAAAGACCGCCATGCTGGAATCGCGATTTCTCGCGGGCGATGCCGATCTGGCGCGGGAATTTCGTCGGCAATTTCGTTCCAAGTGCGTCAGCGGATATGAACGCGAATACGTGGAACTGCGAATGCAGGACCAGGTCGCCCGGCACAAGAAATTTGGCGACAGCGTCTATCTGCAGGAGCCGAATCTAAAAAGTGGATGCGGCGGACTACGCGATTATCAAAATCTTCTTTGGATGACTTATTTTAAAGAGGGTTCACTGAGCACGAACCAGCTGGTGGGGAAAGACTGGCTGAGTGAAAGCGACCAGCGCCGGATAGAAAACGCCTACGATTTTCTCCTGCGTCTGCGCACCGCTCTACATTACGCGACGGGACGCGCGACCGACATCCTTCATCTTAGTTTGCAGGAGCAAATCGCAGAACGCCTCGATTATTCTTCTGGGAACGCTGACATCGTTCGGAGCAGCGAGGCGCTCATGCGGGAATATTACGAGCACACGCGAAACATCTTCCGGGTCACGGAACGCATTACAGAGCAATTTGTAAGCGGATATGTTACAAGCAAGACGCGTTCTTTGTTCAGTTTTCTTCCGTTGATGCGCACGGACAAAACTCCAGTGGGGGATTTTTTCTTTGTTCGCAACACGCAATTGCACCCGGCGCGGCGCGATCTTTTTCGCAAAGACCCCGAGCAAATGATGCGATCATTTCAGATTGCCCAGGAACGCGGCCTGGATCTGAGCCCGGAATTGGAGGACCTTCTGAGCAGAAGCCTCGGCGAGGTAACCCGGACGTATCAGTACGCACGCGGACCGCGGGCGATCTTCAAGGCGATTTTATCACAAAAGGGAAAAGTAGGTCGCATCCTCCGACTAATGCATCGGGTCGATTTTCTCGGGCGCTACATTCCCGAATTCGGGCAACTGACATGCCTGGTGCAGCATGAGTTTCTGCATCGATACACAGCCGACGAGCATACATTGGTGTGCATCGATAAACTTGACGCCCTGGTGCAGACGAATGACCCGAAACTGATTGCGTACGGCAAGATTTTTGAGGAACTGGAGGATCCGTTTGTTCTCTATCTCGCACTTCTTTTGCACGATAGCGGTAAAGCGGTTGGCGCGCGGCCGCATTCTGAAGCCAGCGCTCTCTTCGCCCAGCGCGTCGCTGCGCGCCTGCAGTTGTCGTCCGAGCAGCGAAAATCGCTCATCTTGCTGGTGGATCATCACCTCACTCTTTCAAAGATTGCGCAGCAGAGAAATCTTGATGATCCAGCCACGGTGACAGACTTCGCCCACATCGTGAAGCTCCAGAAAAACCTAAACGCACTAATGCTGCTTACCCTGGCGGATGGCCAGGGGACCAGTGCGGAGGGGTGGTCGGATTGGAAAGAATCTCTGGTGTGGGAATTGTTTCACGAGACCTCTCGGTGCCTGGCGGACCAGAAGTCTTATTACGAACAGACAACGGTCGAGCGCGAGAGCTTGCAGGCCGCAGTAACCGCAAAGCTCCCCGCTGATTTTGCAGGAGCGATTGAAGCTCATTTTGAGTCCATGCCCGACAATTATTTTCGCGCCAACGACCTCTCCGAGATTATCGAGCACTTGAAACTGTTTCGGACGTTTCTGGAGAATGTTTCCAGCGCAGGAGATTTTCCGCTGGTTCCGGCAATCCAATGGAAGGCCGTTCCGGAGCAAGGGCACAGCGTTGTCATCTTCTGCACCTGGGAGCGTGAACGGTTATTGGCAAAGGTGGCTGGCTCATTTTCGGTTGTGCCCTTGAATATTTTGAGCGCTGACATCTTTCCACGCGGAGACAACGTTGTACTGGGTGTTTTTCGCGTGTGCGACACGAACGCACAGCCTGTCACACACCAGCGTGACTTTGCGCTCGTAGAACAAACTTTGCGACGAGCGCTCGAAGATGAGAGTTTTGATTTCCTTCCGCTAATCGAAAAGGCCAAGCGCCAAAGCCATCGGCTTGCGACAGGATTTGAATTTCCAACGCGGATCGCAATCGATAACAAAACGCACCCGGTTTATG
>JBKPRQ010000208.1:0-5326 GCA_046734635.1 Verrucomicrobiota bacterium
TTATCAGAAAGCGCGCAACCGTGGACATGCGCTCGCGGTCGTTGGAGTGCCAAAGACGATCGATAATGATGTCACTTTCGTCTCACGCACCTTCGGCTTTTTTAGCGCCGTAGAAGAAGCCAAGCGTGTGCTCGATTGCGCCCACACAGAAGCGCGCAGTGTTACGCGAGGGATAGGTCTCGTTAAGTTAATGGGACGCCATGCCGGCTTTGTTACTGCTGCTGCGGTCGTGGCCAGCCAGGATGTGAACTTCGCCCTGATCCCGGAAGTGCCGTTCAAGCTCGAAGTATTCCTTGCTGCGCTGAAAGAGCGGTTGCGCACAAAATCGCATGCAGTCATCGCGGTCGCCGAAGGAGCGGGCCAGGAATTACTTCAGACTGATGAGTCGGAACGAGATGCCTCGGGTAACGTAAAACTCAAGGACATCGGACTGTTTCTGCGGCAACGAATCGAGAGCTACTTCAAGGCCGAAGGTATGCCGGTGGTCGTGCGCTACTTTGATCCGAGTTACCAGGTACGCAGCCGCCCTGCGAACTGCGAAGATGCCTTGCTTTGCGATCTCTATGCCCGTCACGCCGTCCACGCAGCGATGGCAGGTAGGACCGGAGTAGTTATCGGGTTTTTACACGAGAAATTCATTCATGTGCCGATCGAGTTACTTGCCACGACAACAAAGCGGCTCGATACGGCCACTGGTTGGTGGCATGCTGTGCTGGCCGCCACGGGCCAACCGGACCGCTTTGCTTAGCTACAGACGCTTGGATAACACACCTGCGCTTATGGAAAAAAAGATCATCAAGATAGTTCAGGAGCTATCCGGTGCTTTCCCACCGCTATCTTCAACCGCTCAACCAGGAGCCGGGCACGCAATGTTAAGCCATGGATAACACAATCATTACTGCACTGGCTGGTGTTCTTGGATCGCTCGTTGGTGGCTCGGCCACCGTAGCGGCGACCTGGGTAACGCAGCGAACTGTTAGTAGGCGGGAATTGCTTCGCGCCGACATTCGCAGGCGCGAAACTCTTTACGGCGAGTTCATCAGCGAATGCTCAAAACGGGTCATCGATTCTTTTGAACGGACATTAGATAAGTCGGAGAATTTATTGTCAATGTACGAACTACTCAACCGCATCCGGCTCTGCGCGTCGGACACAATTCTTCACGAGGCGGAGCAAGTGTTAAAGCTCATCACAGAACAATACTTTTCGTCCAACCTTTCGCTGGAGGAGATGCGTGCATTGGTGCAGAAAGGCGGCAACGAGGATCCACTCAGGCCCTTTGCCGAAGCGTGTCGTTCCGAACTTAAGTCGCTGCGCGCATCCGCGTAATCACTTGTGCACCGGAACCTAAAAATGAAATAAATCATGCGCAAGAAACGGCCAACCTTTCGCAATTCGCGACATTGCGCAGCGGAGCCGGAAGCGTGACCGGTTGGAAGTTCGAGCGGATTGGAGCTGTAACTTATGAACGTACCTGACAAACGGATTGCCTATTTCTCTATGGAAATCGCCCTCGATCCGGCGATGCACACCTACAGCGGCGGCCTTGGTATCTTAGCCGGTGATACGCTGCGAGCGGCAGCCGCTCAACGGCTTCCGATGATCGCGGTCACGTTGCTCCATCGGCAAGGATACTTCCGGCAAAAATTCGATGCCGCAGGGTGGCAGATAGAAGAACCAGACACGTGGCCGTTGGAAAAGTTTGTCAAAGAATTACCCCAACGCGTCGCCATTCAGATTGAAGGCCGCCCGGTCCAGGTCCGCGCTTGGCAATACGACGTTCGCAGCACCGGCAGCGGCATTGTTCCGGTGTTTCTGCTCGACACCGACTTACCTGAAAACTCCGAGTGGGATCGCCGGCTAACGGACCAACTCTACGGCGGCGATAAATGGTATCGGCTCTGCCAGGAAATTGTTCTGGGCATCGGCGGAGTGCGGATGTTGCGAGCATTAGGTTACAACAATCTTGAGCGGTTTCATATGAACGAAGGACACGCCGCGTTGCTAACGGTGGACCTGCTGGATGAACACGCGCGGCAAACGGGACGGGAGGAGTTCAATCAGGAGGATGTTCAAGCCGTGCATCAGCTATGCGTCTTCACGACACACACTCCTGTGCCAGCCGGTCACGATCATTTCCCGATGGAGATGGTGAAGCGCGCTCTTGGAGAGCGCCGCGACACCATGCAATGGCGCGAAGTGGTTTGCCGCGACGGTGAGCTGAATATGACTTATCTGGCGCTAAGTCTTAGTCATTATGTCAACGGGGTAGCTAAGAAGCATGGCGAAGTTTCCCAGCTTATGTTCGCGCGTTACAAGATCGACGCGATTACAAACGGGGTGGATGCCCCGACATGGGCGTCACCATCGTTTCAGAAGTTGTTCGATCGGCGGATCCCCGGCTGGCGTGAGGACAATCTTATGCTGCGCTACGCGCTTGGGATTTCGCTGGCCGAAATCTGGGATGCGCACATCCAGGCGAAGCGGGGTTTGCTCGCGCGGGTGAATAGCGAGACGCAAGGAGCGATGGACGAGGATGCTTTCACGCTCGGCTTCGCTCGCCGAGCTACTCCTTATAAACGCGCCGACTTGCTTTTTCGCGACTTGGAAAGATTGAAAGGTATCGCCGCCCGCGCTGGCACACTTCAAATCATTTACGCCGGCAAAGCCCATCCAAATGATAAGGGAGGCAAAGAGCTCATTCGTCACGTATTCGAAGCACGGCAGGTATTACGGGATTCGATTAAGCTGGTTTACCTGCCAAATTACGACTGGCAACTGGGACAGTTGCTCACTGCCGGCGTGGACGTTTGGTTGAATACGCCAGAACCGCCGATGGAAGCTTCCGGTACGAGCGGAATGAAAGCAGCTGTCAACGGAGTGCCCAGCCTCAGTATTCTGGATGGCTGGTGGATTGAAGGATGCATCGAAGGTGTGAGCGGCTGGGCCATTGAGCATGCTGAAGAAGATGATACCACGTCCTACGACACCAACTCACTCTATGACAAGCTTGAACGGATGGTGATTCCACTCTACTACCGCGATCGGGACAGCTTTGTGGAAGTAATGCGTTATGCCATTGCGTTGAACGGCTCGTTTTTCAATACCCAGCGGATGGTGACGCAATATGTGGCTAAGGCCTATTTCGCCTAGGTTTTACCCACAGTAATCGCCGAAGTGAACTACAGTACCCAGGTCCGCACGGTGGAAGCGTGGGACGACGAGGGCGGCCTCGGGCCGCCGGGGGCGATTTGGCTGGAAAACGAGCAGGCTTGGAACTTCACCTTATACTCGCGCCACGCCAGGGGCGTGACTCTGCTGTTATATAGCGGAACGAACTTCGTCCGGCCGGTGCTTGAGCTAAAGCTCGATCCTTTAACGAACAAGACCGCGCGTGTCTGGCATTGTCTTATCAAAGCGAAGTCGGCACCGGGCGCACTCTATTACGCCTATCGAATACAAGGCCCTTTCAATCCGTCAGCAGGACACAGGTTCGACGCAGAGAAGGTTTTGTTCGACCCCTACGCGCAAGAACTGTTTTTCCCGTGGGACTTTTCACGCGAAGTAGCCAAACAGCCTGGCAGGAACGATGGCCGTGCCGTTCTGGGAGTTTTACCTCAGGCCGCTGAGGCGTTCGATGGAGACGCAAAGCCGCCACCCCGACACACACACGATTTGATCGTCTATGAGCTACACGTCAAAGGATTCACTGCGCGTGATGGTTCAGTTGCAAAGGAGAAGCGCGGTACATTTCTTGGGTTGATCGAGAAGATTCCCTATCTCAGTGAACTCGGAGTTACCGCAGTCGAGTTAATGCCGGTGCACCAGTTCGACCCGCAAGAAGGTAACTACTGGGGATACATGACGCTGAGCTTCTTCGCGCCGCACCAGGATTATGTTGTGCGCAATGCGGTAGCGGAGTTTCGCCAGATGGTGCGAGCTTTTCATGAAGCAGGCATCGAGGTCTGGCTGGATGTTGTTTACAATCACACATGCGAAGGCGACGAGACCGGCCCGACCTATTGCTACCGCGGGATCGATGATCGCAGCTACTACTTGTCAGACACGTCGGGGCGGTACCTCGACTATACAGGATGCGGCAATACAACGCGCTGCGCGCATCCGCTGATGCGGCTGCTCGTTTTGCGCAGCGTGCAGCATTGGGCAGAGCGTATGGGCATCGACGGGTTTCGTTTCGATCTGGCATCGGTCTTCGCCCGTAATGAGGATGGCAGTATCAATACCGAGTCTCCAGCGATCGCGACCGAGTTGAGCGCGGCGGCGCTGATGTATGATTTGCGCCTGGTAGCGGAGGCTTGGGACATTAATGCCTACTTGTTAGGCCGGGGTTTTCCCGGCCTTGCCTGGCGACAATGGAATGGGCGATTCCGCGATGATCTCCGCTCATTTGTGAAAGGCGATGCCAACATGGTTGGCGCCTTAATGCAGCGAGTCTACGGGAGCGATGATTTGTTTCCAGATGGTCCAGGGGATGTGTATCGGCCGTATCAGACCGTGAACTACATAACCTCTCATGACGGTTTTTGCCTCTACGATCTTGTCTCCTACGACGAAAAACACAATGAGGCGAATGGCCACGAAAATCGCGATGGACCGGCAGATAATCGAAGTTGGAACTGTGGCTGGGAGGGAGACGATGGCGCGTCCGCCGAAGTGTTATTGTTGCGTCGCCAACAGGTAAAGAATTTCTTCACGCTGCTGATGCTGGCGAACGGCACCCCGATGTTCTGCGCGGGCGACGAGTTTCTGAACACACAACACGGCAATAACAATCCCTACAATCAGGATAACGAGACGACGTGGGTCGATTGGTCACTACTCGAAAAGAATCAGGACGTGTTTCGGTTCTTTCAGTACATGATTGCATTCCGCAAGGAGCGGCCTTGGATCGGCCGCAGCAGGTACTGGCGCGACGATGTGCACTGGTATGGCGCGAACGGGCCGGTGGATCTTGGCCAACAGTCGCGGACGTTAGCTTACTGCCTGTATGGCGAAAGCGATTTGTACGTGATGGTTAACGCGTTCTGGGAACCCGTGCGATTTCACATTCAGGAAGGCAAAGACTGGAAACGCAGGATAGACACCAGTCGTCAAGGCTTGTTGGAGGAACCGGTAAGCTCAGGCGATTACGAAGTTGCGGCGCGTTCCGTTGTTGTGCTGGAACGCACCTGACAACATGGCAAGGAACGTCTCACTCGAGTCGGATGGAAATGCGTTATCGCTGACTGCGTCTTCATCCCTTGCCGACGAAATTTTCCTTGAAGAACCGCGCTCACGATTTCGAGAGTTCATCACTCTCATTCGC
>JBKPRQ010000209.1:0-4487 GCA_046734635.1 Verrucomicrobiota bacterium
ACTCCGACTGCGCGCTGATTCGTTGTCAAGGACATATGGCAGCGCAAAAGTGACGTCGTGTTGGGTTGTTAAGTGTTTTGACAGCCCCTTCCTTACCCAGTGCGATCACTCGGGAAACTCGCTGCGCAATATCGCGCCGAACCATGGCATGGTTCTACCTGGCGATTTGCCGGAGTACTCCTCACACTGCTAACTACGGAATTTGGAATTCGAAGTTCTAAAAAAAATCATAATATTTTCGTTGTTGGGGTCGCTGTTTTTTAGCCGCAGACTGGACCTTGCTTGAGCGCGAGGGAGAAAAGGTTGGCAAAAAAATGCGGCTTTGCCGCCTGATATATTTGCGGCTTCGCCAGTTCCTCGGCCATGCCGCAAAGATCCAACACGAGCATTGAGCGCGCGTGTTGTAGGCACGCGCTTCGCTTGCCGATTCCATTTTCGCATGGGCAAGCGAAGCGCATGCCCTACACTTCGTCTCGTGACGCCTGAATTAAATCGCGCAGAACGAAGTGTCGAAGAACAGAGCGTTGCGCTCAAGAAGCCTCTCGGACTTGGCGATCTCGTTCTGACCCAAATTGTGTTTGTGGTTGGCTCGAGCTGGGTCGGCACTGCTGCAAAACTTGGAACATCGCATCTCTTTTTTTGGCTGCTCGCGATTCTGCTCTTCTACATTCCGCAAGCCGCCGTGGTTATTTATCTGAGCAGGCTGATGCCGTTGGAAGGTGGAATCTATCAATGGGCGAAGCTCGCATTTAACGAATTCACAGGTTTTATCGTCGCCTGGAATCTCTGGCTCTTGTCGATCATGGTCATTGCGCTGGGCGGGATGTTCATC
Source organism: Verrucomicrobiota bacterium (assembly GCA_046734635.1). GTDB lineage: Bacteria > Verrucomicrobiota > Verrucomicrobiia > Chthoniobacterales > UBA10450 > Udaeobacter. Next base: position 833 of record JBKPRQ010000209.1, read on the forward strand.
ACCACGAACATCTCCTATGCCTTGGGCGACGCAGCCGCGTGGATGCGGGAGAGTCCATGGTGTGTCTCGCTCGTTAGTTGCGTGCTGGTAAGCGGCCTCGGATTAACCGGCGTTCGGGGGCTCTCGTTAGGCAAATGGGTACACAACATTGGCGGATATGCCATGTTCCTCGTTTATGGCGCATTGATTGTTCTACCATTCATTGCTCTGGCTCGCGGCGATCTCAGCACATATCACCCGCTTCAAATCGCTGCCCCTGCGGTATCGCTGTTCTATTGCTTCAATATTTTTAGCAAACTGGCAGTCGGCGGTCTTAGCGGATTTGAATATGTGGGCATTCTGGCCGGTGAAGCTCATGCACCCGCACGCAACATCGGACGCTCCGTTATGATTGCCGCTCCGATCATCGCCCTCATGTTCATTCTGGGGACGAGCTCGGTTCTCGCCTTCATAGGAAATAATCAAATCGATCTAATCGGCCCGGTGCCGCAGACGTTGCGGCTCGGTCTGCATTCATTCCAAATCGCCGGCGCGATCGCTTCGGCGGGGATTCTGCTGATGACAGTGCGCTCGATATCTTCAATGAGTATTCATTTCACCGGCAGCTCCCGGTTGCCGATGGTAGCGGGCTGGGATCACCTGTTGCCGGTATGGTTTTCGCGTTTACACCCTCGTTACAAGACGCCCGTTAACTCAATCATGTTCGTCGGTGCGATCACACTGGTGATTGGCATCTCAAGCCAGATCGGCGCCGGTTTGCAGGAAGCATTTCAACTCGTCGACAACGCTGCCAATGTTTTTTATGGAATCGTTTACACCGTCATGTTTGCGATCCCAATCGTTGGCGCGGCCGCGATACGAGCCGGAGCGCGCATTTGGTTGCGACTCGCGGCCGGCTGCGGTCTGATGGTGTGTCTGTTGGCCATCTTCTTCACCATTTATCCAATCATTGATGTGCCAAACCGGTTGGTTTTCGCCGCGAAAGTCATCGCCGTGAGCCTCGCAGCCAATCTCATCGGCATCGCTATTTTTGCGCTCAACTACAAACGGCGTAGCACTTCTTGAAACTCGACGGCTTTAAGCCATCGAGTTTCTAGCGGCAGTTATCGGCTACCCAGCGCAAATAATCCGGCGAGCCGCTGTCGATCTTGATGCAGATCAGCTCAGGAACTTCGTAAGGATGAAGTGAGCGCAGTTTTTCTTGAAACGCCGCCAGTCGCTCCTCGGTTGTTTTAAAGAACACCATGATCTCGCCAGCGGTCTCGATCTTCTCTTTCCAATGATAAATGGAGTGAACGGCCGGAAGGAGGTTGGCGCATGCCGCCAGCTTTTCTGCAACCAGCTCTCCCGCGATGCGATTGGCCGTTTCCACATCAGGAAACGTGCTGATGGCCAGTAAAATTTGATCGGCCATTGGTCAGGCGGAAAGCGTCATTCCGAGAGAAGTCGAGAATGGAGCGGTTGGGGAAGCCGCGACATAGACGGGAAGGCCGCAGGCTGAGCGAGCGGGAAGTGAGCGAATCAAATCCCGTTGCATGACCCTACGCTACCATCACGGGATCCTTCGACTTCGCTCCACTCAGCTCAGGATGACGGCTTCGGCAAATCCAACCGCCACCAAGAACGATGTCACCATCGTACAACACCGCTGCCTGTCCCGGAGTCACAGCCCTTTGAGGATCGTGCAGCCGCACATGAGCGCGCCCATCTTCGAGGTGCGTCAGCGTAGCGGGTGTCCCCGGGTGGCTATAACGAATCTTCACCGTAACTTCGATTTCTTCGCTGTAGCCAGGATGCCAATTCACTCGATCGATTTCGAATTCGTCCGTCACTAAATCGTCAGCATCTCCCACAATCACGCGATTCGTGGCCGGATCGAGGTCGACAACATAGCGCGGACGAGGAGAACCGCCCGGCAAACCCTTGCGTTGTCCAATCGTAAAAAGTTCGATGCCGTCGTGTTCGCCCAGGAAATTACCAGCAACATCATAAATCTCACCGCGATGAAACTCGTTTTCACCAAGGTGCGAGCGCAAGAATGCTTTGTAATCGTTCCCCGGAACAAAGCAGATTTCCTGACTATCCACCTTGTCGGCAACCTTGAGACCTAACGAGTGCGCGATTTCGCGGATTTGCGGCTTCGTCATTTTGCCGAGCGGAGTCAACGCCCGTCGAAGCTGGGGCTGGCGCAAACTGAAAAGGAAATAAGACTGATCTTTGCGCGGGTCGAGGCCCTTTCGCAAAATTGCGTGATCAGCGTGGTGTTCAATGATCGCGTAATGACCGGTCGCAATGTAGTCGCAGCCTAAGGCGGCTGCTTTGCTCCACAGATTGCCGAACTTGAGCTTCTCGTTGCACATCACGCATGGATTCGGCGTCCGACCGGCCTGGTATTCGCTGGAAAAATAATCGATGACCAGCCGTTCGAACTGGTCCGCCTCATCAACAACGTAATGCGAAATACCCAGTGAATGTGCCACGCCGCGCGCGTCGGCAATTGCCTGAGGCCCGCAGCATTTATCCTCCGCGCGGGAGATACAATCCTGCGGCCAGACTTTCATGGTAACGCCGATGACCTCGTAGCCCTGCTCGCGCAGTAAATATCCTGCGACGCTCGAGTCCACTCCCCCACTCATCCCGAGAAGCACGCGTTGTTTGTTTCGATTCATTTTGATTGAGCAACTTCTATCAAGAGGTGCACGAGTCAATTTTCTAGGGAACACAGGCTGGCAGCCTGCGCTCCCCAGAAGGTGACGCTTCGCTACAGTTTCACCGCGCGGCTTACGAACTCACTGCCTCGCAGCGTGAAACGCCACGGATAATGCGCGGAGCGCGTGATGCCAATGCGCTTGTCGGCTACCACGTCAGTGGCCGTTTCTGCGTTGCGAGCAAAGCAGTGTCGCGGATCGGAGCACAAATCCATTTCATGGTGACGATTGGTAATGGCCAGCGCCTGTGTGAGCTTGCCGGGCCCCGAACAAAGGCGTTTCACGTCGTTAAGTCCGCGACGTTTCTTCATCCGTTCGATTCCTCTCCTCGGCTCCAGCGCGCGAATCAGAACGAATCCATTCTCGTCGCCTTTCACCAGCACGTTTAGCATCCAATGCATTCCATAGTTGAAATAGACATAAGCCGCGCCGGCATCGTTTCGCTCAATAAAGCTGCGAGCGCTCGGCCGGGTAAACGTATGCGCGGCCTCGTCATTGATTGCCGCGTACGCTTCCACTTCGACGACGATCCCAGAGCAATCACCCCAAATCAGTTCTGTGCCGATCAACTCGCGCGCACAAGTAAGCGGATCACGCTTGAAGAAGGACGCACGGACAATCTTGTTCGCCACCACGACGCTCCTCACTTGATGGAACGATGCGCCTTCAGTATTTCGACGATCTTATCGATTGGCAATGCCTCGACCGTGTGGCCGTTTCCGCTCATGGTCGCCGCTCGAAACATCGAGTTGTAGATGGCTTCCTCGGTCGCTTCAATGACCGCCAGAAATAGCGGCGACATCGCATCGTTGGTTAACAGCTCGACTCGTCGCGTTTGCGGCTTCTCCGAAGTATGAATCCGTAACTGTGGTGCGGTTGAGAATGCGATCGCATAATCCCCGCTGCCATTCGAGGCAGCACTTCCAGCACGGGCCATCCCCAGCAAC
>JBKPRQ010000210.1:0-13701 GCA_046734635.1 Verrucomicrobiota bacterium
CGTCTCTACGGATCTGCTTGGTGCGGTCGTTCTGTACCTGGATTATCAGGCGTCTATCGGCGAATTGCGCAAGGAACTGAAGCGGCTCGTTGAAAACAATCCAAAATGGGATCGAAAAGTTTGCGGATTACAGGTGACCGATACGAAGCAAAGCACAATCGAAGTACGCGCGCTCGTTAGTGCCACAGATCCTGGCAAGCTTTCCGATCTTCGTTGCGAGGTGCGTGAGGGGCTCATTGAATTTCTTTGTCGCAACCATCCGGAAAGCCTTCCACGGCAGCGCAGCGTTAGCGAGCCTCCAGACGAGGAGCTTCAGCACCGGCCAAAAACAAAATCCGTCTCAACAGTGCAGGGAAAAGAACATGAGCGCGGTCCGAAGTCTCCCGGCATTCATGCAGAACAAAAAGGCGACGGTGAGGAAAATTAGCTTACTAACTCTGGCAAAAGTAGACGGAACAGGTTTCGAAAAACAAAACCAGGACTAACATGCGTCGCGATGGTTTAGAGGGAGAGAGGGCAACGAATGTGCTTCGTTCCGGATGAGAAAACTGGATTCCTATTTGAACGATCATTTGGCGGGGTCGGTAGGCGCGCTCGAGTTGCTTGATCACTGGATCAAGCTTTGCGACGGCAAGCCGCTCGCGCCTTTCCTCGCCGATCTAAAGAAAGATATCGAGGCGGACCAAAAGACACTACAGAAGTTGATGCGCGCGGTTGGAACAAAGGAAAGCAGTATTCGGCTGGCAGGCGCATGGATCGCGGAGAAATTTAGCCGTGCGCCCTTCACTGCTGCCGGTGACGAAATGGGAGGGATCGGTCTCGTGCTCGCGCTGGAAACGATGGTGATGGGAATTACGGGCAAAAAACTTCTTTGGCATGCGCTGGCCGCAGCCGATTTACCGACCACAGGCAATATCGATTTTGTGGAATTGGAACGACGCGCTGAAGAACAAATCGCACGGGTCGAAGTTGAGCGCATGCGTGCGGCGCGCGAGGCACTTTCCAGTAACCGCGCAACGTGACCAGAGGGCGTAATCGCGCTCTAATAGATCTCGATTCAAAATCGCGCGTCGCGATCCTGTTTCAGTTGAAGTACCCGATTGTTCACGGGCGGTTGCGCTTGACCGTGTCAGTTATGGACCGCGGATTGTTCGCTGTTCGGTACACGCACTGGACTTGTTCTCAGAGCAAGTAATGAAGCAATTACCGCCAGTCCACCAAGGAGTAAAAATGCCGCGTTGTGGGTGCCATAGCGTGCCTTCAATAGTCCGATGAGCGTTGGCCCTGCGAAGCTGCCGACATTCGCAATCATGGTCACAAGAGCTATGCCGGCAGCCGCTGCTGGCCCCGTAAAGAACTGAGTCGGCATCGACCAGAACGGTCCGTAGCTCGCGCAGTGTCCCAATGGAACAAGTGCCAGCGCAATAATCGCAAAGACAGGGTCCCGCAAAACTGCGCAGCCTATAAGGCCGATAGCCATGACGAACAAAGGCACAGCTATATGTATCGGGCGCTCATTTGTCCGGTCGGAATGATAACTGTTTAGGAGCATTCCGATGATGGTTACAGCGCTAATGGCGCCTAGCACCAGACCTATGTTGAAGTTACTAAGTCCAGTAAGCGACTTGATAACAAGCGGGGCCCAGAATGAATAACCGTAAAATCCGGCTGCGACCAAAAGGAAGACGATACCTAACTTCCAGACAGTGGCATCGGTCAACGCTGCGCGGATATCTGGTCGCAGCGAGCGGGTCCTTCGCTCGGCCGCAAGAGTGGCAACGAGCCAGTCGCGTTCCTCCGGAGTCAGCCATTGAGTTGTTTCTGGCCGATCATTCAGATAAAAAATTACACTGACTCCAAGAACCACTGCAGGCAGTCCTTCCAGCAGGAACAACCACTGCCAGCCCGCCAGACCATACATGCCATCCAACTCCAGCAAAGCTCCCGATAACGGTCCTCCTATTAATCCGCTCACGGGGACTGCTGTCATGAAAGCCGCAATCGCTTTCGCACGCTGTGCGGTGGGATACCACAGGCTCAAATAATAAATTACTCCGGGAAAGAACCCTGCTTCGGCAACTCCGAGAAGGAATCGTAACAGGTAGAACACCGCAGGCGTGCGCACACACATCAGTCCTGCGGAAATCACCCCCCATGTCACCATGATTCGCGCGATCCAAAGCCGCGCGCCAACTCGTTCAAGGATGATGTTGCTCGGTATCTCAAAGAGACAATAACCGAGAAAGAAAATGCCTGAGCCAAAACCGAACACCGTCGCGCTAAACCCGAGATCGGCGTTCATTTCCAAGCCTGCGAAACCGACATTCACCCGGTCAAGCCAGGCGATAACGTAAAGCACAAAGAGAAATGGAATCAGCCGCCACGATACCTTGCGCAGGGTAATCACCGATAACGTGCTGGTGTAGTGTTCGCAGGAGTTTTTCACACGTCGCACAGCTTAGAACAGCAACACCGCAATGAAAGAGGCGAACTTTGCTTGCCTTAGAGTTGCAATTTCGATTACAAGTCTTGTCTACCAATCAGCTGAATTATGTCCACGAGAACAATGTCACTCCTCCTTACATTGATCGCCGGCATAACAGCTATTAATGCAAGCGTACCAGTCATAGTGGGGTACGGCAAAGGTCGACGGGCGGTCATGAACCTACTTACGAGTGCGGAAGATCAGTGGAAACACGGCAATATCGCGGCGGCAAAGCGCGATTTGGACACGGCCCTCCACGCTGACCCCGCGTTTTGGCCGGCGCTCTACGTACGCGCGCAGATTTTCGCCGGGGAAGGGAAATACGATCTTGCTATTCAGGATTGCAATGAAGCGCTCCGGCAATGTCCGACATTTGTCGATGCGTCTCTTTTGCGAGCCACGATCAACGCGGTGTATGGAAAGTACGCGGAAGCGTTGAAGGAGATTAATTATGTCATTTCGCTGCACCCTCAGCGTGTCACCCTGGGCAGGGCCTTGAAACAACGCGCATGGTTACAGGCAACTTGCCCAAATCCAGCATTTCGAAACGGCCAGCAGGCAATTAAAGATGCCAAAGCGGCTTGCAGTATCTTTGAATGGAGGGACGAGAACACCATCGATGCGCTTGCCGCTGCCTACGCCGAGACCGGCGATTTTGATTCTGCCGTGCGTTATGCAGCGCAGGCTCTCGCAGTGAAGGGAATTGCGCCAATCGACCAAAAACACATTCAACGGCATTTGACATTATTTCAGCAACATCAGCCGATTCGATTGTAACGATATAATGGCGTCTTGATGCCGGGGTACTGAGAAATGTCGCAGCGATGCCCCGTTGGGTGAATCGCGTTCTTACGATTGGACGGAAGGCGAAGAGCGGGAGTCTGCGAACCGCGTGCTATTTGCCAATGAGAATCAAAATGCCGGCTGCCAGCGCAAGGATGGGTACCAGAATGCCAAGGCTGAAACCAATCAGCCCCATTAAGCCGATGATGATCAGATAGATTGCGAGCAGCAGCATTCCGAGGTTTTTGGTGATGTTCATGGCTCCCTTTCTGAAGCAAAGCCAGCGTGTTTGCACGCTTTAAATTAGGCGTTGAACGATCTTTACGGAGGAGTTCCTGCCACCTTCATAGCCGGCTTGTTAATTCTGATCTCGGTGCTGATTTGCCGAAGTTGCACTGCCTGGTCTTTCACGGTTGCCACGAGACTCGCAACCGTCGCTTCCAATTTCTCAACTCTCTGATGCTCTTTCAGAAATTCATTTAGCAACATCGCGTTCACCTGGTCGTAGCGCACGCTGTATGGCTTTCCTTCTCTGTCACACACTACAAGGTCAGTGTTGATCTTTTCCACATCCTCAGCCACCAAGCCAAACTGCCCTTTGCGATCCGGATCAATGCTCTGCTTATAACGAAAGGTAACCGGTTTGAGCGAAAACAGTGTTTCGCTGGCATTATCCATCGGCTTGATGTCCTCCTTGAACCGCTTCGAGGAAGTGCTCGTGCCGAGCTTGTGGTTTGAGTTGATGAAAACGGGTGTTCCGTTGGAAGATGTTACATCGAAGATCGCGCCGATAAAACAGCCGTTGTCCTCGTTTGCTCCTGTGACACCGGCGCCGATACAGATAACCTGATCGGCTGTAATAACAGCGCTGCCCGAGAAAGCACCCAAAGCGATGTTATCGCTGCCGGTGGTATTGTTCTTAAGCGCCTCATAACCGATGGCTGTGTTGCTGTCGCCGCCAGTAATGTTGTTAAGGAGCGCATTAGCGCCGTTGGCCGTGTTGAAGCTGCTTGTGGTGTTGTTGCCGAGTGCTGCAAAACCGTTGGCCGTATTGCCTCCACCAACGGTGTTGTCGAAGAGGGCGAACGTTCCATTGGCCGTGTTCGAGTCACCGGTCGTGTTGTTGAGAAGCGCTCCTGCTCCAGTAGCCGTATTGTTGTCGGCGGTGTTCGTGAGCAGTGTTCCAGCGCCGACGGCCGTGTTGAAGTTGGCATTGACGTTACTGGTGAGCGAAACAAAGCCAACGGCTGTATTGTATATGCCAGTCATGAGATCGAGAAGGGCATTTTGTCCCTCCGCCGTGTTACCTCCAGGATAGCCCCCGTCCGGTGGTGGACTGACGGCTTGCACTCCTGGCGAAAGGCTGAAGTAAACCAGCGTGAGTGTCGTAATTAATAATTGAATCTTGATTTTCATAAGTCTGGAGCCTTGAAAGGCTGCTGGCGGGTTGCGATGTGCGCGGTTTAGGGATTGTTGACGATTTGCGGCGCGGGTTTGTTTGCTTCTAACTGTGCGCTCACCTTTTGGATTTGCGCGGCTTGCTCGTCGAGGCGAGCAGTAAGCTGTGTAACTGTCGCTTGGAAGTCCTTCGTTAACTCTTGAACCTTGCGGTGCTCTTTTAGGAATTCGTTAAGCAACATCGCATTTATCGCATCATAGCGCACGGTGTAAACCTCGCCGTTCTTGTCGCGGATGACCAAATCAGAATTTACCGCGGCCACCTCTTCGGCGATCAGCCCAAACTCTGGCCTGTTAGTCTTGTTGCTCTTGTACTGAAACGTCACGGGCTTGAGCGCCAGGATGGCTTCGCTGGCTTTGTCCATGGGTTTGATCTCCTTTTTCAACCGGCGCGCGGACCCGAGTGTGCCGAGCTGACCGGCTGAATCAATCACCACAGGCACCGCATCGTTAAGTGCGGGTGTGACCCCAAAAATCTGGCCGATAAAGCAAGTGTTGCTCACATCCGTGCCGGAATTGCCTATACAGATAGTGGCCTGGGCCGTGATAACATTGAGGCCGGCTCCGAAGCCTACTGCGATATTGTCGTGGCCAGTGGTGTTACTAGAAAGCGCGTTCAGACCCATAGCCGTGTTGCGGCTACCGCTGCTATTGCTGAAGAGCGCGCCAATGCCATGGGCTGTGTTGAACGAGCCAGTAGTGTTGTTCAATAATGCTTCGGAACCAACGGCTGTGTTTGCACTGCCGGTACTGTTCTTAAAAAGCACGCTTTCCCCATTCGCCGTGTTGTGGTCGCCGAACGTGTTGTTTAAAAGCGCCCCGGAGCCGGTCGCAGTATTTTCGTCTCCGGTGTTGGCAAAAAGTGCTCCCGCGCCGACCGCGGTGTTGAAGTTGCCGGTCGTAACGCCCTCAAGCGAAAAGAAACCGATCGCCGTATTGTACAAGCCGGTGGTGAGACTGAAAAGAGCATTCGCTCCTTCTGCAGTGTTGGCACCAGCATAGGCTCCGTCTGGCGGTGGAGTGACAGCCTGCACCCTTGGCAAAAAGCTGAAGCAGATGAACGCAAGGATTGTGATTATTGATTGAATCGTGGTTTTCATAACGTTGGAGTCTTGGAAAACGGCTGACAGATTGTCCAGATCAAAATCTCGCATGGGGAAAATTGGTACGCGCTCGACCGACGCAGGGGAGACGCACGCACATGGCTCGATTTAAGCCGTGCGAGGAGCACTCACCTTCGATGGCGCAAGAATCGCGTCGCTCATCCCGTGCAGAAATTTCTTGTCCGCTGGAACAATGGTGGCCAGCGCGCCGCGTAGTTTCACGCGATCGTTCTCGACGAAATAGTACGGGCAAAGGCGCACGCGCCCTTTCATTGTCTTTAGCTCCCCAGACTCCGGATCCCAATACGGATGGTCGAAAAGACTGCCTTTGTGAAAGCGTTGCATAATCGTTGGCAACGATTCGAACGTCTCAAGAGCGTGGTTGATTCGCTTTTCCCATTCCGCATGCGGCAGGTCGGCGCCGAGCGCGACGCCGCGACTGCCCCAGCCAAGCGGTGAAAATCCGCTCACTTTCAAAAGAAGATCGCGATCTTTCTGGCTGAACTTCGCTGCTTCGCGCCAATCATGAATCTCCAGACGCGGTATTACCGCATGTTGTGGCAGGGGTGTCGGATCGAGCAGCCACGAATAGGGAATCACTTCCTGTAGCTTGACGAAATATTTCTCGCCCAGTTCGCGTCGCCAAAATTCACGCAGCGGCTGCATCCAAAAAAGCGCGAACCACATTTTCTCTTCAAGATATGGCTTGATCGGCGGCGTAACGCTGATGCGACCTTCGGCATTCGCTCGCAACGTGTTCTCAATCCCCGAGATATTTGGGAGATCGAATAACTCGAAGAAGCGATACACCGCGCGTCCGTCCTGCGGCTCGTAATTCTCAGCGGCTACAACGCGCCAAGTTGCCAGTAACGCCGGATCCTGGATTCTGGATGCTGGATTTTCGGAAACCGCGCCAAGCCCTTCATCCAGCATCGAGTATCCAGTAGCGGGCATCTTTTGGTTCAATCGCGCGGAGATCCATTCCATCTCTGGCCGATACGTCGCGGCCTCTTGCGAGATGACGATGTCGCCACCATTTGGCAGCACAGTCCGAAAACCTTCCAGCATTCCATCTGCGCCGCCGATAATCTCGCCGTCGAATGCTGAATACGTTTGATTGAGCCATCCGGTCAGGCCGATTCCGCCTGGCACGGAATCGATTTCGGCGATGATGTAACCCTTTTCAGTCAGAATAAGATCGGGACGAATCACACGCGGTAAGTCGTCTCGAATTTCCTTGCGCCTCGAAAATTCAACCAGCTCCCTGGGTTTACCGGCATCAAGATAACGTGCTACCCACGCGGGCTGCTTGCCCTTGATGCTGAGCTGATAGAGTTGATTGCACGCGCGTTGAAACACAAACAGCCGATGTCCGAGTTGTTCCAGTTCGGTGGCGAATTTCTTCTCGATCGGAAACGCGTCAGGAGACAGTAGCCACGCCTTTTCCGCGAAAAGACCTTCCTTTGGGAAGGCAGCGCGAATGGCGGTTAGTCTGTCGTCCGGAGCTTGCACCTGGCTCACGAAGCAAACGTCCAACGTCCAACGCTGAACGTCCAACGCCGAATGTACGCCTTTGAATTGAACATTGGGCGTTGGATGTTGGGCGTTCGGCGTTTCTGGTTACTTTCCCGCCGCCATTTTCTTGAGCGCAAGTTTGACCAGTTCTTCCGCTGATTTCGCTTCGCCTCTCTCCTGAAGGTCGCGCACCGCTTTGTGAGCATCGATCTGTTTGTAGCCGAGCGCGATCAAGGCAAGTACGGCCTCGTTGGCTTGCTCTTGTTCGGGAGTGGGCGCATGCGCCGCACTGGCTGCTTCCCAGGCTGCCGCTACTCCCAGCTTGTCCTTTAATTCCAAAACTATCCGCTCAGCCGTTTTTTTTCCGAGCCCGCTGATTTTTGAAATTGCCGCAGCGTCGGAGTTTACGACCGCGGCCTTGAAATTGTTCACACTCATTCCACTAAGCACTGCGAGCGCCAGTTTTGGTCCGATGCCGCTTACGTTGTTGACGAGCAATCGAAAAAGATCACGCTCTGCAGAGGTCATGAATCCGTAGAGGACATGCGCGTCTTCACGGACAGCCAAATGCGTGAGAATACGAATCGTTTGGCCCGGTTCCGGAAGCCGGTCGTAGCTGGAGAGCGGAATAAGAACTTCGTATCCTACACCGCCGACATCGACAATTGCGTGCGTCGGCAATGCGCTCGCTAGTTTGCCATCGAGGAAAGTAATCACGTTAAATGGTTAAATCGCTAAATCATTAAATCGTCAATGTGCTTCACTCTGATTTTAACACGAGCGTGAGATCAACCCGTTTCCCTTTCGCGATATTGAAGCCACGAGTTCTCCAAGCCTCGGGATGATTTGGGAAAAGTTCTTGGACGAGTGAAGTCGGCATAATGACGAAACGCGGGCCGGGCTTGGACATGAAATCGACTGCGTTCTTTTTGTTAGACCGCGTGAGAAAACTCTGCACACGCGAGCGAAAATACCAGACCAGGCTCGGTTCCTCGAATTCGACCGACGCAAATTGCATGCTCGGCTGCAAATCCGCGCGTGATTCCCGGAAAAGCTGATACGCGGGAAAAAATCTCGCAACGAATGGTGGAACGACGAATGCGATGGCAATCCAGAAGCACGCCGTAGCGATCGCGACGATTCGAAACAAGGATCTGCCGTTTCTAACGGCTGCGGCTTCGTACCAACGCCAATGTCGCGCAAGCAGGAGCGCGAGCAGGGGAAAAGCCGGCAGGGTGTAATGAGGCAGCTTCGTGCTAATCAGCGTGAAGATAACAAAAATGATCCCGATACCGGTAAGAAGATATTTGTCGATCAGCACCCCGCGGTAGCCTGGGGCATCGACCCGGGTCTTTTTATTTCGCCATAATCTGCGGATCAACCACGGCAATTTGATCGACCAAGGGAAAAAACTGACGAAGACGGTCACAAAGTAAAACGGTAAGAGCAGCAGATACATTCCTAACGAGCTCGCCCCGTGACCTTCCATGGTGACAAGCGACCGGCGCACGACATGCCGTCCGATTCCAATCGCTAAGAATTCGCCGTGAGTTTGAAGCAACGCTGGGATTCCCCAGACCGCGACAACGGCAAGCATCAACAAAATTCCGCGCAGGAATTTGAAATGCCGAGCTAACTCCCAATCTCGCGCAAGAATAATTGTCATTCCAACAGTGAGGAGCGGTATCCATGCAATTGGTCCTTTGGCCAGGAAACCGAACGCGAGCGAGAGGTAAAAAGCGAGCCACCACCGGTAGGGCGCGGCCGTCGGGCGCGCCGCTCCCGGACTCGAATGCATCAGCAACTCGTAACCCGCCCAGAGTGCGAGCGTCACGAACAGCACCAGCCACATGTCTGCGACGGCGGCCTTTGCATGCAGAAAAGTCTGCAGCGACAGGGTGAAAATAATCGCCGCCCACCATCCAAGTCCGGGCGTACCAATGCGGCGACCCCAGGCAAAGATCACCAGAGCCGTAAGAGCAGCCGCGATCGCGGACGGAAAACGCGCACCGAAATCGTTCTCACCAAAGATTCGATAACTCGCTATCTGCGCCCAATAGGTGAGGGGAGGTTTGTCCAATCGCAGTTGATTATTGAAATAAGGAACGACGTAATCCGAGCGCTGGATCATTTCTCGCGATGCCTCCGCGAAACGCGGCTCGTCGCGATCGATCAACGGAAGGCTCCACGTGCCGATCACGTGAAAAATCACGCAGCCGAAAAATAGTGTGGCGTAATTTACGCCGGTCGAGTTTATCCTGCTCATCCTCCTGCTCGTGCTCATGCTCGCTTTGCCTCGATCACGAGCAAGAGCGTGAGGAAGAGTAAGAGTTGGAACTGCTGACGGGAACTTATTTGTGAAGCGCTGCGCCGTTTTTTATTGGCTGATCGGCCTCGTCATCGCGGCTGTAGCGATAGCAGCTGCATTCCATTTCGATGACCCAGTGCGTGATTTCTTCGCGCAACATCAAAGCCCCACGATGCGCAACTTTATGCGGAACGTCAGTTGGTATGGTGATTGGCCTTCGCATCTTGTTCTTGGATTGCTCCTCTTAGGAATCGCCTGGCGGCGCGGAAGCAAGAAATGGATGCGCATTTTTCTATCGATGCTGATGGCAATGGCGATTGCAGGAATTGCGGGCACGATGATCAAACGCACGATTCCAAGGGCCCGCCCATCCGTGAAATCAGAGCTCCGCTGGGGAGGCCCGCGTTTTAGTACGAAGTATCATGCGTTTCCGTCCGGACATGTCCTGGCGTCGACCGCGTTTTTTGGTGTTTTGATTTTTGCGCGCCGCCGCGTCGGCCTTGCCTGTCTCCCACTCCCGAGTCTAATCGGCTTCTCGCGAATGTACCTCGGCGCGCATTACGTTTCGGATGTTGTTTGCGCGGCGGTCTTGGGAATTATATGTGCTGCCATCGTCTACTTTTTTCTTCAGAAAATTCCCGATTCAGAATCGCGCACGATTACGAACGAGCGTTAATAAAGCTGGAGGGCCGTGACAACGGCTCTGCGAGCCGAAGAACTCTTTTGGGGTTTACCGTTATGGACGAGGTAGCGGCGTCGGGCGCGGCCTTGGAGTCGGCACACCCCTAGGTGTAGGCGTAGGTCTCGGCGTCGCAGTTGCCGTGGCCGTAGCTGTGGCTGTCGCAGTAGGCGTTGGTGTAGGGGTGAACGTTGCCGTTGGAGTAGCAGTGGGTGTGGGCGTAGCGGTCGCTGTCGCGGTTGCAGTTGCAGTTGGTGTTGGCGTCGGAGTTCCCTCGGAAAACATGAGTGGGTTGGCGTACAGGTCAAAGGCGTGCAATGTGCCATTCGGGTTTGTGCCGTCGCAGTTCGCATTGTCTGCCCACAGCGTGTAGAGCTTGCCCGAAAGTGCGGACAGACCAACGTAGTCACCATAGTCGACGCCGTTGCCCGCCGCCGCCGCGTTCGAGAAGCCGCCGCTCAATCGCCTGTTAGGCGCCCAAGTCGCACCGCCATCGGTGGTGAACGTGCCGAAGTATTCCGCATCGTCGTTGGGAATCATGTTCGTCCCGCCTGGACCGGGTATGCCGTTATCATTGCGACAATCGTGAAAGCCCACTGCCACTGTGCCGGAGGTGGAATCGATAGCAACGTAAGGCAAGAACTGACTGTTCGTGGTCGCGTCGTCGTTCACGCGCACCGGCGCGCTCCATGTCGCGCCGTCGTCCGTCGATGTGCGTATCAAAATGTCAGTGTCGTTGTTCTCGTTGACCGTCTCGTCTGTGTACACCAGATAGATGCGGTTGTTGAACGTCCCACCCGTGGCGTCCCATACTAAGCCGGCCTCGGCGTCGATCGAGCGTCCGCTCTGCGCTGGGATAAAATCGAAGCCGCCCACATTAGTATTCGAAACGGTGATGCGCGGGCCGAAATCGCCCACTCCCAAACCATCCGCGTCTACGTTGGCGAAGATCGTCGCAGGACCCTGCCCGCCAGTTGGACTTTGATAAGTCACGATGACCTTCCCGCCGTTCGGGCCGGGGCCGACAGCGATACCGCCGAAGCTGCCAGTTGCTGATGGGATCGTCTGTTGCGGATTAAACGGTCCCCAAGTACCGAGACCCGTCACTGGCGCCCCACGCGCCACCATACTTCCACTCTGATTCCAGTCGACCCACACGCTGCCGTCGCCCACAGCAATCGAAGGTTGGTCAATGCTGCCGGAGCCCGCGGTCACCGGTGCACTGAAGGTCGCGCCACCGTCAGTGCTCAAGATCACGTTGATTTGGTTGACGCTGTTGTTGATGTAGACCAGGAACAAGTTGCCGAATGTGTCCCAGGCCGCCTGTCCGTCGCAGCATGCGACACCCGTAGCGACTGTGCCGCGCGTCCAGCTGGTGCCGCCGTCTGTCGAGTACGCGCGGAAGATGCTGTTTGTGCCGGGGTCATTCGAGGTGGCCACGAGGTTGTTTGTGTCGGTGGGATTGACGTTCACGAAACTCTCAGCCTGGTTGCCTGCCGTGGCGCTAACGTTGACCACCGCCTCCAGGCACGTCAGCGGTGCGAAGAGCTCGAACGATTTGGGTGCACGTTCTTTGGGCTTTATGCATTTGCGCGTACCATCGGGTACATCGATGCCCTCCGTGGCCGCCAACGCCTGCGCGTGCAATATGGATACCGTAGGCGTGAGGAGCGCGAAAACAGCGACAAGCATAGTCAGGCGGTGGCGTATGTTCATAGGTGTGTCCTAGTGATGTGGCGAGTAAAGCGGATTGAAGAGAACCAGCGAGAGATGCGATTCTTGAAGGACTTGGAAACGAATGTCGAGCCTTCTTTTGAGGGCGACGATTTTGGAGCCCCGTCGTTAGGCAGATGTCAGCCTCGGCGTGTCGCGGTGCAAACTGTATTGACATTTGAGCCTCGCTCGGATGGAGTGAAAAAATGAAAACCCGGCGATTGGTTCTAGCACTCCTTGCACTGACATTTCCTTTGGCTCCGCAATCGCCTAGAACCGCATTGGCGCAGCGTGGACAAGACAATTACAAGGCCACACTGATCTCACCAAGAGCGGGAGAGGTTTTGGTTCCTGGACAAGTCGTGAGGATTAAATGGACGGCGGACTTTCCAGACGTAGACCTTACGATGTGTGAGACGGAAGTGCTCCTTTCACTCGATGGCGGAAAGACGATCTACATGCTTCTTACAGAGCAGCGTAACCCGAAGGTGCAATATTTCGATTGGACCGTCCCAAACGCGCCTACCAACGCAGCAGTGCTGGACATTCGCTTCGGGTGTCTGAATCTCTACCCGGAAACGCGAAGCCTTCAGCTTCATTCCGCTTTTGTGATCAGTGCAGCGGTGAACAACTGATTTTTGTTTTCTTCGGTAGCTTGGCAGGGATTAGAGCAGAGCCGTCTTGATTGCCGATCATAGGGTGACACGGCATGTCGTCGCTAGCGATGCAGCGCCTTTATCGCTTTAAGACTTCAACGCCTGTAAGTTTTTTGATCTCTCAGTTTCGGCCTCACTGTCGATCCTGTCATATTCTGCTCTCTAATTGACAGCATTCGGAATGGGTGGGTCGTTTGTTTGTTTGTTTGTTTGTTATGCAGCTCCTGCGCAGCATCATGTTTCCCATCGTCGCATCACTCGGCGTGCTGACTGTTGTAACCACGTCGTGGGCCGCCGACACATCCTCGAAAGCTGAGGCCGCAGCGCTGCAGAAAAAAGCCGCTCAAGCTCAAGCCCGGATTCAGGCTAATAAGGACGATCGCGGCGCGCTAATGCAAGCGATCAAGACTAACGAGGTAGTCTTGGCCAAACAAGTTCTTCTTAGAAACGGATTCACCGCTGAAGATTTGGAAAATGCGAAGATTACTCTACGGACGGGTGGAGGAAAAGGAGGTGAAAACGAAATAGAGATATCTGCTACTTGTTGTGAGCCTAAGGAAATCACAATTCAACGAACCCTGGAGAACTTCATAAAATAACCATTGCTGGGACGGCCATGTCAGCTTCAGCGTTGGTTAGGCGTGGGATTAGCGGGTATACGCGCTGATGAGGAGCTCACTGCGTTTGTTGATGTTAAAGGTCTTTCTATAACAATGCTGCGGGTCGAATGGGCAGCATTGAGCCTCGTAAACACCCTCAACAATCCGCCTCAAGGGGCGGGACGAGGTACGACTAAGGTCCAATACGCGGGCCATGAATTTATCTTGACTACCTAACGAGACTTCGCAAAACTCAAAGTTCTTCAACGGATCTGAATCAGGCGGGGAATCCTCCCCCCGCAAGGTTCTTCGTCTCTTCCGGACCCGCAATCAACAGAAACGATTAGCGGGGGCAAAGAAAGGAAGAACTAAGATGAATAAACTCATCCTCCGATTCAAAGA
>JBKPRQ010000211.1:0-6264 GCA_046734635.1 Verrucomicrobiota bacterium
CGTTTGATCATGTCTCTCTTGGCGGCGTCGTAATCGTATCCGGGCGTAATGGTGTGACCATCGACACCAAGATCTGAAAGATAATCGAACATTTGTTCGATCTCCCGCATGTCGGTTTCCTTGTAGATCGTTGCGTTCGTCGCCACCTGATAGCCGAGGAGTTTTGCCATTTTAATTGCGAGAATGCACTCCTTGAAAACGCCTTCACGCTCGACAATCAGATCGTGCGTTCGCTCCAAGCCGTCGAGATGCACGTTCCAGTACATCCATTTGGTCGGACCAATAGTTGGCTTTGCAGGGTCTTTCGGTCCCTTGCGAATTTCGGCTGCGTCTTTTTCGCTTAACAATCCCGCACCGAGCAACGCAGTGATCTTTTCTTCGACAAATTCCGGCCGACTCGTCAACTGCGAGGCCATCCACTCCCGCATTTTCTTGCGCATGAACATGGCGTTGGTGCAAATGTAAACAATCCGGCTCTGCGTGAGCAGTCCCTGAACCAGCGCCTCGATGTGCGGGTAGATAAGCGGTTCGCCGCCGCAGATGGAAATCATCGGCGCGTTGCATTCTTTTGCAGCCCCGAGACAGTCTTCCAGGCTCATCATGTCCTTGAGCGAAGTCGAGTACTCTCGGATCCGCCCACAACCCGTGCATGTGAGATTGCACGTGTGCAACGGTTCGAGCTGAAGGACCGTGGCGAATTTCTTCGTGCCACGTAACTTATGCCCAATCACGTAGGCCGCGATTTTGGCTGTAAGTGGTAAAGGAAATCTCATTGGAGCGAGGATAGTATCAGGACGTTTTAGAGTGTCAATGACCGGCTGGCGCGCGCAGTCTGCTCATCTGATTCGGGTCCGGCGCCTTGTTTGGTCTTTGGCCGGCTGGCAAAATACCCTTTGCTACCGAAAACGCAAAATAAACATGCGACTGGGAAGGGTTTCTGTGGTTAAATAATCGCAGGTGAGTCTCTAAACAAGGTAAACAGTATGAAACGATTATTCTTGGCAGCATTTGCCGTTGGGTTGATCAGCTGCGCGCAACAGCCAGCTCCATCACCCGGTCCCACAGTGACTGGAGGTTATCCATACGATCGCTACGCGCGGAGCCCGGAGGCATGGGGATATGTAAATCCAGTTTACAAGAACTGGAGCACAGACCAATTGCAAAAGCGACGCCTGGATCTCTATGCCCAGGTTCCCTTCACTCGGAACCGCAACGAAGTACCCGCTTACATCTATTCGGGAATGCCGCTTCCACAGCAGGATGAGATCAAGGCGATCGAAACCGAGTTAAACGCGCGATATCAAAACGGCGATAAAACTGCGGAGTTAAAGGAATTCTGGCCCTCGACGCGCAGGCATATTGCCAGCGGCAGCCTACGGGAGTCGATTTTTTAGCGTGGGAAAAATATCGGACTAGCAGAAACCCGGCGAGACGCCGGAGCCAGGAGCTTTTCCAAAGGCTCGCTTGTCGCTAAACCAGTCACCCCGACGTGTTCCAACCGCGACGGATGAGACTCACCGCAATCGCGGCAAGAAGGAGTGCGACTATCTTTGACACGCCGCGCAATCCTTGCATGCCCATCCAGCGCGCGAACCGATCCGCATTCCAGAACGCCAATGCGACCAACGCCAGATTAACCACCAGCGAGACCAGCGTGAACACCACGCCTACTGTGTCGACCAAAACGAGCAGGGCCGTCAGCAACGCCGGACCAGCGATCAACGGCATTCCAAGCGGCACAATTCCGAATTCATCGCTGCCTCCAAGACTGGCGGGGCCAATGTTGAGCAACTCGCGCCCGGCCAACGCCAGGAGAATTAGTCCGCCTGCGACTTGAAAGTCTGCATCGGTAATTCCAAGCGCGTCGAAAACTATCTGTCCGAGAAAAACAAATCCGATAGCGACGCAGAACGCTGTAAGGAGTCCCAGAGACGCCTGACGCTTGCGCTGCTCTGGCGAGGCGTGGCTCGCGAGACCCATAAACATCGCGATGAGTCCGATTGGATCGATCGCCACAAAGACCGGAATGAAAGCGAGGAAGAATTTCTGGATCATCGCGGCGCAGGTTTCCTAACTTGTCAGTACTCAAAAGGCAACACGGGACAGTCGATCAAGCTTGCCTTTTACGCGCGCCCACGGATGTTCGGCGACACTGAATGCTCATGAAGCCCTTGTTTCTCTTCCTGTCACTCGCTTTTGTCGCTTCAAATCATCTTCCAGCTGCTGAGCTGAAAACTGTCGATGACTTTCGTCCGGCAGCTGCAAAAGCCAACGCTGTCCTGACGGTTCCCGATTGGGAGCAAACGCCGAAAGCGGTCGGGGCAATGATGAACAATGCCATCGCGAAGGCGAACAAGGCGCTGGATCAAATCGGCTCGCAAGATCTGAAAAAGGTTACGTTCAAGAGCACGGTCGTCGCTCTTGACGATCTCACGTACGAGGCTGGCCTTGCAGCGAACAGGGCTACAATCATTAAAGAAACAAACACCAATCCAGAAATGCGGGCCGCTGCAGAGAATGCGATAAAGGTGTTTCAAGATTGGGCTGTGGGCGTTGATTATCGCGAGGATGTTTACAAGGCAATCAGGGCTTTCGCTGACACGCACCCGAAGCTTTCAGGTGAGGACGAAAAACTGCTGAACGAAACGCTGCGCGATTACCGCCGCGCCGGCTTGGATCTTCCTCCCGAGCAGCGTAAAGAGGTTGAGCAGTTGCGGAAAGAGTTGTCCAAACTCGGGACCGATTTCGATACGAACATTGTTAAGGCCAACGCGCCGGTGATTTTCACGAAGGCTGATTTGGATGGACTGCCGGAAAGCTTCTTTGCTTCGCCTGGCATCAGGACGGGAGACGATGCCTACACGGTCATGGCAAACGTCACGTGGCAATTCAATGCCGTCGAGGAAAACGCAAAGAGCGAGATTACGCGCAAGCAGCTCTACATCGTTCGGGACACACTCGCTAAAGAGGCAAACGTTTCTGTTCTCAACCAAATGCTCGCGCTCCGGAACAAGATCGCGCTGCGGCTCGGTTACAAATCGTGGGACGATTATCAGACGGAAGTCAAAATGGCCAAGACTGGCGCGAACGCCGAGAAATACATTAGCGATCTGGTCACCGGAATTCAGCCCAAGTTTGCGAGCGAAGTCGCGGAACTACAAAAGTTGAAGGCCGCCGATACTAACGATCCAAACGCCAAAATCGAGGTGTGGAACTGGCGCTATTACGCCAACCAGCGCGACAAACAAAAATACGCCGTCGATAAGGAAGCGTTGCGCACATATTTCCCGTTCCAAAAGGTGCTCGACGGAATGTTCAACATTTATCAGAGCATCTTTGGTCTGAAGTTTGAAAAGATCGCCGCACCTTACAAATGGATTGATGATCTCCAGCTTTACATGGTCACCGATTCCTCCACTGGCGAACCGCTCGGAATGTTTTATCTCGACATGTTTCCGCGCGAAGGAAAATTCAATCACTTCGCCCAGTTCGACATCATCAGTGGCAAACTCTTGCCGGACGGAAAATATCAGCGGCCCACGGTCGCCTTGCTTTGCAACTTTTCGCCTCCGACAGCGGATAAGCCGTCTTTGATGACACACCAGGAAGTTGAGACTTTGTTCCACGAATTCGGCCACGCTCTGCATTCGATTGTCACTCACGCCAAGTACGGCCGTTTCGCTGGAACGCATGTGCCTGGAGATTTCGTAGAAGCGCCGTCGCAGATGCTGCAGAACTGGGTCTGGGACAAAAAAGTGCTCGACACGTTTGCGGCCGATTACCGCGATCCATCGAAGAAAATCCCAGCTGAAATAATTCAGAAGATGAATGACGCGAAGCTGGCGAACGCCGGTGTTTTTTATCGACGCCAGTTCGCCTTCGCGTCGCTCGACCTCGAATTACACAATCAGCATGCCGAGGGCATGCCCTACGATTGCGTAGCCATTTCAAATCCTGTCCTGGAGAAGGTTTTTCTCCCAATTGATCCGAGCACCACCTTCGTGTCCTACTTCGGCCACCTGAATGGTTACGATGCCGGTTACTACGGCTACGCGTGGGCCGACGCCATTGCTGCAGACATGGCGACAGTTTTCGAAAAAGCGAAGGATGGCTATCTGGACAAACAAGCTGGCATGAAATTACGCCACGAAATCTACGAGCCCGGCGACTCGCGTGACGTCAACCTCTCGATCGAAAAATTCCTCGGCCGCAAACAATCGGTTCAACCGTTCCTGAAAAAGATTGGCATCGGACCTCAAGAGAGTAAGAAAGCCCCAGCCGGTCCGTCGCACGAGGGTAGATAATTCAAATGAGGAGCGTTGGGGTTGGGATTCTGCTCTTCTCCTTTGTTGTCGATCTTTGTGGCGGTACGCTCAAAACCGTAGACGATTTTCAAACAGCGGCTGCGAAAGCGAACGCTGTGCTCGAAATCCCAGATTGGGAGCAAACGCCGGAAGCAATCGAGACGATGATGAAATCGACCGTCGTCAGAGCGAACAAAGCGCTGGACGAGATCGGCGGTCAGGACCTCAAGAACATGACGTTTCGAAGCACCGTCGGAGCGCTGGATGATCTTGTCCATGACGCGACGACGGCTGCGAACAAGGTCGCGATCATCATGGAAACGAATACCGACGAAAAAATGCGCGCCGCGGGCGAGAACGCCTTGAAAATTTTTCAGGATTGGTCGATCGGCATCGATTACCGCGAAGATGTTTATCGTGCCATAAAGGCCTTTTCCGATACACATCCGAAACTTTCCGGCGAAGATGAAAAACTGCTCGCTGAAACGGTGCGCGATTTTCGCCGGGCCGGAATGGAATTAGTGCCGTCGGAGCGAGAGCAAATCAAGCGAATGCGCGGCGATCTTTCCAAGCTTGCCACTGAGTTTGAGAGCAATCTTGTCGGGGCAAAAGCGCTGGTCGTTTTTACCAAGGCGGAACTGGAGGGCGTACCGGAGGATTTTCTTTCATCACCCGGAGTTAGGATCGAGAACGACCGCTACCAAGTACGGGCGGATGTGATGTGGCAATACAACACGGTTGAAGACAACGCTCGCAACGAAGCTGCTCGCAAAAAGCTCTACGTCGCACACGATTCGCTCGCGCAAGAAAGGAACGTGCCGCTAATCAACCGAAGACTGGCGCTGCGCAACCAGATCGCGTTGAAACTCGGCTACCAATCGTGGGCTGATTATCAGGCCGAAGTGCGAATGGCCAGGTCCGCTGCGAACGTTCAGGCATTCATCGACGATCTAATCAACGGCATTCAGCCAAAGTTCAGCGCCGAGCTGTACGAGCTTCAGCAGATGAAAGCCGCCGACACGGGCGATCGCAACGCAAGGATCGACATCTGGGATTGGCGCTATTACACGAACCAGCTCAATAAACAGAAATTCGCCGTCGATCAGGAATCGCTTCGCGCGTTTTTTCCGGTCCAACAAACTCTCGACGGAATGTTCTCGATCTTTGGGCGCGTCTTTGGTCTGCGTTTCGAGGAAATCAAGCCGCCGTTCAAATGGACTGACGATCTCCGCCTTTACGTTGTCTCCGATAGCGCCAGCAACGCGCCACTCGGTCTTTTGTATCTCGATTTGTTTCCCCGCGAGGGAAAAACTGGTGGTGGCGGTGAATCGGAGATCGTAAACGGACGCCGCTTCTCGAACGGAAAATATCAGGCACCAGTCGCGGCTGTGATTCTCAACTTCCCCCCATTGCTGAGCCATTCCGAGGCCGAAATTCTCTTTCATGAACTGGGTCACGCACTCCACTGCATTTTGACTCGGGCTCAACGTAGCCGTCTCGCGGGGACGCATGTACCCGTTGATTTCGTTGAAGCGCCGTCGCAGATGTTGCAGAACTGGATTTGGGACAAGCGCGTCCTCGATACGTTCGCGGCCGATTACCGCGACCGTACAAAGAAGATTCCGCCTGAGACTGTAGAGAAAATGAAAAACGCAAAGCTGGCGACGGCCGGCATGTTTTATCGACGACAGTTTGCATTTGTCGACGCTGATCTTGCGCTGCACGGCTCGCATCCCATTGATAGGCCGTACGATTGCGTGGCGATCTCGAATTCAGCCTTCGAGCGCGTTTTTCTCCCGATCGACCCGCAAACCAGTTTCATTGCGAGTTTTCGCGGGCTCAATGGCTACGACGCAGGTTACTATGGTTACGCCTGGGCAGATACAATTGCCGCCGACATGGCGACAGTTTTCGAAAAAGCAAAGGACGGCTATCTCGACAAACAAGCTGGCATGAAATT
>JBKPRQ010000212.1:0-9781 GCA_046734635.1 Verrucomicrobiota bacterium
CTGGATGCGCATCTTTCGTTTGGTTTGCATCCTGGCTTTGCAGCGACGTCCTTTGAAACTTTTCATCTTCAAATGCCTCGGGGTTTTTATCGCCGTCACTTTTCGCCGGGAAATTATCTTTCGGGCGAGACGCGCGATATCGAGTTCGCCGGTGGGGAAATGCCCTTTACCAAAACTGAATTGCCCGGCTCCGTTATTCTGGAACTTCTCGATGTTCCAAGGCCCCGATTTTCCTATGTCGATCCGCCTAGCGGCCGCTGGGTTAACCTCGATTTAGCAAGCGTGCCGTACCTCACTTTATGGTCCGACGGCGGACCGTTTCTCTGCATCGAACCATGCTGGGGACTCACCGACCATCATCAACAGCGGCCCTTTGAAGATAAGGAAGGAATTCAAATAATCGCGCCAGGCAGCGCGCTGCGCGCTTCGTTCAGCTTGGCGCCGGAACTTGCCTCCAGCGATTAGGCGGCTAACTCACGATTAACCACCGAACAACATGCCGGCTGCTTCACTTCACGCCTTGCTCACACACTCTGTCGATTATGCGGGAATGTTTCCGCCCTGTAGTCTCGGGCTCGAACCGGCATTGAAGAATCAGTCAGAATACGTCCGCTCTCCGGACGCATGGATGCTTGGCGCGTTCGTCCTCGCCACTCAACACTTCGATGCGACTAGACAACTCCTTTCGGAATTTGATGCTCAGCATCCACTCCGCGTCGCTGCGCTCGGACCAAAGACCGCGAGCGTGGATACTTTTCTTGAAGTGCTAGACGATGCGGATATGGCGATCCGCGCGTTATCGAGGCACAACGTCGACCTGGTATCAATCAGTCACCTTGAGATGTTTCTGCCGCATGACGTGGATGTTGCGTCGCTAAAGGACGCGAAATCGATGCTCGGTGATTTGCCCGTTTTCTGGGAGGCGCCGCCGGACAGAGCGGAACAAACCATCGCGTTGCTCGCCGAATTCAACTCTGACGCTGACCTAGCGACGTTCGGCTACAAACTGCGCACCGGTGGAGTAACTGCGGATGCGTTTCCAACCTCGATGCAGATTGCCAAAGCGCTGGTGACTCCCGCTACGCATCAGGTGCCCATCAAGTTTACGGCGGGTCTCCATCATCCGCTGCGCCAATACCGGGAGGAAGTTCAAACAAAGATGCACGGTTTCCTGAATGTGCTCGGCACGGCGGTGCTGGCAGCCGAGCATCGATGGGACACGAATCAGACCGCGATGATGCTCGAAGACGAAAATGTCCATTCGTTTTCGTTCACGGACGATTTTTTTGCGTGGCGGGAATGGCGGATCGACATCAAACGACTGCAATATCGGCGAAAATTCGTTGTGTCGTTTGGCAGTTGCAGCTTCGATGAACCGCGCGACGATTTGCGCGCGCTAGGATTCCTGTAAGGTAGGGGCGGTTCACCTGAACCGCCCGCTCCGCGTAATCCACGTGCAACGGACGATTGAGGTCAATCGTCCCTACCGTATGTCACTCAAATCATTCATTGACGTTTCACCTGATTCGCACTTTCCCATCCAAAATCTTCCATTCGGCATTTTTCAGCCGAGAGGAGGCAAACCCCGCGCCGGAGTCGCCATCGGCGATTTGATCGTCGATCTTTCTGTTCTCGAAGAACTCGGCCATTTCCGCTCCCCGGAATTTCAAGGCCGAAAACCCTTTTCGGAAGACTCGCTGAATACGTTCCTTGCGCTTGGTCGCCCGGCATGGCGTAGGGCGCGCGCGATCCTTCAACGCCTTCTCTCGTCGAAAACGCCAATTCTGCGTGACAACGCAAGGCTACGGGCGCGGGTCTTTCAGGCGCAAAAGAGCGTTACCATGAAACTGCCCGTACGCATTGCGAATTACACCGATTTCTATTCGTCCTATCACCATGCGCACAATGTGGGCACGATGTTGCGTGGGCCGGAAAACGCGCTGATGCCGAATTGGAAATGGTTACCTGTGGCATATCACGGACGCGCCAGCTCGGTGGTGATCAGCGGCACCGATGTGCGGAGGCCACACGGGCAGATCAAACCAGCCGATGCCTCGATACCAACTTTCGGTCCGAGCAAGAGCCTCGATTATGAACTTGAAATGGCGTTCCTGATCGGCCCGGGGAATTCGTTAGGCGAACCCGTCCCGATTGATCGCGCGGTCGATCATATTTTCGGCCTGGTTTTAATGAACGATTGGAGTGCGCGTGATATTCAAGCGTGGGAGTACCAGCCGCTCGGCCCTTTCCTGGCGAAGAATTTTTGCACCAGTATTTCACCATGGGTAGTGACACTGGAGGCGCTTGAGCCTTTCCGAAGACCGCTACCGACACAGGATCCAAAACCGATGCCATACCTGCAAGCAAAGGACGATTTCACGTTCGACATTCAACTGGAAGCGAGCTTGCAAACTTCGTCGATGAATGCGGCACACGTCATCACCCGTACCAACTTTCAAAACCTGTACTGGAGCATTACCCAACAACTCGCTCATCACACAGTGAACGGCTGCAATTTGCAGCCCGGCGATCTGCTAGCCAGCGGAACAATCAGCGGAGCAACTGAAGAATCGCGCGGTTGCATGTTGGAGTTGACCTGGCGCGGCGCGAACCCATTAAAGCTTCCGAATGACGAAACGCGCAAATGGCTTGAAGACAGTGACCGACTGACCATCACCGGCTGGTGTCAGGGGGACGGCTATCGAGTCGGTTTTGGCGAAGTAGGCGGACGCATTATTGGAAGTGACAAGTGAATCGTGACAAGATCGACCTCAAGCCGACTCTTGTCTTTGCACGATGGGTTTCCTGGATTGGGCATCCGCTGGTTTTCATCACTCTTTCCGTGGGCATTGTCATTGCCTTCCGTCTCGCTAATCGCGCCGGTCTGGCACTTTTGCTGACTCTGTTCGCGACAGTGATTCTGCCGATGGCACTGTTGCTCTTTCGGGGATTCCAATCAGGCCGGTGGAGCGACCCTGATGTTTCCGTTCGCGCTGAACGCACCCGATTTTATCCACAGGCGATTTCAATTTCGGCGCTCGCCGTGATTATACTTTTGCTATTGCACGCGCCGGCGTTTGCATTGCGCGGCGCCACGATGACGTTATTTCTGCTGATTATCGCTGCGCTAATCAATTTTCGGATCAAGCTGTCGTTGCACGCGCTTTTTGCTTTTTATAGCGCCATCATCCTCTTCGTGGTCAATCCGATCGCCGGGGCGGTAGCCTTCGCACTGGCTCTCCTCGTTTTCTGGTCGCGCCTTTACTTAAAGCGCCATGATCTCTCAGAAATGATCGTCGGCGCCTTTCTCGGTTTGCTGGGTGGACTGGTCACGGCTTGGTAGCCCGTGACGGGCCGGTGGTGTGCAGAAGGAAGAGGATTAGTATCCTCGCACAACGTAATGGCCGTGAATCCAAACTTTCTGACCATGCCGCCATACCCAATGGCCAGGCTTCCAAACGTAATAAGCGCCGCCAGACCAATAGCCAGGGCCGCGAACATAGTAGGGTCTGTCATAAACTGCGATGCTGACGCCGCCGGGATACCCCGCATAATACGGACCTGCTCCGTAATAAGGGCCGTAGCCCGGGTAAGCAGAATAATACCCTTCACAGCCTCCTGCGGAGAACAGGGCTGAAAGCAACAGAGCCAACAGAATCACTCGCCTCGATCTGGGTTCCATTTCATTCCTGTTTGCTTTTCCAAGATAAACAGTGCTCGTCTTCATGTAATCATATTCGGTTTCGGCAGAGTTTTACGCGCCTGCATTTACCACGGCGAACGGCGTCGCTTGTGGCTGAATTTTACACGACACCTTGATCGAGCATCGCATTAGCTACTTTCACGAACCCGGCGATGTTCGCGCCAACAACTAGATTGCCCGGGCGACCATATTCCTCCGCCGTGCCCCAGGCGATTCTGTGGATGGTGGACATGATGTGGCGAAGACGTGAATCAACTTCTTCGCGCGGCCACGGCAGGCGCATCGAGTTCTGACTCATCTCGAGTCCCGATGTCGCGACACCCCCGGCATTTGCGGCTTTGCCCGGGCCAAATAGAATTTTTTTCTCAACGAAGAGATCGACGCCGGCGGGCACAGTTGGCATGTTGGCCGCTTCGGAGACGAGGTAACATCCGTTGTCGATCAGCTTTCCCGCGTCATCTTTTGTGATTTCGTTCTGCGTGGCGCACGGAAACGCGCAGTGACACTTGACGCTCCATGGCCTCTGGCCTGCGACGTACTTTGTTCCGCGGAAACGATCGACGTATTCCTTGATCCGACGACGACGGACATTCTTGAGATGCATGATCCATTCCAGCTTCTCTTGAGTGATGCCGTTCTTGTCGTAAATGAAACCGCCCGAGTCGGACATGGTGACGGGCTTTGCGCCGCACTCGATCAATTTCTCCACGGTAAATTGGGCGGCGTTGCCCGCTCCTGAGACTGTGCAGATTTTGCCTTCGATAGTCTGGTCGCGGGTCTTGAGCATTTCCTGCGCGAAATAGACTGCGCCGTAACCAGTCGCTTCCGGCCTCATGAGCGAGCCGCCCCAATTGGGGTCCTTGCCGGTTAATACTCCGGTGAATTCGTTAGCCAGCCGTTTGTATTGGCCGAAGAGATATCCGACCTCGCGGCCGCCTACACCGATATCGCCCGCAGGCACATCAGTGTTGGGACCGACGTGGCGAAATAGTTCCGTCATGAAGGATTGGCAAAAGCGCATGACCTCGATGTCGGATTTACCTTTCGGATCGAAATCGGCGCCGCCTTTGCCGCCGCCCATCGGCAGATTGGTGAGCGAATTCTTAAAGACTTGTTCGAACGCGAGGAACTTAATGATGCTGGCGCAAACAGTCGGGTGAAAACGCAGACCTCCTTTGTAAGGACCGAGCGCGCTGTTCATCTGGACGCGGAATCCGCGATTAACCTGAATCTGGCCTTTGTCGTCGATCCACGGAACGCGGAACTGAATCATCCGCTCAGGTTCGACAAGACGTTCAAGTATCTTTCCGTCTCGATATTTTTTGTGACGTTCAATCACTGGACGGATCGATTCCAGCACTTCAGTCACCGCCTGAAGAAACTCCGGCTCGTTAGGGTTACGCTTTCTGACAACTTCGAGAACTTGCTGCACCAGGCCCATAAGGGTGTTATTTCTGCAGGTTATTTCCCTCTCGGGCAAATAAAATAAGTGAGGACAGGAAAGAGAATGCGCGATGCAGGGTTCGAACCTGCGACTTCTTGCGTGTGAAGCAAGCGCTCTACCACTGAGCTAATCGCGCGGTTTTGCACGAAGCGGACAAAATAAAGCGCACGCGAAGCAGCGCAAGCATCATACCGGATTGTAGGGCGGTCGCATCGGCTGCCAAAGGGGGGTTGACCGGCAAGCGAAGCGCTTGCCCTACAACAAATGCCATTCTATTTAAAAGCATGTCCGAACATAAAATTAGTCTCACCTGGAAACGCGGCGACACGCCGTTCGAGTACCAGAAATACTCGCGCGATCATACTTGGAAATTTGACGGTGGACACGAAATGCAAGCGTCGGCTGCTCCCGCCTATCTCGGAAACCCGAAGCTTGTTGATCCCGAAGAAGCATTTGTAGCGTCTCTCTCAAGCTGCCATATGCTCACCTTTCTTGCCATAGCGGCCAAAAAGAAGTTCGTGCTCGACGAGTATGTTGACGATGCGGTTGGCCACATGGAGAAAAACGCGGAAGGCAGGCTTGCCATCACGCGCGTCACTCTAAATCAACGGCTGAAGTTCTCAGGCGACAAGCAACCGACTGCGCAAGAACTCGAGGAAATGAATCACGCCGCGCACGAGCAATGCTTCATCGCGAACTCGGTAAAGACCGAAGTTACGGTCGAAACGCAGACGTAACCGCGGATGACGCGGATCAATAAAGTCTCAATGATTACCCGCGACATCCGCGTAGTCCGTGGTTAACACTGTCTCCATGAGCGCGCCGACCGACACGCAGCGCATGGAAAAAATCGTCAGCCTGTGCAAACGGCGCGGTTTCATTTTTCAATCGAGCGAAATTTACGGCGGATTGAACGGTCTTTGGGATTACGGGCCGCTCGGCGTTGAGTTAAAACGAAATCTCAAAAACTACTGGTGGCGCGTGACCGTGCATGAACGGGATGACGTCGTCGGGATGGACGGATCGATTCTGACGAATCCTGCGGTGCTGAAGGCATCCGGTCACGTCGAAGGATTTTCCGATCCGATGATCGATTGCCGGACTTGCAAAGCACATTTTCGCGCTGACCAGCTCGTTGAGAAAAAAGGGATTAAGCAGTGCCCAAATTGCGGTGGCAGGGATCTAACCGCACCGCGGCAGTTCAACCTGATGTTTGAGACGCATATAGGCGCCGCGGCTGACGAAAGTTCCATTGCCTATCTGCGTCCTGAAACAGCGCAATCGATCTTTGTTCAATTCAAAAATATTCTCGAAGTCTCGCGCAAGAAATTGCCATTCGGCATCGCGCAAATTGGCAAGGCGTTTCGGAACGAAATTAATCCGCGGAATTTCACGTTCCGCTCGCGCGAGTTCGAGCAAATGGAACTCGAATATTTTTGTCGTCCAGAACAGGGAATGGAATTGCTCGAATATTGGAAGGAAGAACGCCTGAAGTTTTATGAGAACATCGGGATTCCGCGCGGCAAACTTCACGTGCTCACGGTGCCCGACGAAGAGCGCGCGTTCTATTCAAAAGGGACATATGACATTGAATACGATTTTCCGTTTGGCCGACAGGAACTAGAGGGCGTCGCGTATCGGACGAATTACGATTTGTCGCAACATCAGAAAGCGAGCGGGAAGTCTCTCGAATATTTTGATGAAGAAACAAAACAACGATTTGTGCCGCATGTTGTTGAGCCGAGCGCTGGTGTCGATCGCACGGTGTTGGCGCTAATTTGCGAGACGTACTCGGAAGATCAGGCGCCAGATGAGAAAGGCAAAATGGAGACGCGCATCGTACTGCGTTTCCAGCCGCGAATTGCCCCGATCAAGTGCGGTGTATTTCCGCTGCTGAAGAACAACCCGCAGCTGGTCGGAAAAGCAAAGGAGATTGTCGAGCTCTTACGGCCGCACATGACTGTTTTCTATGATGAGAGCGGCGCCATCGGCCGTCGGTACCGTCGTCAGGATGAAATTGGTACCCCGTTCGGAGTGACGATTGATTTTGAAACGCTCGGGGAAAAGGATGCCGCGTTGCGCGATACGGTGACGTTACGCGATCGCGATTCGATGAAACAGGAACGCGTTGCGATTCAAGATCTGCCGGCGATCCTACGTGAACGGATCGCCTGATGGATCTCGCTCAGTTCCGTGAATACTGTTTGACGAAACCTGGCGCGACGGAAGGAACGCCATTCGGCCCGACTGTTCTCGTGTTCAAAGTTAGCGACAAAATGTTCGCGTTAGCAACTCTCGACGAAGTGCCGACTACAGTGAACTTGAAATGCGACCCTGATTTGGCTCTCGAGCTGCGTGATCGTTACGAGCAGGTAACGCCCGGTTATCACATGAACAAAAAACACTGGAATACCGTGGAGATTGAACGCGGCATTCCCGATCCCGAGCTGCGAAAAATGATCGACCACTCCTATGATCTCGTGGCCAAAAGACTGCGAAAACCTAGGGCAAAGGCTGCAGCTCGATCTCGCCGAAACTCAACTGCAGCGCGTCGCGGGCGACATTGAGAAAATTATCAGCTGCGTCGGTGAGAGCGACATGTAACTCGCCGCGATTTGACACCGCCGCCCGAATCGATTGTCGATCTAATGTTTCTTCCACCGCGCGTGCGCAATTTTGCGCAGAATCGACGAGCATAACCTGGCGCTTGAGCGCCCGAGCGATCGCGTCGCTGAGCAAGGGATAATGAGTACAGCCGAGCACCAGTGTATCGACTCCATCAGCAAGCATGGGCTCGAGGTAGCGCAGAATCATTCGGTCTGTTACTTCGTCGTGGAGCAGCCCCTCTTCTATCAAAGGAACAAGCAACGGACATGCATGACTGCTCACGCGCACGTTGTCGTCCGCCGCGCGCAACGCCTTTTCGTACGCGCCGCTGCGGATCGTCGCACGGGTTCCGATCACCCCGATGTGCCGGTTGCGTGTTGCTTGCAACGCTGCCCGCGCTCCTGGCTCAATTACCCCAATTACAGGTACGGAAAATCTCTTCGTTAACAACGGCAACGCCACTGACGAAACCGTATTACACGCGACAACCAGCGCCTTCGCGTTTTTCTGTGTCAGGATTCCCGCCAGTTCCACGGCGTAGCGCTGCACGGTTTCCGGACTCTTCGGGCCGTAAGGAACGCGCGCCGTATCGCCAAGATAAAAAATGTTTTCGTTTGGCAGCAAATCACGCAGCGCCTTCACTACGGTAAGGCCGCCAATCCCAGAATCGAAAACACCAATCGGGCGCGAATCACTCATGCAGCGGGAAGGTGGCGGTTAGGGCTTCGCGATGCAAGCACGTGGTAGGACGCACCGCCGGGCGCGCCGTCGATTTGCAAACGCGCTCCGGCTTTGGATGATTGATCGCGATGGCCGAACTTCCGAAGAGATACGACCCAAAGTCGGTTGAACCGAAATGGTATCAACGCTGGATGGATAATCGCGATTTCGTTGCGAACCCGAATTCGTCGAAACCGCCGTTCTCTATCGTGATGCCTCCGCCAAACATTACTGGCGTGCTGACACTTGGCCACGTGCTCAACAACTCCATCCAGGATATTCTTGCGCGCCGCGCGCGAATGCAGGGCTTTGAAGTTCTTTGGCTGCCAGGGGTGGATCACGCAGGAATCGGTACCCAAACGGCAGTCGAGAAACATCTGCGGCGAACCGAAAACAAGACACGGCATGATCTCGGCCGCGAAGAGTTCCTGCGGCGCGTGTTGGAGTGGCAGGATAAACACGGCGGCATCATCATCGAGCAGCTTAAACGGTTAGGCTGTTCCTGTGATTGGTCGCGTCAACGCTACACGCTCGATGACGCTTACGTTGCAGCTGTCCAAAGAGTCTTTGTCGACCTTTATCGGAAAGGGCTGATTTATCGCGGTCGCCGCATGATCAACTGGGATCCGGCCGCCCAAACTGCCGTGTCGGATGAAGAAGTGATTTCCAAGCCACAGAAGGGGAATCTCTACTTCGTTCGCTACGAAATTGTGGAGGAGCCCGGGCGTTTCCTGGAAATCGCAACTACGCGTCCGGAAACAATCATGGCTGACACTGCCATGGCTTTTCATCCAACAGACAAGCGATACGTCGATCTCCTGGGCAAAAACGCCTGGCGTCCCCTGGCGCGTGAGAAAATTCCGATCATTGCCGACGAAGCAATCGATCCTGAATTCGGTACGGGTGTTTTGAAAGTCACGCCCGCGCACGACACGCTGGATTTCGAAATTGGCCAACGACATAATCTGCCGGTTGTCGACGTGCTGCATTCCAACGGTCGCATCAATTGCCCAGAGGTTCCGGAGTTGGATGGACTCGAGCGGTTCCAAGCGCGAGAAAAAGCAGCAGAGTTATTGCAGGCGAAGGGAGCTCTTGCGAAAACGGAGCCGTACGAAAACAATGTCGGGTTCAGCGATCGCAGCGATGTACCAATCGAGCCGCGCATCAGTGAGCAATGGTTCTTGCGTTATCCAAAGACAAAGGAAGCTCTGGCGGTAGTCCGCGATCACCTGATCCGGTTCTTTCCTCCGCATTGGGAGAAGGTTTACGCACAATGGCTGGAGAACATTCGCGACTGGTGCATCAGC
>JBKPRQ010000213.1:0-13879 GCA_046734635.1 Verrucomicrobiota bacterium
GTCATCGACAGTTCGACCTATCAATTTGTAATCACCAAGTCCATGGACTCGAACCAACATCGTGTGGCCGCCGCTGACGATGAGCGAAATGTGGCATCGGCTTCCAGTCGATGTCCCCGCGGTCGGCAGGATGCCGACGCCACTTCCAAAAAAGGGCGAGAGCAAATGTCCTTCGAGATGATTGATGGCGACGTAAGGTTTGCCAGAGCCGATTGCCAAACCTTTCGCAATCGACGCGCCGATCATGAGTGAGCTCGCCAGACCAGGTCCGCTCGTCGCGGCAAAGGCATCGATCTCTGACAAACTAATGCCCGCCGAAGTCGTAACGCGATCGAGTAGCCGCGGCGCGTAGAGAAGGTGATTTCGCGACGCGATTTCGGGCACGATCCCGCCGTATTTTTCATGCGCGGCGATTTGAGATGCGACTTCGCTGGCAAGTAACTCCGAGCGTGAATCGCCGTTACGCCCGCGCAAGATCGCAACCCCGGTTTCGTCGCATGAGGTTTCAAGAGCTAGTACTGTTTTCACAACAAACAAAATACGCGGGTCATCCTGAGCGGAGCAAAGGACCTCTCAAAAGCTGTTGGGTCACCTATCTAGGTAGCGTGACGTTCTCTGTTGGTGTGGGGTCCCTCACCGTCTGCGCGGCTCGGGATGACCAGAGTTGTTTATTTTTTTACCGCTTGCGCCTTTGGCGCGTTCTCTTGTGCGTAAATCATCACGCCCTTGAGCGCGTCGATTGCTCGCAGCATCTGCGGGTCTCTCGTCTTGATGATACCTTTCTCCTCCTCGGGTTTCATATTTCCCGCATTACGCAGCGCAAAGAGGGAACGCTCCTGCTCCGCAGTCATTCCAACACGAATATTCGGTGCCACGCCATTGCCCTGAATGACCTGTTTGCTCGGCGTATAATATTTCGCCGTCGTAAAACGAACCGCCGAGCCGTCCGGCAATTGCATGACATTCTGCACGGAACCTTTTCCAAAAGTGGTTTCCCCGACAAGCACAGCTCGGCGCAAATCTTTCAGCGCCCCGGCAACGATCTCGGCTCCGCTTGCGCTACCTTCGTTGATCAACACCACCATTGGGAAATTCGAGCGTTCTTTTTTTACGCCGGAAGTTGAATAGTCATGCTGTTGCGAAGCCACCCGGCCCTGCGTTGAGACGACCTTTGTGTTAGGCGGAAGAAACTGCGCGCAGACATCGACCGCGCTATTCAGCAGTCCACCTGGATTGTTTCGCAGATCGAGAACGAGCGCCTGCATACCTTGTTTCTGCAATTCATCGAGCGCTTTTGATAGTTCGTCTGCCGTCGGCTCATTGAATTGCACCAATCGGACATAACCGATCTTGAATGGGCCTGTCAGTTCCGGGTCGATTAGCCTGGCTCCCTTGACGCTTTGGATCTTAATCTCTGCGCGTTGCAGCGCGTATTCCTTAATTTCCTTGGTCGAAGGACGCAGCAACGTCATCGTTATTTTGGCCCCAGCAGGGCCGCGCAAAACATTGATGGCGTCCTGCAAATCCATTCTTTCCGTCGAAATGCCATTGATTCGCAAGATCTGGTCGCCGGAGAGGATTCCAGCCTTGGCCGCGGGCGTGTCCTCCATCGCTGTAATCACCGTAGGCAGACCATTTTTCATTGAGACCTCAATCCCAAGGCCGTTGAAACGACTGCGCGTGTCGTCCTGCATATCGCGGAAATCATCCGGATCCATGAACTGACTATGTGGATCCAGCGAGGAAAGCATCCCCTTCATTGCTGCGTTTATGAGGTCGTGGTAGCTCGTCTTGTTCTCGTCCACGTAGTCCTGCCGGATCAACTCAAGGGCTTTTGCGAAAATTGAAATTTGCACATAGCCGTTATCCTCTTCACTCTTTCCCGGCTCGGCCTCCTGTGCGAAGACAGGAAAAGCGCAGAGTAAGAGACAGGCCAACAATGGCAAGATCATGAAGCGCCTCATACTTCGACCCCAGTTTGAAAAACAGGCTCACCATCGCTCACCGGAAATTTTTGGCAACACCCAACGCAGATCGTTGTCTTACCTTTGCCTCGTCAATGAAACCAGCCCCTGGCCTTAAAGCTTTCGCCTTCACCCTTTTCCTCGTCGCGCTCGGTTTCTCCCCTGGAGGCATTCGAGGTTCCGCCGCCGAAACAGAAGACGGCGAGTATGAGGCGGTGGCCGAGGAATACATAAAAGGCTACCTGGGCGCTCATCCGTTGGAAGGGACCGCTCTCGGCCTTCATGAATACGACGGTAAGATCACCGACTATAGCCGCCTCGCGCTCGACGCGGAGCTTTCCCGGCTACGGCGCTTCGACGATCGACTGAGCAAGTTCGACCCGAGCAAACTGAGTGCCCGTCAATCCATCGATCTGCGAATTCTGCAGGCCACAGTAAAGAAGGAGCTCTTTGAAATGCAGGACATGGCGGTGTTCGAGCGAAATCCGATGGTCTATGCGCGTGCAGCAGATGTGAACGTTTACATCAAGAGGAACTTCGCGCCGCTCGAAGATCGTGTTCGCAGCCTGGTCGCCATCGAATCTCAAATTCCTAATATCCTCATCGCGGCGAGAACAAATCTCAATGATGTCGTTCCCAAACCGTACGTGGAACTGGCCATTCAGATCGCGAGGGGTTCCGCGGATTTCCTGAAAAAAGATCTCGTTGCCGCCATCGGCAACCTTAAAGACGAACAGCTTCGCGTCGCCTTTCATGAGGCCAATCGCAAAGCTGCGAATGCGCTCAATGATTACGCGGCGTGGCTCGAGCGTGAGAAACTTCCGAAAGCGTCAATGGATTATGCCTTGGGCGAAGAAAAATTCGGACATTTCCTTGCTCAAACCGAACTCGTCGATCTTCCACCGCAAAAAATCCTCGAGATCGGGATGGAGCAATTAAAAGCCGAACAGACAGCGTTCGCCGAAGCGGCAAAGAAAATCGATCCGAACAAGCCGCCGATCGAAGTTTTCAAGCAGATTCAGAGCGAGCATCCCACGCCGCAAAATCTCATCCCCGATGTGGCCAAGGACCTGGACAAAATTCGCAAATATGTCTTAAACCGTCGCCTGGTCGGCATCCCGTCTGATGTTCGAGCGAAGGTGAAGGAGACGCCACAATATCTCCGTGCCACCTCTTTTGCTTCGATGGACACGCCTGGTCCATTCGAGAAGCGCGCCAACGAGGCGTATTACTACATCACGCCCACGGAGAACGACTGGCCGGAAAAGCAAAAAGAGGAATGGCTCACCGCCTTCAATTATTTCACCTCGGACGTTACTTCGATTCACGAAGCTTACCCTGGTCACTATGTTCAGTTCCTGCACTTGAACGCATCGCCGGCAAACAAGGTTGAAAAAATCTTCGGCAGCTACGCGTTCGTTGAAGGATGGGCGCATTACTGCGAAAAAATGATGCTCGACGAAGGCTACGGCAGTTCCACCAACTCTACTCCCAGTGAAGACGACGTAAAACGCGAGGCCAAATATCGCATGGCCCAGGCCGACGAAGCGCTGCTGCGCTTATGCCGGCTATGTGTGTCAATCAAGATGCACACGCAGAAGATGTCGATCGATGAAGCAACCAAGTTTTTTCAGGACAATTGTTATTATGAGGAAAAACCGGCGCGCCAGGAAGCGATACGCGGGACCTTCGATCCTGGTTACCTCAATTACACCCTGGGCAAATTGCAGATTTTGAAATTGCGCGACGATTACAAAGCACAGGAGGGTGACAATTTCTCACTTCAAAAATTCCATAATGAGCTTCTCAATCACGGCATGCCACCTGTTCGCCTCCTCCGCGAAATCATGCTCAAAGATCAGAGCAAGTGGGACCAGGTTCTGTGATCTCTTGCTCTTTATCTTACTCTTGCTCCTGCTCGATTCTTCTTCGCCTGTAGCCGTCGCCCTGTGGGCGACGTAGGAATACGCTGCTCTCTCACGCGCTCCCGCGCGCTTCGCACAGCGAAGCGGCTACAGAAGCAGTATCACCACGGAATCTCCTTCCGATCGCGCACAAATTTCGCAGTCAGCTTCTGTGGCGCATCGGCAGCAAGCCACACAATTGTGTCCGCACCTTCCTCCACTGAACGACTAGCGCCTTGTCCGCCCATATCCGTGCGCACCCAGCCTGGGCAAACTGAATTCACAGCAAACTTCGGCAACGCAGTGGCAAGCTGCGATGTCACACCGTTGAGCGCTGTTTTCGAAATGCAATAGGCCGGCGACCAACCATCCGCGCCGCCGGTTAGCTGCCCGCCGCCACTGGAAACATTGATCACACGCGGTGCTTTGCTTTTTCTGAGCGAAGGAGCGAACGCGCGGGTCACCCGCAGCGCCCCGAGCGTATTTGTCTCAAGGGTTTTTCGTAATAGCTCATCGTTGACCTCAAGGATCGCATCATCCCCATCGACAATGATTCCCGCGTTATTTACGAGGACGTCCAAATGATCCGCCGCCCTGGCAAACTCGCGCGCGGCAGCGGTGACGCTCGCATTATCTGCGACATCGATCTCTAGAAAAGTGGCTTTCCCGCTTTTCTTGGCGATCTGCTCGACCGCTTTGCGACCGGCATCCCGGTTCCGCGCTCCGACGAAAACGTGAAATCCTTTTCCCGCTAGCTCACGCGCGACCTCGTAGCCAATTCCCTTATTCGCTCCGGTGACTAGTGCCGTCTTCATGTCCCTCTATTAAGCGAGACTATCGTCATTCTCACTTGGCAACAGGTTTCTCAGCATCGGCTGTGGATTTGACGGTAATTCTTCTACGTCGCGCAATTTTTTCGTGATAACGCGGGATCGAACATTGACATCTTCTATTTTCCGCGACGCCTGATCGATCTTCTCCTTAACCGCTGATAACGCTTCACCAAATTTCCCAAACTCCGTTTTCACCTCTGCCAGGCGGTTCCAGACCTCACTTGAACGCTTTTGAATTGCGAGCGTGCGAAAACCCATTTGCAAACTGTTAAGCAACGCGGCCAACGTCGTCGGTCCTACGAAGGTGACCCGGCAATCACGCTGGACGTTTTGCACCAGACCCACACGACGAATCGCTTCCGCGTAAAGTCCCTCACTCGGCAAAAACAGGAGCGCAAAATCGGTCGTCTTTGGCGGGTTAATATACTTGTCGCAAATATCTTTGGCGCAGCGCTTCAACTGCGTCTCCAAGGTTTTCATCGCAGCATCCACGGCTGTGGAGTCGCCACTTTCCTGCGCGGCGGTCAGGCGCTCGTAATGTTCCATCGGAAATTTCGCGTCAACGGGCAACCACACGGGCGCGCCGTTGTCGTCACCCGGCAATTTGATTGCAAACTCAACACGCTCGTCGGTGTCGTCGCGTGTCTTCATGTTCTTAGCGAATTGTTCGGGTGTCAGCATTTCTTCCAACAACACTCCGAGCTGCCATTCGCTCCAACCGCCGCGCGTTTTCACATTCGTAAGCACGCGTTGCAAACCACCGACGTCGCTTGCCAATTGCTGCATCGCGCCGAGACCCTGGTGCACCTGCTCCAATCGATCGCTTACCAGTTTGAACGATTCGCCGAGGCGTTTCTCCAGCGTGCCCTGCAATTTTTCGTCAACAGTCGCGCGCATCTTGTCGATTTGTGTCGAG
Source organism: Verrucomicrobiota bacterium (assembly GCA_046734635.1). Classification (GTDB taxonomy): domain Bacteria; phylum Verrucomicrobiota; class Verrucomicrobiia; order Chthoniobacterales; family UBA10450; genus Udaeobacter. The sequence goes on from JBKPRQ010000213.1 coordinate 5,618, forward strand.
TTGTCCTCTTGCAACTGCTTCAAGCGCAGATCGACAACCGATCGCACGCTTTCGAGAGATTTCGTCAGTTCTTCGCGCTGCGCTTTTGCGGCATTCGCACCTTCTTCGCGGCTGCGCGCCATCTCTTCGCGCACCATTCGCTCGCTTCGCTCCTGCGCGCGTTCGAGTAATTCGATCTTTCCGACAAGCGCGTCACCAGCGGCTTCGCTACGGCGCGCCAGGAGAAAGATGAGGGCAAAAAGCAGACCGCCCCCAAATACGCCGGCCACGAGATAAATGACATTCATTCTGTAAGCTCAAATCCTCCGTTACAATTACTGCCGAACAAGAGATTCCTCGACTTCGCTCGGAATGACAAGGGCTGCTAAGCGCACCTGCGCGCCTCCGTACGCATGCATTTCAGTCTGAATAAGCCCTGTCCCCGGGGGAAAGTACGTTTGACTAAAAACTTGACTTATACTTGACTATCTGGCCACTGTCATAGCATGGGATTTCTGCGCAACGAGCTTCACAAACACCGGCGTATCCAGGGAAAACGGCCAAACATAGCTTGACTATTAACTTGACTTATGCTTGACTAACAGGGCATGAGTTACAGGCCGATCTACACAATCACCCCGCTACTACTTTCAAAAGTGGAGCACATCGCCGCCTTGCGGGAGCGCATTCTCACGGCAGCGGTGCAGGTGGCGTGGATTCCCGCACTGCAGAAAGACACACGCGTCCGCAACGCGCATTCTTCCACGGCAATCGAAGGAAATCCTCTCACGCTGGAGCAGGTGCGCGCAATCGAAGAAGGCCAGCAGATTCCGGCGACCGCGCAGCGCCCGCGCCGGGAGGTGGCGAATTATTTCGCTGGTCTAAGGTTTGTAGAGAAAAACGCAAAGCGCGCCATCATTGCGCACGCTGACGTTCTAAAATTGCATCGCATCATGGCAGGTGAAGTGATGGATCAGGGAACGGCCGGACAGTACCGAACGATTCGGGTGCGGGTGGGCCCGCATGTGGCGCCGCCCCCAGAACGCGTGCGACCAATGATGTCGGACTTGCTTGAGTGGTGGAACACCGATGCGGCAAAAGTTTCTCCCATCCTGAGTTCTGCCATTGTGCATCATCAGTTTGAAACAATTCATCCCTTTGCCGACGGCAATGGACGGGCCGGCCGCATGCTCAGCCTCTGGGAACTTTACAGGCGTGGCTTCGATAACCACCACATTTTTTCAATCGACGAATTTTACTGGGAAGACCGACCGCGCTATTACGCCGCTTTGTTAAGGGCGCAGCAACAAGATAGCGATCTCACCACCTGGCTGGAGTACGGCGCAGAGGGATTACGCGTAACACTGGAGCGAATCTGGAGCCGGATTCAGAAGCTCTCCGCACACAAGGGAAAAGCAAAACTGGTGCTTCGTCCGAAACAGGAGCAACTTTTGCATTTATTGCGCGAACACAAAGCGCTGACGCCGCGTGAAATCTGGGACGGCGTAGGCATATCAAAACAGGGCGCGCTCGATTTATTGCGGCCACTGATCAAAGCCGGTTTGGTGCGACGGATCGGAACAAAAAAGACCGGCCGCTACGTGTTACGGTAACGCTGGCGATCCTGCCTGCCGGACTCCCCCTGCAACGGCTAAAATCGCACCTTCACGCCACCAAACGCCGCGCGGCCGAGTGCGGGAAAGCCGAACACTTCCGAGTAGTGTTCGTTCGCCAGATTGTCGATTCGGCCGAAGAATGACAGGTGCGGGTTCACTTCGTACTCCGCCGCGATATTCACGAAACTGTAATCTTCGATGTCGAAGTTTGGACCGCCGAAGGTCAGTTCCTCCCGCGCGTTTACGAACTTTGCTTCGACGACAGTGCGCAGTTTTTTCCACCAGAGATATGAAGCCGATGCGTAAAGTTCATTCCGAGGCCGACGGGGCAGACGCGCGCCTTGTAATTGCGAAATGTCTTTCGAGGAAGTTTTTTCGGCCTCCAGATAGGTGTAGCTCACTGTAAACAAGAGATTGGGGATCGGTTGCGCGCGCAGTTCGGCTTCCAACCCTTGGGTCTCAGCTGCGCCGAGATTAAGCGTCTGAAAGAGGCCGTTGGATCCGATCGCGTTCGACAGGTCGTTTTGGAAATAAGTCAGACCAACAGCAACGCGCTTCTGCCAGAGCTCTTGCCTGACGCCAATGTCCCAGCCAAAATCGTGCTCCGGCCTTAGACCGAAATTGTTTCCGAAAATTTTGTCCTGACTGCTTGGTGGGCTGAACCCCGTTGCCACGCTCGAATGCAGTACTGTGTTTGTCCTGTCGATATTGTAGCTTCCGGCGATGCGATAAGTCCATACGCCTCCGAACTGATTGAAATGATCATACCTGCCGCCGGCAACAAAGATCAGATTCTCGATCGGCGTCAGCGTCGCCTGCAGGAACCCGGCGATCTCTTCGGTGTGGTCGCTGACGAACGTCGGTTGCGGCCCGAAAATTTGCAGAACAAACGGGCGCTCCTGTCCGGCGTTAACGCGGCTGTAGAAAAACCCTGAAGTCAGCGTGAGCCACGAAGTTGGACGCAAATCATTCTGGTAATCAATTTGCGTTCGTTCAAAGAGCGCCCGGGTCGGACCGACGAACCCATCTTGGTTCGGATCGTTCAATTGTCGCTCGTGATCGTAACTGACAATGAACTTGTGTTCCCACCAGTCTGCCGCCTTCCAATTGATGTGAGGACCGATTAACCAGCGTTCCGTCAGAAAGTGATCGATGGGACGCGGGTCGAAGATCGTGTTTGGATTTCCGGTATCGCTGACCGAGTAAGTGAACAAGCTGCCGATTCGTAATTGTTCGTTGGGCGACCAGCCCACGTCAGTGATCGCAGCGGTGTTGCGATAGTTATTGTTCGGGCGCGCGTTGTCGGTGTCGATCCGGCTCGCGCCGACTGAATAATCGAAGTTGCCGATCCTACCATCGCTCTGACTCCATTCGCGGAAAGTGTCGTACGATCCACCTTCGGCGGCGACCATCGCTCCTGGCGTCCCGGTGCCTTGCTTGGTAAAAATTTGAATGACGCCTGCGAGCGCGCGCGGCCCATACAAAGTGCTCTGCGGCCCGCGCACCACCTCGATCCTGTCGATATCGTCGATGGTCAGATCGGCGAAATTAAACGCACCCTGAAGACCTTGATTGATCGGGATGCCATCGAGCAGGACCTGGGTGTGCTCGCTGCGCAATCCGCGAGTGAAAACAGACGTCAACTGCCCCGCTGTTCCGGTTTGGACGACGGACAAGCCTGGCACTTCACGCAGCGCGTCGCTTACCCGTTCGATCTGTTTTTGTTCGAAATCCTCCGAGGTAATCACGCTCGCGCTGGCGGGCGATAGTTCGAGCGGAATGTCGAACCGCGTAGCAGTAACAACGATTGGCTCTGCTTCTATTTCGCTCGGTGACGGCGAAGGACTCGGACTCCCCTGCTGGCCAAAGCAAACAAGCGGCGCGAAGATGAGAAGTGCAAATGGGAGAACGCGGATTCTGCATGCTCCCCAGGGATGGACAAACCAAAATGGACGATTTTTCATAACAAGTTACCTCCAACTCAGAGAGTTGGACTTGTTAGGCCTCGGTCGATTCGGCGGTCACAGATCGCCGCTACAGCAGGCCATCATCCAGCTCTCATTCTTCTTTTTGCGAAGAAGTTTTTGCTGTAGCCGCGTCCCTGTGAGACGCGCAGGCGCCGCGCACCCGCGCGACGGCTACAGAATGAGGTGGACCGGACAAATATTCTGGCTCCTGGCTTTGTTTCGGCACTCGCCGAAATCACCTTCTTCCCGCCTTCACCCCCGAGATTTTCGGGGATTGGCCCAATGGGAAGTCGTATCCAGTTACAGCAGCGCAACTGCTCCCGATTCTCACGGGATTTCTTGCGCCGACCCACTTTTCCAAGCTCGCAAAGAACTAAATCGAGAAGTAGCGGCTTGCGCTTGGCGCTGCAAGAACTATTTAATCAACCCACAAATTATTTCCTGTGTCATCAACTGATTCTCGTTTGAACTTCATTGTCACCGGAGGCGCCGGTTTCATCGGCTCCAACCTCACACTCTCATTGCAGGAAAAATTTCCGGACGCGCGTCTCACGGTGATTGACGATTTTCGCTCTGGTAATTTCAAAAATCTCACCGGTTACCGGGGCGATTTCGTCGCGCAGGATCTGGCGTCGCTCGATTGGCACGAGCAATTCGGTGACGAAACATTCGAAACGATTTTTCATCTCGCGTCGATCACCGATACCACCAATCACGACCAGTTCGAGCAAGTGCACGACAACGTCGAAAGTTTTCGACGAATCCTGAACTTTGCGCGTCCGACCAAGACACGAATTATCTTTGCTTCTTCTGCGGCAACTTACGGTGCGGCAACAGAGGCCAGCGCGGAATCAACCGGCGCCGCGCCGGCAAACGTTTACGCGTTTTCCAAAGTCATCATGGACAACATCGCCAGGAGTGCCGCTGCCGAGTCACCGGACTGGATCATAGTCGGCTTGCGTTATTTCAACGTTTACGGACCGCGCGAAGCACACAAAGGCGTGCCCGCGAGCATGGTGTATCATTTGTCGCGACAAATGAAGGCCGGCCAGCGGCCGCGCATTTTCAAGCACGGCGAACAGAAACGCGATTTCGTTTATGTGAAGGACATCGTTGAAGGCAGCATTCGCGCGCTCGATGCGCGAACCAGCGGAATTTACAATCTCGGTTCAGGCCAGGCGCGCTCGTTCAACGAGCTAATCGATGTTTTAAACAAATGTCTGGGCACCAATTTCGAGCCGGAGTACTTCGATAACCCGCACGCGCATTACCAAAACTTCACACAGGCTGATCTCACGAACGCGCGCAGCGTGCTTGGGTACGAGCCGCGATTTCCACTCGAGGACGGCGTGCGTGATTACATGCAGTGGCTCTACACGTAGCGCGCAGGTAACCTCGCCTACCCATCTAAAACGGCGTCATCCTGAGCGAAGCGAAGGACCCCACCTATTCACAATGGATCACGCTTAAACACTTGTGTAATCAAGACTCCCTGTGAGAGGTCCCTCACTCCGTGCGGGATGACGGGCGTTACCCTTCCCAAAAAAATTTCGTCGGCCGATCGATTTCCTTTGGGAGACTTTTGTGCACCGGGCAATTGAGCGCCGTTTGCTCGAGCGCCTCGCGATGCGGCGAATCGGGCGGAAGTGGAATGCGAATTTCTGACGGGAGCGCAACGATACGACGCGGCGCATCCTTGGACATTTCTTTTTGAACTGACACGATCATTCCGCGCAGATCGACACCAAGTTCCTCCGCTTTTATTCCCATGGTCGTGCTCATGCACGTAGCGAGAGCCGTCGCTACGAGATCAGTCGGTGAAAACGCTTCGCCTTTACCTTTGTTATCGGTCGGCGCGTCCGTGGAAATCTTTGATTGCGAAGGGCCGTGCGTCGCGTCGCAATGCAAATCGCCGGTATAAGTGACGTCAACCTTAACCATGGCAGACTATGCGGCCCGTTCGGGTCCTTGTCATGTTAGGTGGGGGCGATCGACCTCAATCGCCCACGGGCGGTTCGGGTGAACCGCCCCTACCTCGGCGGCGCAAGCACTGCAGACTCCTGAACTTTCTCAGCGTGCTTCGCAAGCTCATCGCGAAACACACGCGTCAGATCAGCATCGTGCAAAATGATCATGTCGGTGTCGTGCTTCTTATGATTATCGTTTTGCCAGCCCTCATTCCACCAGCAGAAGCCGACCACGCCGGGCCATCGATTTGATAACAGATCTTCCAGCGCAGCCTTCGCCCATTCTGCTGTGTTCACTCGCCGGTTATGCAGATCGCAGCCGAACTCGGCGATAATGATCGGCTTGCCGGGTGCGACTTTCGTAAGGCGCGGATAGGCCTCGCGCATCTTAAACGCCAGGCTCTCCGTGCCATCAGCTGTCATGGGCGTGATTGGCCCATAAGCACTGAGCGCGACCCAGTCGCAATAATTTTCTCCTGGAAAATAATTCTCGAAACGATTCCAGTCTTTCTCCGGCTCATCGAGCCAGTTGACGTGCCAAACCCATTGCAGATTACCTGAGCCCTCGGCGCGCATCACATCAACAATATGCCGGTAAGCGGCGACGTAGCGTGCCGGCCCTTCTCCGGCGCCGCCGTTCCATTTGCCGTTCCAGCTGAACCAGTCTCCGTTCGGCTCCGTCCCCCACTCTATCAAAATCGGCGAGCCAAAATTCTTCGCGTCGCGCGCCCATGCTCGAAGATCGTCATCGAATTCGCCCGCGACTATTTTCTGGGGCGTGAAATTCTTCTCTCGATGTCCTTGATCAACATCGGAACGAAGCATCAACCGGATGTACGGAATTTTTTTAAGATTGCGGATCCAGCTGCACATCGCCGCCGGAAATCTTCGTGATTCGAACCAGTTGTTCGCGAAGTAAACCCACGCGACTTGTTTGCCGACCGCTTCCTCATATCGCGCGACGTCGTTCTCGGTGACATCGTGCTCAGTTGGATCATGTTCGTCCGTTCCAACGCCACCCCAGTAAAGGCCGTGGTAAAGTTTTCCAGCCGGCGGGACCGCAACATCAACGTCTTGGGCGTGCAATGTTGCGGCACAAATCGCGAGCAGCAGCTGAGTTGCCTTCACCGCACAACTGTAAGACGCGTGTTTCGCCTGCCAAATTGGCAACCGGATCGCGCCATCCGAAACACGTACGATATGAAAAAGAAGATAACGGGAAAAGATCTGACAAAAGAGGCCCCGCGCAGTCCACGGATCCGCGTTGGCGGTTATGCGATACTTGGTCGGACCATCGATAAATGCCGCGCCGAGGTTGGGGGAAATATTGGCGAATATCACTTCGATTGCCCGCTCGATAACGTCCTCTTTGGTTTCAAAGGTGTGAAAGGCGACGATTTCAAAGCGCAAATTGAGCAGGGCGCGAGCGACCAGGAAATCCTCGAATGGCTCAATCAGACCGGCGAAAAGAAAGCGCCGGAGGAAATCAAAGGATGGGCTGACGAGGTCGAGGCAAGCAGTCTCTACAACCATCCGGAAAAAGAAAAGCGCGATTACTTCGGCGAAGAGGTCAAGAAACTAGGACTCGATCCGGCGAAGACGACGACGTTCGAGTGGCTGGAAGTGGACGATAGAATCTCTCATCAGCAGAAAGCTGCGTAGGTTCTGGTCGCTGTAGTGTCCGCTGTCGCAGAGACAAAGCACGCCACAGGCGATCTATGTCTTGATCAGCGGCGGCGGTACGTCTTCGGTTATGCCAGCGTCGAGTCCACGGCGGAGTTTGCTGTGGCGCACACTGTAAAAGAAATAAATGAACAGTCCGATTCCGAGCCAGACAACGAATCGGATCCACGTCATCACAGGTAGACTCAGCATCAACATAACGCAGAGAATAATTCCAAGAATCGGAAACACCGGAACAAACGGAACACGAAAGGGGCGATGTCGCTCAGGCGCAACACGGCGCAACACGTTCACACCCAAACAAACCAGGATGAATGCAAAGAGCGTTCCGATATTGGTTAGGTCGGCCAATGAACCGATGTCGGTGAGCATCGCCACGACGCCGACCACGACGCCAGTCCAAATCGTCGTAATGTGCGGTGTGCGGAAACGGGGATGGATCCTTGCAAAATACTGTGGAAGCAAGCCGTCACGCGCCATGGCCATGAAAATGCGAGGCTGACCGAGTTGGAAAACCAGGATGACTGAAGTCGTCCCGGCGAGCGCGCCTGCGCTAACAAGTGCCCGCGCCCACGATTTGCTGGCGAAAGCCGTGGCGACGGCGGCCGCATCTCCGGCATAAATCGTGTAATGCTTGATCCCGGTAAGAATGACCGACATCAGCACGTAAAGCAGAGTGCAAATAATCAAACTAGCGATAATCCCAATGGGCATGTCGCGTTGGGGATTGCGCGTTTCCTCAGCCGTGGTTGAAACCGCATCAAACCCGATGAAAGCGAAAAAGACGATCGCAGCACCGCTCATGACGCCGGCAAAACCGTTCGGCGCAAACGGATGCCAGTTCGGCGGATTGACCATGAATGCGCCGAACGCAATGACAAAAACCACGACTGCGACTTTGATGATGACAATCATCGTATTGGTGCGCGCGCTCTCGCGAATTCCGTAAACTAAAATCGCGGTCACAGCAGCGACGATAACTAGCGCAGGCAGATTAAATGCAATCGAGTGACCTGCGATGACCGGTAGAGCTGTGGACGAATAACCTTC
>JBKPRQ010000214.1:0-43063 GCA_046734635.1 Verrucomicrobiota bacterium
CGGCGAAACAACGATCGGCCGTTATCCAGTTGAGTGCGTGGAAGTTTTGCGCCGTGTGGCGACGCGGATCGAGCGCAGCGGCGGGGCGGGATATGCAGAGAGCGCACTCTTGGCAAACACTCGACAGAAAATGGTGGCTTCAGCTGTGGCGCTGGCGAACTCACTGCAGGATTCGAAAGTGGTTGTCTTCACATTGCAGGGAAGAATGGCGCGGTATGCTTCAAATCTGAGGCCGCAACGCGCGCCAATCTTTGCTTTTACTCCGAGCGAGGAAGTTTACAGACAACTCGCTCTATGTTGGGGAACGTTTCCCGCATGCATCGAATTTGCCGGCGGTCCAGATAGGACAATGGCAGCGGCCGAGAAGGTTTTGCGCAAGAACAAGTGGGCTACGCCCGGAGACCGCCTAGTGATCGTCAGTGACGTGCGGATGGGTCGCGCAATGATCGATTCGATTCAGCTGCGCGTGGTGAAATGACTGTAGCCGCCGCTCTGTGAGCAGCGCCCTTGTTCAGCAATCACCGGACCCGCTTCCCACAGAGAAGCGGCTACAGCGATCGTGGCACTTGTGCCGAGCAAAACAAAAACGCGCGGACTGCAGGTCCGCCCGTTCTAAAGAGAGGATATTGATCAGTTAAGCTTCCACCGGCAACTCGACGTCGACCGGACGCTCCTTCTTGCTGAGCGCGCGGCGCAACTTCGATAGCGCGATGTTTTGCAGCTGACGAATCCGTTCGCGAGTGACGCCAAATTTCTTGCCGACTTCTTCGAGCGTCTTCGGTTTGCCGCCGTCCAGTCCGAAGCGCTGGAAAATGATTTTCTTCTCCCGGTCATCAAGTACGTCAAGCAACCCGCCCACTTCATTGCGCAGATTTTTGTCGCGCAGCAATTCAAAGGGCGTTTGCGCGTCCTCGTCGCCAACAATCTCGCCGAACTCGGTAGAATCGTCGTCGCTAATCGGTGCATCAAGTGACGCTGGGCGGATCGAAACAGTTTTTAGTTGGGAAACTTTGCCGCTGGCAATTCCAATTTCATCCCCCAGCTCGTCATCGGTGGGCTCGCGGCCAAGCTCTTCACTCATCTGGAGAGAAACCCGGCGCATCTTGGAGATCTTGTCTACCAGGTGCACAGGCAGACGGATCGTCTTGCTCTGGTTCGCCAGCGCCCGTTTGATGGATTGTTTGATCCACCATGCGGCGTAAGTGCTAAGTTTCCCACCCTTTGCGGGATCGAAACGTTCCACGGCCTTCATCAGCCCAATGTTTCCCTCTGAGATCAGGTCGAGGAGCGGCAGCCCGAGATTGGCGTAATCGTGAGCGATCTTGACGACCAGCCGCAAGTTGGACCGAATCATCAGGGCGCGCGCTTCGCGATCGCCTTTCTTAATCTTGGCGGCCAGCTCGATCTCCTGCTCCGGAGTCAACAGTGGGATTTGCCCGATCTCGCGCAGGTAAATCTTAATTCCGGTATCGCTATCCTCAGCAGCCATATAACTCTTTTTCATTAATCATTTGGGGGCCGAATCGACAACTCCCCATAAATTGTATCCGCTGGGGGGCCTGTCGTTCACGCGTTGTAGCATCCTGAGAAGTATTTAACAAGGTTAAATATTCGGAATACTGACAATCGCTGGATGCCTCCTGTTCAATATTTTTGGAGGGCGTAACTTGGGCTCTTTCTAGAGCACCCTCTCATATATTCTACGGGCTTTGCAGGCGTGAGTCGCCTCCCACTTTAGAGGGATATTTGGCGCTTTTCGGCACCGCGATTTTTTGCGAGTCTGCGACGGCGATGTTGGCGAAGATTTACTCTGCGGCTGTTTATGGCGTGGACGCCTACGAGGTTGAAATCGAAGTCAACGGCGCTGGAGGCGATCCGAACATCGTTATCGTTGGACTGCCGGACGCGGCTGTGAGGGAAAGCCGCGATCGGGTCACCACCGCAATCGCAAACAGCGGTTATTACTGGCCACGCGGGCGTACCACAATCAATCTTGCCCCGGCCGATATTAAGAAAGAAGGGCCGAGCTTTGACCTGCCAATCGCCCTTGGAATGATCGCTGTGACCGAGGGACTGGACAGCTCACCGTTCGAAAACTTCAGCTTTGTGGGCGAGCTCGCCCTGGATGGCACAGTCCGCGCCGTGAAAGGTGTTTTGCCGGTGGCACTGGAAGCGCGGCGGCGCGGCAAGCGCGCTCTGTTTGTCCCGGAAGCTAACGCGCTCGAGGCCGCAATGGTCGATAAGATCGACATATATGGCGTGCAAAATTTGCGCCAGACATTCGCGTTCTTACGCGGCGAAACTCCTCTTCTTCCGACGCGCGCCGATCTGACCGGATTTTTTTCCGCGCATCAGAGCTATGACGTCGATTTCGCAGACGTAAAAGGCCAGGGACATGTCAAACGCGCGGTCGAAGTCGCCGTGGCTGGTGGTCACAACGTCTTGATGGTCGGACCGCCTGGTTCCGGAAAATCGATGCTGGCCAAGCGTATCCCCACCATCATCCCGCCTCTATCACTCGAAGAAGCAATTGAGACGACAAAGATTCACAGCATCGCCGGTTTACTCGATGCCGAACAATCTTTCGTCTCCACGCGACCATTTCGCCCGCCGCATCACACCATCAGCGACATCGGGTTGCTCGGCGGTGGCACGTTCCCAAACCCAGGTGAAGTAAGTCTCGCTCACAATGGCGTCCTTTTCCTCGATGAGCTGCCTGAGTTCAAGAGATCTGCGTTGGAAGTGATGCGACAGCCACTCGAAGACGGAAAGGTCACCGTTTCCCGCGCTGCGGGCAGTGTGACTTTTCCTTCGGAGTTCATGCTCGTCGCCGCAATGAATCCGTGCCCGTGCGGTTACTTTGGTGACCTGAAACGTGAATGCCGGTGCGGTCCGGCCCAGGTCCAACGCTATCGCCACCGTGTTTCCGGTCCGTTGCTGGATCGCATCGACCTGCACATCGAAGTGCCAGCAGTGGAGTATCGAGACGTTGCCAGCGAGCGGGCTGAAGAAACATCCGCCACGATTCGTGAGCGCGTCATCCGCGCGCGTCAACGCCAGCATGAACGGTTTCGTGACGGCGCAAAAGTAAATTGCAACGCGCGTATGGCCACCAGTCACCTTAAGCAACACTGCAAGCTCAATCAGGATTCGCACGAATTGATTCGCGTGGCCATGAGCGAACTGAACCTGAGCGCTCGTGCGTACGACCGAATCCTGAAAGTTTCGCGCACCACCGCCGATCTCGACGGCAAGACTGAAATCTCACCCGAGCACGTGAGCGAAGCGATTCAGTATCGCACGTTCGATCGCACTCTTTGGGTCTAAGTTTGAAAGCAATCACCATTTTCTGCGCGGCAATCTTCACCTTCACAGGTTGCAATCGGTCCTATGTACAAGTTTCGGGACAGTTGCCACAACGCGGCTACATCTGGCAGCGCGAATGGACGCCAGCTGTGATTGATTCACTCCGCGAAGCCGAACGCCGACTGAATGGTGTTGTTCTGCTTGGCGCAGAGATCAACTTCGGCGGCAAAAGGCCGGAAATCGTCAAAGCGTCGATTGATTGGGATGCAGTGCGACAACAGACTCAACACTGCTCCGTCGCGCTTCGCGTTGCGCCTTTTGCCGGGCCCTTTCGCGCGGATGATGCGCCGGCAAACACGATTGTCGATATTGCGAAACAACTTCTCGATAACGCTCGTTCGCATGATGTGAAAATCGAAGAATTCCAGTTCGACTTTGATTGCGCCCAAAAGAACCTCGGCGCTTATCGGACGTGGTTGTCCATGTTGCGACCAATCGTTCATCCCGTCCGGTTTCTGATTACCGTGCTGCCAGCGTGGTTGGACGACGCAAATTTTCTTCCGCTGGTGCGGGAAACGGATGGCTACGTGTTGCAAGTTCATTCGATCCCGATTTCAGCAGGCGGCGGTACGACGTTGTGCGACTCAAAATTGGCGCGCGACTGGGTCTCTCGAGCCGGAAACCTGCGCATCCCATTTTCGGTCGCGCTGCCGACCTATCGGTGTGCTGCTGGTTACGCTCACGATGGAAAACTGTTGAGTGTGGCTATGGACAGCGTCCAGCCCTCCTGGCCACCGGGCACGCGGATTTTAGAATTCGGCGCTGATGCCGATGAACTCGCGGCGCTCGTTCACGAATGGCACGAAGCGCGGTCGTCGGAATTGCGCGAATTAATTTGGTATCGCGTTCCGATTGCGACCGACACGCGGAACTGGCGCTGGCCGACACTGGAGGCGGTGATGGCGGGCAATCCTCCTAAACATCAACTCAGCGTCCGACAGGAAGGCGCGAACCCGGTCGATCTTTCGATCGTGAATGCGGGCGAAGCGGATGAGCAACTGAACGTGAATGTGACCGCGAAATGGAACAAGGCAGAACTGCAAGCGTGCGACGCACTTTACGGCTGGCGCGTTCGATCGGAAAATGGGCGCGCCGTTTTCAGCTCGGTTGCGCAAAACGGCTTTCGATTGCCGCCAGGCGCAAGCCGCAAAATAGGTTGGATTCGTTTCGATCAACCCACTAATCTGCAAACTGAATTCTCAAACTAAAGTGAGTCGCTTCGCTAAATTGTTGACGACAGTTGGAGCGACACTCTGCCTCGTGGGCAGATTGCACGCTACCGGCTACTACGGCCCCGGTGTTTATCTGGACGAGGGCGGCAAAAACGTGGATGGGTCGCCGGAGTTTTATTGGGGCCTGGAAGTGCGACGACTCGCCAAGGAATTTCATCCGCCTGAAAAACGCGTCGTTTCAGAAAACGCCGAGAAAAAAAGCGACGAAGAAACGTCCGACAACAGCAACCTCAGTCAGGCCACCGAAGACGCCGATCTGAAAGATTTTGATGCGGCACTGAACGAAGGACGCATCAAGCCGCCTGATCCAACGAAAGCAAAGGAGCAACACAAGCTCGCGCGCGAAACGATTACGTCGACATCTCCAACTGATGAATTCGATTCAGAGTTTGCGGATTATCATCGCGGCGCCCGGGCATTCCTGAACAAGAATTGGGATGAAGCGCGCAAAGCCTGGGAGGACTTGCTCAAACGACCCGAGCAGAATCGACATTATCGCTCGGTATGGACTGCTTTCATGCTCGGAAAAGTTGGGCTCAAAACGAACGACTACCAAAGCGCTGTACAGTGGTTTGAACGCACGCGTGAATTCGCGAAAGCCGGACTGGCAGACTCGTTAGGCTTGGCGGCGGAAAGTTATGGCTGGCAAGGCCGCGCGGAATGGAAGCAAGAGCACCCGGAGAAAGCGGCTCCACTATTTTTGACGCAACTTGCTCTTGGTGATTCAAGCGCGGTCGTCTCGCTGAAAGCGCTCATTCCTGATCGTGATCCAGTCGAAGGAATGTTGAATTACGGCCCGGAATACGACGAGAGAAGTGCCTGGAATGATGAACAAAAAAAGGAGGAAGAACAGAAGGAAGTTTCGAAGTTAAAATCAGCGGCGCAGGATCCTTTGCTGCGGCGATTGCTCACTGCCCATATCTTGGCGACCGCGACCTCGCCGGATCTCTATCCTCCTGACTCGGAAACCGCGCCAGTGAATCGTTGCGCCCGGTGGCTAAACATTATCAAGCAGGCAAACCTCGGACGCATCGAGGACGCGGAGTATCTCGGCTGGGTCGCGTACAACAGCGGAGATTACAAGGGTGCAGCGCATTGGCTGGAGCTAAGCAAAGGCGAAAGCGGCCCGGCGCTTTGGCTGAAGGCGAAACTGCAGCTCCGGGCTGGAAGACTCGCTGATGCTGCGAACACGATGGCAAAGGCGTGGGAGTCGCTTAGAAATTCGCCGGCCTATACTCCAACCGAAAGGACAGACGAGGCGTGGACAGAATACGATTACTTTCCTGAAGGCCCACATTGGGGCTGGGGCCAAAGCGCGAGCGGCGACCTCGGCGCACTTCGGCTCGCGCGAGGAGATTTTGTTCGATCGTTTGATTCGCTTTTTAAAGGACATCTTTGGAACGACGCTGCGTTTGTAGCTGAACGCGTTCTCACTACAAACGAATTGAAACAATATGTCGACGCTTTGCCCGAAACCCCGCCGCCGAAAGAGGGCGAAGATCCCAACGCGAAACTAAAGTATTTGCTCGGCCGTCGACTCGTTCGCGAGCGTCGTTACGATGAAGCCGGACGGTACTTATCGCCGCCGTACGACAAAGTCCTCGAAAAATACGTAAAGGAGTTGAAAGATGGCGCCAACGAAAAACTTTCCAAAATCGAACGCGCGCACGCATGGTTCACCGCAGCATGGCTGGCGCGCTACGACGGGATGGAATTGATGGGGACCGAGATCGCGCCGGACGCGTTCGTAGACAGTGGCGCATTTGAATTTCCCGATTTGGCCAAACAACGGCGTTCCGGGTTCTATCAACAGGTCACCTACGACAAGGATGGCAATGAGAAAAAGAAGAACGTGCCGATCGCGCTGAAGGCCTCGCAAAAGGAAATTCAGCGGCTCACTGCAAACAAATTAGAGCCCGACATTCGTTTTCATTATCGGTTGATTGCCGGCGCGCTCGCGATCAAGGCTGCGGCGTTGTTGCCGGATAATTCCGAGGAACTAGCGGATGTTATAAATCAGGCCGGGCTTTGGGTGAAAGATCGAGACGAAAAGATCGGCAATCGGTATTATCAAATCATCGATCGTCGTTGCGCGAAAACGAAGATCGGCCAGGCCGATATGGCAAAGCATTGGTTTGTCGATCAAAGCGGGCCATGGAGCACCGCTGAAGAAGAAGCCTATCGAGCCATGCACAAGGAATTGGAGCCGGAGCACCCGGACGAATAATTCACTCCTTGCATATTTTGGGATCAAGTAGCGGCATGCCTCGTGACCCTTGCCTAATTCATGTGCGGCAGCCGCGAGCGACTGGCAGTCGTGTTCGCGATTGCGATCGTGCTCGCGCAATCGATTACGAGCATGAGCGTGAGCAGTGACTAAAAAGTTTTGAATCCAATCCGCGAGTGCGGCGCATCTTAATGGGAAACAGAACCTCTCAAAAGATGAAACCTCTAACTTTAACGGCACAGCGGCGCCGCGATTCATTCGACCCCGCGCTGAATAAATATCGTCGGTCGCCGATCACAGATTTCAACTATCATTCCGTCGCCTTTGGGGAGTTCGGCGGGCGTTTTGTGTATAATTCTCCGCGATCGTTTTGGAACATCGCCGGCGACTATCTAAAGGACGAGGCGCGACACGACTTCCAGGCTGAAGCACTCCTTTTCGCGTTCATTAGCATCACCGCAGCTCTTCCCTTGATCAACAACGTGCACGCGCTGATAGAGTTTGTGCGTGCGATCATCGCGTAACTTTCGGCCGTTCGTTGCCGTCCTGTTCCTGTTGCTTGCCGGGTGCGGCCCGAAGAGTGACCCCGTTCTGGAGGAAACCTTTGAGCGCCGCTACACGATTCAGCCAACCGCCGACATAACTATTCAAAACCAAGATGGCGCGATCTTTATTTACGGATCGAACACGAACGAGATGCAGGTTCAGGCGACGAAGAAAGCTTACAGCCCCACGCGGCTGACACAGATCGCGATCGATGTTTCTGTGCAGCCAACCTCCGTTTCAATCAACGTCAAACGTCCTCCCAAACCGAAGTGGGCCCTCTTTGATCGATCCGGCACAGTGGATTGGACGATCGTAGTTCCGGCGACCGCAAACATATCCCAACTTCGCCTGGATGCGGGCGAAGTTCTTGTGGACGGAATGCACGGACGAAGTGTGCATGCCTGGTTAAGGGATGGCCGCATGTTCGTTCGCAACTGCTTTACTGACACCACCCTTTCGCTACAGAGAGGCAATCTCGCCCTCTCCTATGACTGGTGGGATCCTGGAGCATTTTCGGTACACGCCGATATCGCCCGGGGGAATGCCTGGGCATTCCTTCCCAGGGATACTGCTTGCCATCTTGTTGCGGAAACCGGATACGGACACATCGGTAACGACTTTGACAATCCCCCAGTTGCACGACCAGTATTCGCGCAAGCCGCGAAAATAGACATGCTAGTCCACGGCGAAGGACAGGCTGCAATCGGATTACACACGGCAAACGGCGATGTTAAAATCGTGGAGACAACTCCATAAGTTTACTTGCGTCCGATCCGGCATCGCGCATCAAGTATCTAGCATCGAGAATTGCCATGCCTTCATTCGACATCGTCTCCGAAGTGGACAAGCAAGAGCTTGATAATGCGGTCAATCAGGCGCGCAAGGAACTGGCGACCCGCTTCGACTTCAAAGGCATAACAGCCGAGATACTTCTCGAGAAGGACAAGATCACGCTTACTGCCCAAGATGCAGCTCACCTTCGAGGATTGCGTGAAATTCTAATCGGCAAACTTTCAAAACGCGGCGTGGACTTGCGTAATATCGAACAGCAGGAGCCCGCGACTTCCTCTGTCGGCCACGCCCGCCAGGAATTAAAGATTCAGCAGGGCTTGGAAGGGAACAAGGCGAAGGAAATTATTCAGGCAATCAAGTCGCAGGGTTTCAAGGTTCAAAGCCAACTGCAGGACCAGCAAATTCGCGTTACCGGAAAAAAGAAGGACGATCTCCAGGCAGTTATTCAATTTGTCCGGAGCCGCGACTTCGGCGTCGCCACAAATTTCCAAAATTTCAGGGATTAAATCCGGGGAGCGCAGGCTGCCAGCCTGCAGGTCTCGGCAGCTTGCCGAGACCCTGGGCGACTTCAGCTTAGTCCAAGAATTGTGCGTGCAAAGCTGTGCCGGCAGGGTTGCCGGCAACTACAGGCTAGCAGCCTGCGCTCCCCAGAATAAAGTCAGCCGCCTTGCACCGGCGGCATGATTGAAATTTCCTCTCCCGGCTTCAATCGGTATTTTCGGTCCACAAACTCCACGCCTGCGCCAATCAAAATACTCTTATCATGCGTCCGAAGCTCGGGTTGTTGCGCGTAAACTTCCTCCAGCAAGTCGCGGACGGTTGCGCCGTCCGCAACATCCACATCCAACTGACGCATCCCGACCAGATCGCGCAGCTGCGCGTAAAATTGCACTCGCACCTTCATCTGTCCGGTTGCTCCAGCAATTCTTTTCTCAGCACGCCGATATAGGGAAGGTTGCGATAGCGCTCTTTGAAATCGAGGCCGTAACCGACAACAAATTCGTCTTCGATCTCGAACCCAACATAATCCGTATCGATTTGCCGAACGCGTTGTTTCTTTTTGCTCAACAACACGCACACTCGCACGCTGTGCGGCTCGGCTCTCTCCAACGTCTCGCGAACGGCAGCGAGTGTATGGCCGCTATCCAGAATATCATCCAGGATCAAAACATCTCGACCCGCGACGTTTGGCGGAGCATTTTCCTTGAAGACAACCTCGCCGCTGGTCTGCGCTTTTCCGTGATAACTCGCTACGCTCAGACACTCCAGTTTCAGAGGAAGCGGAATTCGCCGTAGCAAGTCAGCGACGAACATCAGGCTTCCGTGCAGGACTGCGATCACGGTTAATTCTCGCTCGCGGTAATCGCTGGAAATCTGCGCGGCGATATCGTCCAAGCGCCGGTGAATCGCCGGCTCATCAAACAACACCCGTTCCAAATCGCCCCGCATAACGATTACTAGGCCATCAGCTGACGTGGAGATCAATGGGCCATGAACGCTCCGCTCGTGCTGTCATGTTTGTCATTCCGACCGAAGTGGAGGAATGAAGCGAGAGGGACGAGCGACATAGACCGTTGCGCCGCGAGGGTAGCGGCGAGAGAGTCGGGAGACGAACGAGTCAATCTCTGGTGTTTAATCTAGCCGCATCCCGTTTGATTAGAAATGTCTCGACCTCGCTCGACATGACAGAGACGAGGCGTTCACGATGAGGATCTACCACGACCAACTTGAGATTCGGACTAACGGCAAGGGACTGTACGAAATCACGGACGAAGTGCAGTCAAAGATCGACAAGTGCGGCGTACAAAGCGGGACCGCGACCGTTTTTGTTCAGCATACGAGCTGCAGCGTGATCATTATGGAAAATGCCGATCCGACTGCGCGACGTGATCTGGAAGAATTCTTCGACCGTCTGGTGCCGGAGGATGCGGATTACTTCACACACAGCTCCGAAGGCAGCGACGACATGCCATCGCACATTCGCATGGTTTTAACGCGCACCAGTGAGACCGTGCCGATTGTTGATGGCAAAATGCAGCTGGGAACCTGGCAGGGCATTTTCCTCTTCGAACACCGTCGCGCATCTCACCGGCGAAAAGGTTTCGTCACCGTTATCGGGAATTAACAAATGTGACGGGGGCGGTTCCGCTGAACCGCCCCCGGGGCGATTAAGGTCGATCGCCCGATCCACTCCTGCTCCTTAAAGCGTCGGCCGAGGGAATGGCGTGGGCCTTGGTCTTGGCGTCGGAGCAGACTCAAGGAGATAGCCCTGGTCACAACACACTGGCGCCATTGGCTGGAAGGCGAGACATGCGAAGCTCTCACTAAGCGCCTGTCCGGAGGCAAACGTGCTTCGGGCTCCTTGTGGCGTGAACTTATAGATAGCGTTCTGCACGGTGCCTGTGTTGCTCACGCCGCCGGCATCCACCACAAGCACGTTACCCGCTTCGTCACAGGCCAGGCTTTGCGCGCCGCTTGGAACCGAGCCAAAGATCGTTCTAGGCTGCGGAAGTAGGACCGCAGGCAGATTATATCTGTAGATGTTGCCGCCCAAATCTGCCATCAGCAGATTGCCGCTGCTGTCAAAAGCCAGGTCCGCCGGGCGATCGGCCGGATCTAACGCGCCAAAGATGCCGCGTAACCCGTTTGGTTTGTATTCATAGATTCTGCCCAGGTACATTCCGATGGTATTATCCACCACAAACAAGTTGCCCAGGCTGTTAAAAGCCATCCCTACTGGGTGATGTAAGCCTGAGGCAAAGGTCGCTCGCGATCCGGTCGGCTTGTATTCATAGACAACGCCGTGATTGTAATCCGCTACAAACACGTTGCCATCCTTGTCAACAGCGAGGTATGAGGGATAACTCAATCCGGAAGCAAAAATGGTTCGCGCTCCGTTCGGAGTAATCTTGTAGACGACTGCATCGCCCAGCAATCCGCTGCGATCGTAATCAACCACAAACAGATTACCCGCCTTGTCAAAGGCGACATCCCACGGGTCGATGAATCCGTAGGCAAAGACGCTTTGCTGTGCATCCCAAGTGAATTTGAAGATGTCGCCGCATCCCCTAAGGCAGTTTTTCTCAGGTTGGCTTCCGGAGACGAACAGGTTCTGCGCAGACGCACTGGAGCAGATCGCTATAACTGCTCCCAAGCATCCTATTCTGCTGAATAGCTCTCTGGCGGTGCGAACCGCCAATCTGAACTTACTTTCTATTAATTTGGTTTTCATAATTGTTCCTCTGTTCTGTTCTGTTCTGTTTTGTTTTTGTTAGTTGGTTTGTCCTTTCACAGAGGTATTGCGTAAAAGCCGGGCCGAGGTTACGCCGAAAGTTCAAGGACGGTTGCGGATAACTGTAGCCGTGGTCGCTGGCCGCGGACCTATTCAATTCTATAACACAGACCGAAGTCAGCGACTCTAGCTACAAATGTTATTTCAGCGAAATCGCCCCGATTTCGACTGCTACGACCGAAAAGCAACTGAAGCTTGACGAGCATGCCTAACCTTTACCGGCTGGGTGCCACAGTCAGCGACGACCCGAGCTTACTCATCCAACACTGCTAGCGGTGTGTCCTATGCGCGATCCGAGGCCGTAACAGAGTGGGGATCCACTTCGGTTCCACCCGAACCGCCACAATCGGTCCTCCTTTAACGGCTGCTACCGCTCCTCTGTCACCGCTACGGGAACTCCATTTATGGCCTCAATGCGATAAGAGTCCTTTACCTAATTCAGATCCGCGTCGTGTATAGAAATTGGTCTGTCGGTCCGCACAAACCCATGCAACACACCGTTTGCATCGGAAAAAGCTCCTGTGACGATGGCGCCTGAAACGAAAAGTAACGCAAGAAACCAAGATTACTTGCTGCATCGTGGGCTTGTTCGGGGCCTCGTGGATCTCAGTTAACTCCCTAATCATCGATCATCATTTCCCTTCACGGCTATTACCCAGCGGCCGCGGCGCCGGTGTGGGTCGAAGCCGCGGTGTCGGCGAAGGCCTTGGTGTTACTCTGGGTGTAGCAGTGGGTGTTGGTGTAGGGGTGGGCGTCGCGGTGGGCGTAGGTATAGGTCCATGGCTCTGCACTTCAAAGGAGCCGATATCGATGCGGCCATTCCCGACGCGATCAAAGCCCAGCCCGCGCTGATCAAAGAAAGGTGGCGGAGTGAAGCTCGGGTCGCCTGCATCAATAGCCGGGCTACCAGGTAACAACTCATGCGTGAAGGTCGGTCCACCATTGTCCTGCAACGGGCCGAGCGTTGGATCGGTGTTAATTTGATCGCCGGGTCCCGTTAGGACACCGCCACCAGCGTCACTCGCAAGATTATACCCAAGGGAGGTGACCTCACCGCCATCATTGAAAATCGTTCCGCCGGATTCGCCGGCATTCAGGATGGTGCTGCCGAGTGCCAGTCCCGGGGTGAAGGCGAAGCCATGACTGTTGTTGTAGATAGCGCCGCCATGACCAGTCGCCGAGTTGCCGGCGATGGTGCTGTTTTCTATGCTTAACACCGCAAACGCACCCTGGGCGCTGCTATTGTAGACACCGCCGCCATCAACGCCGGACAAGTTACCGCTAAGAGTGCTGTTGCTTATCGTCACGCCCGCGACTATTCGGCCGTTGTAAACATTGGAAATCCCCCCGCCGTAGTTGGCCGAGTTCCCGCTTATAGTACTGTTGCTGACTGTTAGACCGCCACTATTGAGAATGCCTCCGCCGTAGTCGCCCGAGTTGCCGCTGATGGTGCTGTTGCTCACTATCAGCCCCGCTCCCCACGCGAGGTTTCCGTTGGAGATGCCGCCTCCGAATTCCGCCGAGTTCCCGCTGACAGTGCAGTTACTCACCGTGAGCGTGGCGAAGGGACTACCGTTGAGGACAGCACCCCCGCCTCTGCCGTCATTATCAAGGCCGTTGGTGATGGTGAAACCGGAGATTGTCACGACCGAGTGTGAGACGAAATTTTCAAACACGCGGGAGCTCCCGCTGCCGTCGATTGCCAGCGTTCCAGCACCGGGGCCGTTGATCGTCACGTTGTGGGTGATCTGAAGTTCGCCACTGGTCAGCAAGATCGTGCCGGAGACGCCCGTGGCGTCAATCGAGTCGCCATCGTTTGCGTCAGCCAGCGCCTGGCGCAACGAACCGGGGCCGCTGTCATTGGTGTTTGTGACTATGATGATGTTTGATGGCAATGCATTAGTGACTCTAATCGATCCTTGATTGGCGCGTAGGGAAGCGAAGGCTTCAACAGCCGCTACAAGGAACAGCAAACAACACTTGCGACGGAAATCTCCCAGCCTAACCGTCGCATCGGCTGTCATGCGACATGATCTCTCCTTTTTCATAACTAATCTCCTTTTCTGGTTCGGGTTTGTTTGACACGTCCTTAGAAGTCATTTTTGGCCGTTCACAGAGGTAGTGCGTAAAAGCGGACGCGAGGTTACGCGGAGACTCTCGATGTTTTGAAGAGGCCGCGGATTGGGCGGCTTGGGATTGTAGGGGCAATCGTGTCGGCTGCTGTGGACTAGACGGAGACGGCATGTCTGCCGCGTGAGCGGTACCGCCTTCGAAAGGGCCGATCCAATTGCGGCGGGCTATTTAGGCCTGTGCCGTCATCGGCTACCCGACGTTATGGACGCAGGTGTGGAACCGGCCGCGGCCTGGGTCTTGGCGTAGGCCTTGGTGTAGGCGTGGATGTCGCAGATGGTGTCGGAGTCGGTGTTGAGGTAGGCCCTTGCACCTCAACCGAACCGATATCGATTCGGCCATTCACCACGCGATCGAAGCCCGGCCCGCGCTGATCGTAGTCAGGCGGCGGAGTGAAGGTCGGGTCACCGGCGTTAATCGCCGGGCTGCTCGGTAATAATGCGTGGGTGAAGGTCAGGCCGCCGTTATCTTGCAGCGGACCGAGCATTGGATCGGTATTGATCTGATCGCCGGGGGCGGTTAAGACGGCGCCGCCATCATCGCTCGCAAGGTTATACCCAAGGGAAGTGACGGTGCCACCGTCGTTGAGAATCGTTCCACCGGATTCTCCGGCAGCCAGGATAGTATTTCCGATCTGTGCCGTTGCTTGGAAATTATGTATCCCGCTACCGCCGAACACCGCCGAATTGCCGCTGAGGGTGCTGTTGGTTACTGCGAGGTTTCCGCCATTTGAGATGCCGCCGCCCGCGCCGCCTCCACCGACAACCGAGTTGCCGGTGAGGGTGCTGTTAGTGACGACGAGGTTTCCATTATTTGAAATGCCACCGCCGTCCGCGAGAGCCCCGTTATTGTTGATAGTAGTGTTAGTCACCGTCAGTGTCTGGCCGGGAATATTGGAGATGCCGCCGCCACTGCCACAAAAGTCGCATACGCCTCCCCACTGAGCCACATTACCGCTGATAGTGCTATCCGTTATAGTCGTCGTCGTGCCGAATGGGAGGTCACCGGCTATGCCGCCGCCATAGACGGCTGAATTGCCGCTAATTACAGTGTTCATTACGGTCAGCCTTCCTCCGCCACCACTGTAGAAAATCCCACCGCCAACGCCTGCGCACTGCGCGCGCTGGCTGGTCCAATTACCACTGATGGTGCTGTTCATCACCATCACTTGGGCATTGCTGGCGTAGATCCCTCCGCCACGGCAGCCACCGTAGTTACCGTCAATCGTGCTGCCGATTACTGTCAATGTCGCGCCGTCAGTGTTGCTGATGCCGCCGCCATTGCTGGTGGATAGGTTGAAGCCGGCGACATTACTGACGACGCTGCTTTCGGTGAGTGTGAGCCCTCCGTGGTTAAGAATGCCACCTCCTCCGTTGACGTCAGCTGGTAAACCATTCGTGATGGTGAAACCGGAGATGGTCACAACCGACTGTGAGACTAAATTTTCAAAGACGCGGAAAGTGGCGTTGCCGTTGACCGCCAGATTTCCGGCACCGGGACCATTGATGGTGACGCCGTGAGTAATCTCAAGTTCGCCACTCGTCAGCAAGATCGTGCCGGAGACGCCGGTAGCATCGATGGTGTCCCCGTCGTTTGCGTCGACCAGCGCTTGGCGCAGTGAGCCTGGCCCGCTGTCGTTGGTGTTTGTGACTACGATGGTACCAGGAAATGCATCGCCGACTCCTTCCAATCTTTGATCGGGGCGCGGAGAAGCAACGGCGCCAACGGCCGCTGCAACAAATGCAGCGATGAATAATGAACAAAAAATGCGCAGCCATCGCGATGGCGTGACTATGCGGTGTGGATGCGTACTCATTGGGTTCCGTTCTTGTAATGGTTTGTTGTCAGTCGTTACAGAGTAGGCCGAGGATGCGGAGTCGGGCGTGGCCTTGGTGGAGGCGTTCCTATCTGCACTTCAAATGAACCGACGTCGATGCGCGCGTTACGCACACGCCAAAACTCTGCGCCGCGTTGATCGTAATAAGGTGGTGACGCGAAGCTCGGGGCGCCTCTATCAATAGCCGGACTGCCGGGTAACAATGCGTGGGTGAAGGTCGGTCCGCCGTTATCCTGCAACGGACCGAGCAATGGATCTGTGTTAATCTGATCGCCGGGTCCAGTCAGGACACCGCCACCAGCGTCACTCGCAAGATTATAGGTGGAGGCGACCCTACCAACATTGAAAATCGTTCCACCGGATCCGCCGGCGTTCAGGATGGTATTGCTGAGATACAATCCCCGGATTTGGCCGAGGCCACTACTGCTGTTGTAGATACCGTCGCCATGACCACTGGCCGAGTTGCCGTCGATAGTGCTGTTTTCTATGATTGAAAACACGAACTCGCCCAGAGCGCCGCTGTTGTAGACACCGCCGCCATCGACGTCGGCCAGGTTGCCGCTAATAGTGCTGTTACTTATCCACACGCCTCCGCCCAGATTGCAAATGCCTCCGCCGTACATGGCCGAGTTGCCGCTGATAGTGCTGTTGCTAATCGTCAGAGCCCCTTGAATGCCTCCGCCGTAGTCGGCCGCGTTTCCGCTGATAGTGCAGTTGGTCACAGTCAGGCCGTAGCCGCCGATATTGGGGTGGGGGGCGCTGTCGCGGATGCCGCCACCGCCATCGCTACGGCCGTTGGTGATGGTGAAACCGGAGATCGTGATATATCCGAGGGCGAAATTTTCAAAAACGCGGGAAGTTCCGTTGCCGTTGACCGCCAGCGTTCCGGCACCGGGACCATTGACGGTGACGCCGTCGGTAAGAATCTGAAGTTCGCCGCTCGTCAGCAGGATGGTTCCCGAGACGCCGGTGGCATCGATCGTGTCGCCATAGTATGCGTCGGCCAGCGCTTGGCGTAACGAGCCGGGGCCGCTGTCATTGGTATTTGTGACTACGATGATGCTAGCCGGCAGCGCATTATCACGTAATCTTGCGCCTTCGGCGAGGTTCGCCATCGCTGTCAGAGAAGTCGATCCACCTTGATCGCCGAATGGGGAAGCGGAGGCTCCAACGGCTGCGCCAGCAGTTACAAGGAACAATAAATAACGGATACGCCGGAGTCCTCTTCGCACTTTCTTCACACCTGCTGCTGTTGCGCATGATCTTTCGATTTTCATAACTAATCTCCTTTTCTGGTTCGGGTTTGTTTTACATTTCAGAAGTCATTCTTGGCCGTTCACAGAGGTAGTGCGTAGAAGCAGGCGCGAGGTTACGCGAAAAATGCAGAGAGCTGTTGATAGCTGTAGCCGCGGTCGGTGACCGCGGAGCTATTTTGATTGTCGACTAGAGGCCGGAGTCAGAGACTCCAGCTACAGCTGTTACTTCAAAGGAATCAGCTCGACCGCAAGGGCCGCGATTTCGGCGCTGTGCGGAGCATCGCACAGCGAAGACGCTCTAACTTAGGAATCTTTGCTAACTTCTTCCAGGTCGCTTAAAATCGCTTCTTCAGTTGGACGTACCAGAAACGCCCTTTAATAGTTGCGAGTGATGCGTCGTAGTTATTGAGAAAGGCTCCAGCAACAAAAGGCGGATCGGAATCGAACACGTTCTGCATTCCAAGGGAAAGCGTCGTGTTATTCAGCCAGGCGCGCCATCCACACGGATTGTAATCAGACGTGGAGATTGGCAGCACGTTTTTCTCCTTGTCATCTTTCATTTTCATGTTCTTGCCGCCATCCTTAGCCAAGCCCGGCACCTCTGCTGCAGCATGCGGCGGCAGGTTGAACGTATAGGATGTGATGAGGTCAAGAGTAGTCCACTCTCGAATCTTACGCGCTCGCCACGGCGTAGGCCCGCTTCTTGGCTCCTGCGGCTTGGAAGATCCGGTCAGAGACTGGTTGAGATCTTCATATTGGCCGGTGTAATGCAGAGTCGCGCCGATATCGAATCCAGCGAGCCACGTGTCAGCCGGGCCGTCGTAAAATAGGCTGGCATAGGCGCGATTGTGGGGCAATGACCCCGAAAACGAGGCGCCCGACACAAATCCACCTGAAAGCCCAATTCGTTTGCTGTCTGGAGTGGCCTGAAACTCAAAGCGAGAGAGGTAAGTGCCGTTGAGCGTAAAAGTCAATCTGCCGAAATCGCCATGACCAAAGATCGCCGAATCGAGGATATAGATTGCTTCGTAATCAACACCTTCCACGATAGCGCGAGTCAGGTTCAAGCGTGGATTGATGAGCTCGGTGATTGCGCCAGTTGTCGGGTCACGAACAACCAACCCAGGGAAACTGTTCTCGAAATTGATAATGAACTGCTCATCAACAAACGCAGCAATCGAACGCAGGTCGATATGCCAGTAGTCAGCGCTTAGTGTAAGACCCTTTAGCCATTTTGGGCTGTAAACCGCTCCATAAGTCCATTCGTATGCAACCTCCGGCTTCAGGTTTGGGTTCCCACGCGTGATCAACGGAACCTGCGTACCCGCCGGGGTTAGCCCTCTTGGGTCGTCGCCCGGGCCAAACGTGGCGACGAAGCTTGTGCCTGCTGGAGTAAGGTCTGGTAATGTCGGCGCATGAAACGCTTCGCTGTAACTACCGCGCAGGGTCAAGGCGCCGATCCACTTGGGATCAAGCGGCTGCCAACGTACGGAGAATTTCGGCTTCTGTGCGTTATATTGCGAGTGTTGCGCAGGGACAAATGGCAGGGTTGCGGTGGGCAGAACCGCAGAGGTGTTTTGACTGTACCATTCCTCGCGCTCGGCGACATCGAACTCGAGGCTGTACGCACCGGGAAAGTTCCACAGCGGACTGGTCACCGGAAGCCGCACTTCCTGATAAGTCGCCCAGACGTCCCGGTTCACCCGTGAAGGTTCGAAATTCGGGCCACTCTCCGTGTCAAAGGTCGAGCTTAACCCGTCGGGACTGTTCTCCCACCGCTCTCCACGGTATTCGAGTCCGACCGCAAAGGAGACCGGGCCCGCCGGGAGACTGAACAGATCCCCATTGAGAGTGAAATAACCGAGAGGTAACTCGAACTGTCCGCTTTGTTGCGAGGTAATATAAACTCTGCTGATGGCGGCGTTGCTGTTCCGGCCAAAGAACCCCAGGAAAGGATTAAACGCGGTAGCCGGGTTTGTATCCAGTAACGCCTCGCGCAAACCTGATGCGCTTACCCCACCTGCGAAAGTAGCTTCCTCCTCGTTCCGGGAATAACGAAAACCCAGTTCCCAATTCCAAGTCTTAAAGTAATCGCCCACTTCATCCATCTCACCGCGAAGTCCCATGTCGAACAAGAAGTCGTGAATAGTAGTTCTATTTATTCTGCTGCCTTGGTCATTAATCGCTCGGAACGATACGCCGGTGGTCACTGGGACAGGAACGCCGTTGTAAATCAATGTGGCGTCAGCGACTGTAAACGGATTAAACGGGTTCTGGATTGGGACGCTAAGGGCGAATGGACTAAATTCGAAGCCGTTCGGCCCCTTAAACGCATCACGAACAAACCAGGTAGGCGCCGATGTTGCCTCAAAGAATGAGCGCGTATACTTAAAGTCGGTAAATACGGTCAAATACTTATTGCAAATGTCGCGCGTGAAAGAGCCATAAAAGCTTTGACGGTTCGTCGGTGGAATGTCCGCCGTCACGGCAAGGTAGTTATAAAGGAAGTAATCGCCACCGCCCTTATAGTCAGTGCCTGTCTGTGGAAGGAATTTGGTTGCATGTGGGCCGCTAATACCGGGAGAGCCCGGATACGCATTGGGGTTTGCTACCGGTAGTCCACCCAAAACCTGATTTGGGAAGCCCGCGCGGATATAAAATGGAGAAGTCGCAGCATTCGGCGCCGAGTGCGGCGGCGGAGAGTTCGCGCTGAAAAACAATTTCGGGATCAGGCGACGACCTCCCGGAACCCTGCCGGGCAAATACGGACTGCGAAAATCACTCGTGCCCCAGGGAATCCCGAACGCGTTGCTCTCAATATCACGGTCGTGACTGAAAATGGCAGCGCGGTCGTAAAAATCGGCAATAACCAAAATATCGGTCTTGTCGTCTCCCGTGCCGGCCTTGAGCCAACCTTCCAGTTCACGTGCATCATTGGACGCACCCATGTTGGTGTTCCCTATGCTCCCACCGATCTCAAGACCACGGAACTTGTGTAACAAGAAAAAGTTGATCACTCCGGCTACCGCGTCGGAGCCATAAACAGCGGACGCACCGTCTTTCAGGATGTCGATATGATCAATCATGGAAAAAGGAATGAGATTGATGTCCACGCCGGGGCTGCTGAAGCCGTTACTTAGAGCGCCGCCAAACCCGTTTATGGCAACGCGTTTTCCGTCGATCAGAACCAGAGTTTCTTTAGGCAGCAAACCGCGAAGGTTCGGTACGACCGCGCCATCGCCGCCGGTGATGCCACCAGGAGTGTTTTGGTTGACAGTCGTGCCCATTTCCTGCGGCAGATAGTTAAGCAGGTCCGTAGAATTGCGGATGCCGAGTTTTTCAATGTCTGCCGGACGATACGTGTCCACTGGATTTGGGCCGACCTCTTCTGCAGTAGGAATGTTGGAGCCAGTCACGATTACGCGTCCGACTTCAGCAACACCGGCTGACGAAGATGCTGTTTCTTGAGCCAACGTCCCGGGAGCTAGCAGCAAGCCCATTGTCGCTATCGCCCATCCCACGCACCAGATGAATGGCCGTTCGATGACAAGCTCCTTTCCTTAGTTTTCCACCGTTTATCGGATTTGTTGAGAAGTCACAAGCTTTTAACGGGACTTATCCTTCACTGATGGAATGCGTAAAATCCGGCGCGAGGTTACGCGGAAAATGTGCTGTAGAGGCAGCCGTGCCGGCTGCGGAAAAGCGAATTGCCAAGATGCAGGCCACACGCCTGCCACTACAGATGTCTCTTCAGCGAGATAGCGGGAGCCGCGGCGCGTATGATCTCGGCCATTTTGCGCTAATCACTACTGCTTTTTTTCGCAAAGTTTTTGGAAGGCGGGATCGCCGCGCAACGGATCCCAAATCGGGTCGAGTCTGAGAAGGGCAGGTGTCACGCCCGTTGGGCTGTAATTGCCCTCTCCATACGGCGTATTTAACAGCTGGCTCAGCGTCTTTATCGCGCCCCTATTGTCGCCGACTAGCGCCTGAACCATCGCTAGGTTCTCTTCCTGAACAGGTCCATTTATCGGATTTTTAGCGCGAGGCTCAAGCATAACTGCCCGCTGTGCGAACTTTAGGGCCGAGTCCTTCTCGCCCATCACAGCGTAGCTTCGAGACAAAGCCGCTAGCCAATTTGTGGCGTTTGGTTCATCTCTGCACTCGCGCTCGAATATGTCGCGCGCTGGTTCAGCGGTAACCTTCGCGCCGGCCGTATCGCCGGCAAGGTGCTGTGCGAAAGCAAGCCACACCTGGTAATCAGCCTTGTCGCCCTTAAGATCGAAGTGGAATTGAGCCAGTCGAGCCTGCAGCAGCCGAATGAGCTCGCCGTAATTTCGTTCAAGTTCCAGCTGAGTGAGCTTGGTGAAGAAGGCAATTCGAGGAGAAGTCTCGTTTATTCCGGATAAAAACCTGGTGGCTTCTTGCAGATTACCCTCAGCTTGATAGATGCTGGCCTTATATGCCATTACATCCGGATCGTTTGGCTTAATGTCCAGCATTCGATCGTAGAGCTTTAGCACGGCCGGGAATTGTTTAAGCGGAGCGTAAGTCCACGCAGCGCCCTTCAGTAACTCCACGTTACGAGGATCGAGGGCGATAGCTTGCTCGAAGTAAGGAATGCACTGATCGTAATGCCCCTCGCGTCGTAGAACTCGACCGAGAGCATATGGAACCTCGCTGCTGTTGGGTAACATCTTGCCGACACGACCGAACGTTGCTTTGGCACCCCCGAAATCTTCCAAGACCCAGTATTGATAATAACCCAGAGCAAGGAGAGTTTCGGGTGAGTCTGGTGCAAGTTTCTGCGCGTTCTCCAAAGCACTCTTCGCCGCGTCGGCCAGGGAGGCCAGAGTACTATGGACGTCGTAGCGGGCCTTGAAGAGAAGCGCTTCCGCGCGACAAAGACGCGCCCAGGCGATCGCGAACTTAGGGTCAAGCTGCACCGCACGCTCATAAAAAACTCTCGCTTCCCACGATGCCATAGGGGCGCTTTGTGTTTCAAAAGACAAGCCTCGCAGATAAGCATCGTAAGCCTCAGGATTGTTTGTTGGTTTAACTGCTAGAGCCTGCTCCTCACGACCACTCAGCTTAGCCTGCAACGACTCCGCAATTCGTTTGGCAATCTCACTCTCGACTCCAAAAACATCAGTCAAATTTCGGTCATATGTCTCTGCCCAAAGATGGGAATCCGTTTGCGCGTTGATCAACTGCACATTGACCCGCACCTGGTTAGCGGCCTTTTGCACGCTGCCCTCCAAAATGTTCGTAACACCAAGTTGCTTCGCAATCTCGCCGAGATTATCGGGTTTGCTCTGATATTGTTTCGTTGAAGTTCGCGAAATGACTTTCAAATCTTCGATCTTCCCTAGCCGCGTCAAGATCTGTTCTTGAATGCCTTCAGCGAAATAAGCGTCGTTCGAGTCGCCGCTTAGATTGTCAAACGGTAGCACAGCGATGCTCTTGTCGACCTTTTCCTCGCAAAGTTTTTGGAATGCGGGATCGGCGCGCAAGGAGTCCCAGAGTGGATCAAGCCTAAGAAGGGCCGGCGTAATAGGTATTCTGTACCCACCGCCAAAATAAGGCGTTTGTAATAGGCGGGTGAGATTAGCGATCGCACGGCTATTCTCGCCGACCAACGCCTCGATTATTGCGAGGTCCTCTTCGTACGTTGGTCCGGACGCCGCATCTTTAGAACGAGGTTGAAGCATCACTGCACGTTCAGCTACCTTTAACGCCAACTTTTTTTCCCCCATGAATGCATATTCAAAAGCCAGCTCCCTCATAACAGTCGGGGCATCTGGTTTGTCTCTGTTGAGCGACTCCGATATTTTGAGGGCCTGCTCAGCAGTAGCCTTCGCACCAGCGCTGTCGCCAGCAACGCGCTGGGTCAAAGCAAGGTTTCTCAGATAGCCAGCCTTCGACTCAGAATCGAGATCGGTTTGGGCCAGTTGCGCCTGCAAAAATCTAATAGCCTCATCATATTTTCGTTCATATCTCAAGTGATCGCTCCAGACGTCGTCAGAAGCAGTCAGCCAGTCTTTCCCTGACAGCAACCTGGCAGCTTCTTGCAGATTGCCCTGAGCCTGATAAATGCGGGCCTTTCCCGCTATAAGACCCAAATCGTTTGGCATAATGTCCAGCCGCCTATCAAGGAGTTTCAGTGCGGCCGGAAATTGGCGAAGCGCACGATAAGTGTGTGTCGCATTTTGGAGTAACTCCAGGTTGCTTGGATCCAGGCTCAGGGCCCGGTCGAAGTAGGAAACGCCTTCGTCCCAGTGTCCCTCGCGTCGAGCAAGTCGACCGAGCGCATAAGGCGGCTCGCTGCTGCCGGGTAACATTTCGCTGACGCGCTTAAACGTGGTTTTCGCAGCCGCGTAATCACCCAGCACCAGGTATTGATAGTGACCCAAGGCAAGCAGCGTCTCAGGCGAGTTCGGCGCCAGTTTCTGCGCATTTTCCAAAGTCTCTTTCGCTTTGTCACGCCGAGCTGCCGACGCGTCGTTGTGAGTGAAATAGACAAATGCATGTATGGTAGAAAGTCGCGCCCAGGCGAGCGCAAACTTCGCGTCGAGCTGCACGGCCCGCTCATAGGAATCGATGGTCTTCTCTGGATCATGGCGGGCGTCAAAAGCCAGGCCGCGGAGATATGCGTCGTAAGCCTCTGGGTTATTTGTTGGTTTAGCTGATAATGCCTGTTCCTCGCGACCGGTGAGCTTTATTTGCAACGATTGTGCTATTCCTTTGGCTATCTCACTCTCAACACCAAAGACATCAGTCAACTTCCGGTCATAGGTGTCAGCCCACAAGTGCGAATCGGTTTGGGCGTTAATCAACTGCACATTGACCCGCACCTGGCCGGCTGTTTTTTGCACGCTACCTTCAACGATGTTCGCTACGCCAAGCTGCTTCGCGATTTCAGCGAGATTGACAGGCTTGCTGTGATAGCGCTGCGTGGAAGTGCGCGAAATTACTTTTAAATCGGTAATGCTAGCCAGCCGCGTCAGGATTTCTTGCTGGATGCCGTCTGCGAAATAGGTGTTCTCCTTGTCATCGCTGAGGTTCTCAAATGGAAGCACTGCGACGCTCTTCGGAATTACGGCAGCGGGCTTACGATTCCAAAGCGTCAGGCCCAGGCCGACTGCGAGAGCCAGTAACAAGGCGCCTTGCGCTGTAGTGCTCCGATTGCGTCGCACCCATTTGCGAGCGTGTGTGAACAATCCACTTGGCTTGGCTAGGATCGGCTCATGTTTCAGCCAGTGGTCGAGGTCTTCCGCCAGTGCTAGAGCAGATGAGTAACGGCGCTGTGGATCTTTCTCCAGACACTTCAAACAGATCGTGGAAAGATCGCGATCTATTTTCGGATTCAACATACGCGGCGAGCGCGGCTCCGTGTCCCGCAACAGCCGAATCGTTTCGTAGGTTGTGCCTCCGGCAAAAGGCGGCTGACCGGTCAGCAGTTGGTAAAGCACAGCACCCAACCCATAAACATCTGTTGCCTTACTAAGTTTTGTGGTTTCACCCGCAGCCTGTTCCGGTGCCATGTAGCTGGGTGTACCAAGGACATCGATGGTTCGCGTGACGCTGCTCTGCGTGTCTAACAAGCGAGCTAGCCCGAAGTCGGTAAGATGTGGTTCACCATTTTTATCGAGCAGGATGTTCCCGGGTTTGATATCACGGTGCAGGATCCCATGCTCGTGTGCGTAATGAACGGTGCGCGCCACCTTGGCAACTAATTCCGCCGATTGCCGAACAGAAATCGGCGCGCGCTCAACTACTTCGTCGAGCTGGCCCCCTTCAACGAATTGCATGCTAAAGTAACATGACCCATCGCGCTCACCCACTTCGTGAATAGGAACGATGCCATGATGATCGAGGCTGGCAGCGGCTTCAGCTTCACGTCGGAAACGTTTCACGTGAGCTTCGCTCGCCCACTGGCCAAGACTTATGACTTTTAACGCGACTGTGCGATTGAGACTTTTTTGCCTTGCACGAAATACTACACCCTGACCGCCGCGACCAACCTCCTCGAGCAATTCGTAATCGCCCAACTCTCCCACCATCTCCGCCAAGCGTTCGCTTCTACTAGTCGCACGTGCTGGTTTGTCGAAGTGACCGAGGTCGGCGCCCTCGGCTGCAGCTTCTTCCTCGAGTAAACGAAGGCCGCTCTCAAGAAGGCAACTTGGGCAGCCTCCTTCAGGTGCGTCCGCTGGGATTTCCAAGCCGCACTTTGAGCAAGGTCTGAGTATGCTGATCATGATCGGAGAGTTGTTCGTGCACTCTCCCTCTTTTACTACGTAAAATTTTGTAAGAGGTTACGCGCGGACCACAGAAATGAGATGGCGCAACTCATCTTCTATATCGCTGGGCACGGCAACCGTATGTGCGATCTCCTCTCGTAATAGGATTTGGTAACGTTGACGAAATCGGTAAAACGCTTGTTTCACCGCGTTCTCGGTCATGCCGAATTCGATCGCGACCTGGGCTTGCGAAGGTCGATCCGGTTCGTCCATCAGCATTTTCTTCATCTGATCAAAGAACCTCAGATTGCCTGCACTGCGATGCTCGTCACGCAGCCGTGACATCACTTGCTCCAAGACCGTGAATGCCCAACGACGTTCGTAGAGTTGGTCGGCCGTCAATCTGTCGCTGCGTTCAGCAGCGACGCTCTCGCACTCACGAATCTCATCCAACGGAATCAAGCGTTGTCCTTTGCCGCGCTTGATTGCCATGGCATGACGCGACTCGTCGGTCAGAAAATTATTGACCGACGCAAGCAGATAAGAACGAAGTCGGCCTTTTTCCCTGCGAACGGTACTCAGATCTCTGCGCTCTAATAACAGCGAGAAAAAACCCTGAGTAAGATCCTCGGCGTCCTCAGGCCTGGCACCTTTTCGTCGCACGAAGCCATAAATGGGCCGCCAATACGTGCGACAAAGCTTTTCGAGCGCTTCGTGCGCAGCCGGTGAATCGCCTTGCGCCTCCAGCACCACGCTCCAGTGCGTTGTCGTAAACGCAGCTGGCCCGTGAAGAGCATTTCCGCCAATCGCGGTCAGTGGAGTGACCTCATCCGCAGGGACCACGTCGCAATCCAACGAAAAACTCCCCCGAAAAGCAAGCCTGTATTGGCGTTGGATTTACAGGCGACACCCGGGCACTACAGGTCAGGTCTCAAAACGCACCATAAAGGGCGTCCACTAAGCGTAGCGACTTTTCATTCGGCAAAAGCGATTGTTCCATTTGGTTCATCACGTAGGCGAACGAAATCCTGTTTTCGGGATCGGCAAAGGCGTGACTGCCACCGGCGCCGGGGTGCCCGAAAACGTACGGTGACGCAGCGAACAGTCGCCGCGTTCCTTGTGCTTTTGCTGGATCTTTCATGAGCCCGGCTGAAAACGCTGTCGGTATTTGAAAGACGCGGTCCATGCCATCCGCCAGAGTCGTGGTCATCCATTCGATTGTTTCCTTCGAGAAGAAGGTTTGCCCGTGGAGTGTCCCACCGTTTGCAAGCATGGAATAGAATTTCGCAAGTGCCGAAGCGCTCCCGATCCCGCCGAACGAAACAATCGGTTGCGCGCGAATAGCCGGAGTGTTCATCTCGCTAACAGATTTCAATCCGTAAGGTGAGGAGAACGTTTTGCGAGCGAGCGTTCCAGGCGTGATTAGGTCGCGGTAAAAATTCTTTGGCTCGGGCGGTTTGCCGCTTCTTGCGGCGTAAACCGTCGCCACACGTGGATTCTGTTCTTCGGGCAAACCGATCCAAAGATCGAGATTCAAAGGTTGCGCAAACACGTCGCGCCAATATTCCGACACCGTTTTCCCTGCGATCCGGCGCACGAGTTCATCCAGAAGGAATCCAAACGTACGGGCATGATAACCATGTGCAGTCCCCGGCGGCCACAATGGCTCTTGTACTTCGAGCGCTCTGATAACGGCGTCGTAATCGAGTATATCAACTCGCGCATCCAAAGCGCAAAGCCCGGCCTGATGCGAAAGCAACTGTGCCAGGGTGATCCCCTCTTTGCCGGCTTGAGCGAACTCGGGCCAAAACTCAGCCACGCGTTCGTCGATGTTGATCCCGTGCTCCTGCAACACATGCAGGGCACAGGCGCTACCAATTCCCTTCGTAGCCGACCAGACAAGGACAAGCGTGTCAGATTTCCACGGTTGTTCGTGCCGGGCATCGCAAAATCCGCCGTAAAGATCGACAACTGGATTTCCATCTTGCCAAATGGAAACCGCCGCGCCTAGCTCTCCAAACTTTTCGAAGTTTTCCTGAAACAGCGGTTTCAATCGCTGAAGAAGTCGTTCGGCATCTAACTGCATCGATCGAACTTGTAGTGGCAGGCGTGCCGCCTGCAATATTTAAGGCGGGGCTGACACAGACGGCCTACAGCAGCAGCTTTTCCAATTCGTCGAGACGCTGTTCGAACAAACGCAATGTGCTTTCGATTGGCGCCGATGTGGTCATGTCTACTCCTGCTGCTTTCAACGTTACCAGTGGAAACTTCGAGCCGCCGGAGCGCAGAAAGTTAAGGTATGCCTCCACACTCCCTGGCTCGCCGGAAAGCACGCGTTGCGAAAGCGCGACCGCAGCAGAAATCCCTGTCGCATACTTGTAGACATAAAACGCATGGTAGAAATGCGGGATACGCAGGCATTCCAAATCCAGTTCGGAATCGAGCACGAAATTTTCGGCAAAGTACGCTTCCAGAAGCTTGTGATATTGCGACCTGAAAACGTCGAGCGTCAGCGCGTCGCCGCTTTCTTCGACGGTGTGGATGATTTTCTCAAATTCAGCAAACATGGTTTGCCGGAAAAGTGTGCCGCGCAGATCATCGATTTGTCTGTTGATGATGTAGGCGCGCATCTTCGGATCGCTGGTCGTTGCCAGCAGATGATGAGTGAGGAGCTCCTCGTTGAACGTCGATGCAACCTCCGCCAGGAAAATCGGGTATTCGTAATCCTGAAACCGCTGTGAATTCTTCGCGAACCAGCTGTGCATTGAGTGACCAGCTTCGTGCGCAAGCGTGTAGACATCGGAAAAAACGTCCTCCTTATAATTCATCAGAATGTAGGGTGGCGCTTCGTAGCTTCCGGATGAAAACGCGCCACTACGTTTACCCTTGTTTTCGTAGCGATCGCACCAGCGACCGCCTTGCAGACCCTCCGCCAGGACATTGACGTACTCCTTCCCCAGCGGTTCGAGCGCGCCTAACACCATTTCGGTAGCTTGATGGAACGTGAAGTGGGTCTCGATTTCCGGAACGAGAGGGACGTAGGTGTCGTAGTGATGCAGTTCGCGCAGCCCAAGCGCGCGACGACGCAAATCGAAATAGCGAAAGAGCGGTTTCAAATTTGCTCGAACCGATTGAATCAATCCGTCATAAACCGCAATCGGCATATCGTCCGGAAACAGCGCGGCCTCGAGCGCGGACGAATAATGTCTTGCTCGCGCGTGGAAGACATCTGTCTTGACGGAATACGCAAGTGACGCGGCAAGCGTGTACTGATGGTCGCGAAATTCCGCGTAGAATTGATGGAAAGCGCGTTTGCGCAGCTCATGATCCCGCTTCACCAAAAATGAGCTGAACGAGCTTTGGGTAAGCGGTTTCTCGCGCCCCTTCTCATCGACGAGGACGCCAAACTTCATGTCCACGTCGGTCAATTGTGAAAAGGTGTCGTCATAACCGCTCAACGCGGCACTCCCCAGCGCGAGAAGGCGTTCCTCAGGCACCGAAAGAACATGCGGTTTCATCCGGCGAATCTTTTGCAACTTGATTCGCCACTCGGCGAGCGCCGGATCCGCGACAAATCTGGCAAACGTTTCGTCGTCAATGGCCAGAATTTCTGGCACAACAAACGCAGCGGCTTCGCCGATTTTTGTGAGCAAATTTTGAACCTGACCGATTCGCGAAAGGTATTCGTTGTTGGTGCTGTCTTCTGACAGTTGCAGCGAGGCGTAGTGATAGACACGCTCAATTTTCAAATCGAGCGACTTTTCAAACTCGAGCACTGCCGCCAGCGTCTGCGCCGACTCCCCTACTCTGCCCTTCCAATCCTGAACCTTTGGATATGTCCGCTGCAGCCAGGCAAAATCTTCCTGCCATTTGCCGACATCCGCAAAAAGATGTGTCAGGTCCCACTTGTCAGAGTCGGAAATATCCGCGCGAGTTGCGATTTTCGCTTCGTCCATGAGGAAATTGTCACACGGAACGCGCTCTCTTCAACGCACCAAATTAGCTTCGCCACCTTCGCAATTTCGGTGTTTCATGCCTGCATGAAACGGCTTTTGATCTTGCAGCTATTCAGCGCGTTAGTCGTTGCAATGGCACAGGCCACGACAGACTTCGATCTGGCGGCAAACGCAACAAACGAATTTGGTGTCGATCTTCACCGTCAACTGGCCACAGGCAATCAGAACCTTTGCGTTTCACCGTTTTCGATTGAAAGCGCTCTTGGCATGACGTTCGCAGGCGCGGATGGCGACACGCGCTCTGAGATGGCGCGCGTCCTGCATTTTTCAAGTGATGCAGCCGCCGTAGCGGCCTCGTTCGCTTCGCTTCAGCATTCGCTGGAAGACATGACCACGAAGACAGCCGAACTGGTGAAGAAATCCAGGGAATTTGGCGGCCCCAGCGACCCGATTACGCTAAACATCGCCAACCGCTTGTTTGCGCAAAAAGACTACGATTTTCGTCAGAATTTCTTGTCGCTGGTAAAACGAAACTATGGCGCTGCATTCGAGCCGCTCGATTTCGTTGCGGACCCCAAGGCAGCGACAGAGCTCATCAACAAATGGGTGGCGGATCAGACGCGCGACAAAATTCGTGATCTCATTCCTGCGGACGCACTAAACAAATTGACACGTCTCGTCCTGGCGAACGCTCTTTATCTCAAAGCACCGTGGGCGGATCCATTTTCCGAGAAAACAACGCAGCCGGAAGCATTCCACGTCCGCGGCGGAGCCCCAGTCAACGTTCCGACGATGCGGAAAACCGCACGATTTGGGTATGCCAAGCGCGAAGGCTTTACCGCCGTCACCCTTCCCTATGTCGGCAGCGATCTGCAATTTGTCGTTCTCCTTCCCGACGACGTAAATGGCCTGCGTGCATTGGAATCAAAGCTCAGCGCGGACGTTTTGGCAAAATGCGCAAAGCTTGAAGCGCAGGATGTCGATCTGCATTTGCCAAAGTTCAAGCTCGAACCACCGACGATTGCGCTCGCGCAAAACCTTCAGGCGCTTGGAATGAAGAGCGCATTCGATATTCCGCAGGGCAGCGCGGATTTCGATAAGATGGCGCCGCGCAAGCCGAATGATTATCTCTACATCTCCAATGTCTTTCACAAGACGTTCATTGCCGTGGACGAAGAAGGAACCGAAGCGGCGGCAGCGACTGCAGTTGTGATGATGAGGGCCACAGCGATGCGTGGTCCGAAGCCGCCGCCAGTCGAAGTGAGAGTCGATCGTCCGTTCGTGTATGCCATCCAGCACGTCCCAAGCGGTGTTTGTCTTTTTCTGGGACGTGTGACCGAGCCGCGCTAAGCGGAACAAAGACGCCTCTGGCATTCGGCGGTCATAGACCGCCGCTACAGCAGTGTGTTTTCTGCTGCGTAACTCAGGTTCCCATTCACGATGCGCGCTGCAGATGTGTACGGATGCGGCTCAGTTTTGTTTGCATCGAGGATGTGCATCACCTCGATGCCACGCGCTTTCAAGTAATCGGAAATCAGCGACCGATGACAACGCCACCAGACAGCTTCTGCGCACATGATGGCAGTTGGACCGGCATCGGCAGCCCGGTCTAGAAGTCGCTTAACGCCATTGCGGAAAGGCTCCGTCTCCATGTAATCGGCGTAACCGCGAAATGATTCATTGCGCCAGGCTGAGTTCCGTGAATCGGGTCTCGCTTTTCTTCGGCCACCGAGCTCGGGAAAATGTTCGTAGCGGATTTCGGATTTGCCTAACGAGTCAGCAAGCGCCTCCTTATTAAACTGCGGGTAGCGCTTCGATCCTGGCAAGGTTCGGACATCAACAAGCAATTTGATGCCATTGGCTTGAAGTAAGGAAATAAAGCTTCCGATCTCCCGCGTTGAATGGCCAATCGTCCAGATTCGCATGGCTCAAGATACACAACCATTCACGCGCGTTCAGGGTAGCGCACGCCTCTGGCGTGCTGGTTTCTGGGGAGCACAAGCTGCCAACCTGTAGTTGCCGGCAGCCTGCCGGCAACATCTTTGTTGGGAGGCAATTTGGAGCGACACCGATTTCCCCCGGGTCTCGGCAAGCTGCCGAGTCCTGCAGGCTAACAGCCTGCGCTCCCCAGCATTCCGCACGCGGTCGAATCAATGCGCCGTTTTCGGCGGCACGACAGCCTCGGCCATCGATTTCAGCATTCGGCCGAGATCGCTGTTCGTCGAAATGACCGCGGTCGTATCTTTTTCAAACGCAGAGCGCATCACATCGAGACTGCGAAGAAATGTATAAAGCTCTTGTGCATCAGGTGGGTTGAATGCTGCGGCATAGATCGAAGCCGCCTCGGCGTCGGCCTTGCCCTCGGTTTCAAGGGCATTCTTCGTTGCGGTGGAACTAATCGAGGCTACATCGCTTTCTTTTTGACCGTTGATATTCGCCGCCTCACCGCGGCCTTCCGAGCGGAAACGTGCAGCGATCTGATGCCGCTCACTCGACATGCGCTCAATAATTTTCTCCGCAACAGCGGGATTGTATTTGCTGCGCTTGAACCGTTCGTCCAGCAGCTCGATTCCGAAATCAGAAATCTTCTGTCGAGTGCGTTCGGTAATTTGTTTTTCGATCTCACCGCGACCAAATTCAACATCAGGAATCGTCGTGGGCAAAATCGTGCCGGTCTTCTCCAACTCCTCGTCACGGACGGGTTTTCGCCCTTTGGTAACACGAATGATCTCCACCAGATCGTGCGTGGCGACAGCAGTCCGCGTTTCGCTTCCCAAGATATCGTCCAGGCGTGAGAGCGCACTGCGTTCGTCGTTGAGCCGGTTATAGTAGAGGAACGGATCGCTGATACGCCATCGAGCGAAACAATCGACAATAATGTAAAGCTTGTCTTTGGTTGGACATTCAGTCGGCGGGCCGTCCCACGCGAGGATCCGCTTGTCGAACCGCTGCACCTTATCGATGACCGGCAGCTTCATCTTCAGTCCGGGACTCGTGACCGTGCGAACGATTTTGCCGAAACGCGTGATGATCACGGTTTCATATTGGTGGACAACGAACAGCAGCGTTCCCCATTTGAACGCAGTCAAAATGAACAGAATGCCCAGGATCGACATCAACCGGCTCTGCAAAAAGCGCACAACGGCTGAGACAGCCGCGGGCCGTGGAGTGACGTCGATGACTTTCATGGCGATGCCTTGGTTTGATCCGCCGGCAACAGCGGCAATGTCTGGAGAATGTTCCTCAAACTGTCATCCACGATGATTTTCTTTTGCAGGTTGGGCAGGATCGCCTGCATCGCTTCCAGATAAAGACGACGCCGCGTCACTTCGGGCGCTTTCCGATATTCAGCGAGCAATAATGAAAATTTTTGCGCTTCACCCTTCGCTTCGTTGACCCGGC
This sequence comes from Verrucomicrobiota bacterium, assembly GCA_046734635.1. Taxonomy (GTDB): domain Bacteria; phylum Verrucomicrobiota; class Verrucomicrobiia; order Chthoniobacterales; family UBA10450; genus Udaeobacter. The sequence continues at coordinate 32,274 of JBKPRQ010000214.1, forward strand.
GAAAGGCATACGCTTCGGCCTGTTTCTCGCGCTCTTTCGCCTGGCCGCGAGCGTTCGGCACGGCGTCATTATATACCGCCCAGGCTTGATTGATCGCGGTCTGCTTTTCCTGTTGTGCCTGGTTGACCTCGTTAAAGGCCCCTTGCACGGCCGGCGGTGGGCGCACAGTCGCGAGTTGCACCTGCTGAATCTGAAGCCCCAAACCGTACTGCGAACACAAATCGGCCAATCGTTTCAATGTCGATGATTCAATGTCGTGTCGCCCAATTGTCAGGACCTCATCCACCGTGCGATCCCCGATCACCTCGCGCATGACGCTCTCAGAGAGATCGCGTAACGTTTTCTCCGGTTCGCGTGCGCCGAATAAATACGTTTTCGGATCCGTAATCCGATACTGCACGACCCAGGGCACAAGAGCGGTGTTTAGATCTCCTGTGATCATGGTCTCCGTCTCCTCCGGTTCCATATCGCCCTGGTAAGCATTAGTGGCGTTTGGCGTAGTAAAACCAAACTCCAGTTTTAGCAGGCGCTGGATTGGCACGATGTGTATCTCGTCGATATACGGAATCGCATAAGCGAGCCCAGGATTGACGACATCGTGGTAAGCGCCAAAGCGAGTCTTAACTCCTACGGAGTTTGCCGGGATGGAGGTAAAACCGAAAAGCAACGTGAAGAACGTCGAGATGAGACCGAGACAGGCAACCAAGCCAAGAATCAGCCGCACAGGCTTAATCGGAATGTGTTCGGCAATGACCGGTGACTGCATAAGCGGGCGCTTATTGACTCAAAAGGTGCCCCGGGGCGCAAGCCTTCAGTTCAAGGAGCGATTTCCGTGGCTTGGAAAGGAGGCCTTTCCTTGACTCGCCGCCGGTACGCTCGAAAACTGGAGCATGAAAATGCGAAACATGATCTTGTCAGCAATCGTGGCGCTTGGCACGCTAGGGGTAATGACAGCAGCGGAAACTCAACAGCAGCCAGAAGTGGGAAAGCCCGCGCCGGATTTTAGGCTAACGACTGGTGACGGTTCGCAGGTAAGCCTGAAGGATTATCGCGGTAAATGGGTGGTCCTCTATTTTTATCCGAAGGATTTTACCAGCGGCTGCACCATGGAGGCGCGCAATTTCCAGCGTGACCTCGCGAAATACGAAGAATCCGGAGCCGTCATTCTTGGTGTGAGCGTGGACACCGCCCAATCGCACAAGGATTTTTGCACGAAGGAAGGACTCAACTTCAAATTGCTGGCCGACCCTGATGCGAAGGTTTCCACCGAATACGGTTCGGTGATGGATTACAAAGGCGCCAAAGTCGCTGCGCGCAATACCTTCATCATTAATCCCAAAGGCGATATCGCGAAAGCTTACACCAGTGTGAAGCCTGCCGACCACAGCGAACAAGTGCTGAAGGATCTATCTGATTTAAAGAAAAGCTAATCACGAATTAACACGAATGCTTTTGCGGCGAAGCCGCTTTGGAGTGCGGCGGCTGGACGCCCGCCTTTTGAATAGGAGACTGATATGGCACAAAGGAAGTCGATCGATTGCAGGGACCATCCGAGCGAGAAAAATTGCTCGCTCAAAATTTCCGGTACAGAAGAAGAAGTGTTGGATGCTGCGGTCCAGCATGCAGTCACCGCGCATGCCCACCAAAACACACCGGAATTGCGCGAGCAGATAAAATCGATGCTTAAGGACGAGGGCGAGTAGCCCGAGGCGACAGCGACTTCGCTGAACGTTGGCTTAACGGCCCGCCCGCGCTTTTCATTCGGCGCATTTGCACTTGGGCTTCGGTTTCCAACTCGGCGAGAAGCTGCTTTGAAATACTCGGAAGCTTGCCTGACCACGACACGCCAACAACAACCGGAGGGAAATTCGGCAATTCCAAAACGCGCACTGCCGCGGCGGGCTTGAAGCCCGGGACCGCTACTGCCAAACCGATTCCATAACCGCTCTCGACGTAGCGCTCGATCAAACGAGCTGAGTTGACCTCGATGCCACAAAACCACTCCACATCAAGGCTATCAAGACCACGTTGAAAAGAAGCGTGGATGGGATCCGTTCTTGGGAAACTGATCAGCGTCTCTTCGATTTTGTCGCGTTTCCATAGGTCGCCAGCCCGACTGAGTCCGGAATTTCTGTGAACGAGCAAAATCAACGGCAGTTCGAGTAAAACTTGAACCTGAATCCCCGCGCGCGATTTCTTCTCAACCAGGGTAATCGCAAGATCGACCTCTCGGGCCAGGAGTAATCTCTCGGCTTCGGCGCGCGCCGCCTCGTGCAGATAGAGCCGGAACTCGGGAAATTTGGTCCGAAGTTTCTGCAGCAGCTCCGGAATATAGTCGTGCAGCACGATCGACGGCGCAGCAATGCGCAATTGCGGCGATCTGTTCTGACGCAGCTTTTCACCAACGATCTCGATATTGTCGAAAAACGGTTTGATAAACTCGAACAGTTCGAGCCCCGCGGGCGAAAGCGCGAACGGTCGGCGTTGAAACAGCTTGGTGCCTAGCGACTCCTCCAGCTTCGCGATCTGCCCGCTCACTGCAGGTTGTTGGATGCCGTAAGGGATATTGCGCACCGCGGCTGCGATGCCGCCGTGCTTCGCGACGAAATAAAACAGCTCGAGGTGATGAATGTTCATGATCGAAACCATCGATGAAATCCGCAATTTTTATCAATTAACATTTGCCAGGCAAACCAGTTATCCTCTGCAGCAACGCCGGATATTCGGTCAAACCTAACAAACAAATGGAACTCCTGGGATTCCTGATCATCATCGGTCTGTTAATTGCGATTGTCGTCCTGCCGTTTGTTGCGCTCGCCAAAGCAAACCGTGCAAAGCGCGCGATAGACAACTTAGCTGCGCTATTATCTTCACTTGAAAACGAGGTGCACGGTTTAGGGCAACATACCGTTTCCGCCTTGGAACCAGAGGCCGCCGTAGCTGCTCCGAAAGCTTCCGCGGCCCCCCAACCATCTTCAATCGCGACCGCTGTCGTCCAAGAGAAGCAATCGGTGCCGCCACCAATTCCCGAAAAATTCACGAAGCCAGCCGTTCCTCACGTCACGGTGCCCGCCCGGCCACCCATTAACTGGGAGCAATTCATGGGCGCCAAACTCTTCGCGTGGATCGGCGGGTTCGCGCTCTTCCTCGGCGTGGCGTTTTTCGTGAAATATTCGTTCGAGCACAATCTCATTTCACCGGAGTTGCGGGTGGCCATCGGTTTCGTCGTTGGCGTCAGCCTCATCATCGGCGGTCTGCTTTTGAAACGGAAGGAAAACGTCGTCACCGCGCAAACCCTCTGCGCGACAGGAATCCTTGTGCTCTATGCCGTGACGTTCGCCTGTCGAGCTTACTATCACTTCGAATTCTTCGGTCTCGTTCCAACGTTTTTGTTGATGACGTTAATCACGGCGATCGCGTTTCTGCTCGCCGTTCGATTGAATGCGATGGTCGTCGCTGTGCTCGGGATTGCTGGCGGTTTTCTCACGCCAGTCTTGCTTTCGACAGGCGAAGATCACCCGCTGTGGCTCTTCGGATACGTCACGTTGCTCGACATTGGTCTACTCGCGGTTGCGCAACGACAACGATGGAATGCGCTCCCGATTCTGGGCGCAGTCGGAACAGCCTTGATGCAGTTCGCGTGGGTCACCACCTTCTTTGTTCCCGAAAAATATTTCACCGGCAATAACGTGCTTGTTGCCATGGCAGTGTTCGCCGGATTTCAGGCGCTGTTTTTTGCGGCGGCAGCATGGGCAAAGCGCACCGCAAAAACAAGTCATGAGCTTCTTGCCTGCGCGCTCGGTCTCGCAGGCTCAGCGATCGTCTTCGCGTTTTACCTGCTCTCGTTTCCAACGATCGCGCACCGGCCAACGCTGTTATTCAGCTATGTTTTTATCATCGACCTTGGCGTTCTCGCTCTGACGTTGTTTGAAAGCAGACTGACTATCGTTAATGCCGTCGCTGGGCTGGCGGCGTTCATTCTTCTCGCCGGGTGGACGAACTCGTATCTCACCACTGCAAATCTCTATACTGCGCTGACCTTCTATTTTGTTTTCGCGCTGTTTCATTCAGCGACACCGCTTGTGCTGCAACGCATGCGCAAGGTTCAAGTCCCATGGTGGAGTCAGGCGTTTCCCGCCTTGTCACTCCTCCTGATCTTGATGCCGATTTTTCAGATCAGCGAGCTTTCAATTCTCGTTTGGCCGTTCGTGTTGATTCTCGATCTTCTCGCAATTGGTCTCGTCCTGGCCACACGCAGGCTTCTTCCTGTCGTCGCCATGCTCCTGCTCACTCTGGTAGCCATAGGCGGGTGGCTGTTGCGGATTCCGACCGAGCTCACCGGCTTGCCGACAGCGCTGTTCATCCTCGGCGGATTTGCAATTTTCTTCGTCGCCGCAAGTTGGACCTGTCGGCGTTTCATCACGACGGGAACGAATGCGCCAAAACTTTTCGGCAACATCACCGATCCGGGAAATCTTTCGATTCAGCTTCCAGCATTGTCGGTCGCGATGCCGTTCCTGCTGCTCATCATGGTGACGCAACGGTTACCGCTCATGAATCCATCCGCCGTATTTGCCCTCGCGCTGTTGCTAATCATTTTGCTCCTCATTATGAGCGAACGGCTCTCGCTGGACGTGCTGCCAGCGGTGGGACTTGCCTGCGTGCTTGCTTTGGAACACGCATGGCATTTCGAGCATTTTAATCCGTCCAATCCATCACGTGCAGCGACGCCGCTGATTTGGTATCTCGGATTTTACGCAGTGTTCAGCGTCTTTCCTTTCATTTTCCATCGGAAGTTTGCTGGGAAAATCGGGCCATGGGCTGCCGCCGCGCTGGCTGGGCCGTTGAATTTTTATCCGGTCTATGACGTTATCCACAGCGCTTATCCGAGCCGCTTCCCCGGCCTGGTGCCTCTGGCATTTGTTCTGCCCTCGTTCCTCGGACTTCTGCTGTTGCTTAAACGCACACCGCTCACCAGCCCGGCCCGAAACGCGCAACTCGCGCTGTTTGGAGGTGCAGCGCTGTTCTTTATCACGCTGATTTTCCCGATCCAGTTTGATCGACAATGGATCACGGTGGGCTGGGCCTTGGAAGGCGCTGCGCTTTGCTGGCTGTTTCGTCGTGTCCCCCATCCGGGATTACGCCTGACAGGTGTCGTTCTGCTTGTGATTGTGTTTGGGCGCCTTGCTCTCAATCCGGCCGTTTTGAATTATCATCCGCGCGCTGCGTTCCCAATTCTCAATTGGTATCTTTACACCTATGGCATCGCGACGGTGTGTTTGTTCGCAGCTGCACGATTCCTCGCGCCGCCGCGCCATCTCGTGTTCGGGTCGAATGCGCGGCCCTTGCTTTACACACTCGGCACGGTGCTCGCGTTTCTGCTCGTAAACATTGAAATCGCAGATTACTTCAACACATCCGGCACAGTCGCGCTCACATTCCAATTCTCCGGAAATTTCGCACGCGACATGAGTTATAGCATCGCCTGGGCGTTGTTTGCGCTACTGATGCTCATCGTTGGCATTCGCAAACGAATCGCGGCTGTGCGTTACGCGAGTCTCGCTTTGCTTGGTCTTACTGTCGTGAAACTTTTCTTTCACGACCTTTCGCAACTCGACCAACTTTATCGCATCAGCGCGTTCGTAGCGGTGGCCATCATCGCAATGGTTGCATCATTCCTCTATCAACGATTCCTCGGTGCCGCGGAGAAGACCAGCGAAGCCAAATCCACGGTTGCGTCGGCGCCATAGTGTTTTGCAGCCGCCTGAACAAATGTGAGGCTAAAAGCGTTTCCGCCGGCCTGGCGCTTCCTCGCAATCGGCGTCGTATATTTAACCGCGATGTTTTTCGGTCATCTGCCGGATCATTTGATCTTGTTTCCCACTAAAACGCCCATTAATGCAGGCGGCGCCGTTCGGAAAACAATTCCGTTTGAAGACGGACAACTGGAGATATGGATCGCACAATCTCGCCTGGCACAATCCAAAGGCAGTGCAGACATTTACGTCCTGCGCTTTTATGGCAACGCAGACCGCGCGGAGCATTGGCCCGCTGAAGAAGCCGAGATGTGGAGTAATCGCGCAGTCGAAATCTGGGGAATGAATTATCCGGGATTTGGCGGCAGCACGGGACCAGCACGACTTTCCAGGATCGGACCGGCAGCGCTCGCAGCGTTTGATGAATTGAAACGTCACGCAGCCGACACGCCAATCGTACCTTTCGGCACCAGCATTGGAGCGACCGCGGCGCTGCATATAGCGGCGTGTCGCCCAGTGGCCGGATTAATTCTGCAAAATCCTCCGCCGTTGCGCCAAATGATTCTGCGTCGGTTTGGCTGGTGGAATTTATGGCTGCTGGCCGGTCCTGTTGCGTTGCAGATTCCAAAGGATCTCGACAGCATCGCAAACGCCAAAGCGATCCATGCACCGGCGATCTTCCTTCTTGCAGAGAAAGATGAAGTCGTTCCGCCTCCGTATCACCGGCGCGTGGTCGATGCTTATGCCGGCCAGAAGCGTTTAATCCCGTTGCACAGTGCTTATCACAACGACCCAATTGAAGGCACAGCGCTGGCCGAGCTGAATAACGCGCTGGGCTGGTTGTTGATGAAGAGTTCGGCGGGCGCCCATTAGCATCGACATTTGCCGCTCGATTTCACGAGTGAGCCTGCGTTAAGGTCGCTCGCCATGCAGAACGCGCAGAATCTCATGAGCAGCTTTGAGTTCATCGCTGCGCTGATGTCGATCATCATTGGTTTGGGCGTAACCAATCTGCTCGCCGGCGCCGGCAGAGCGTTTTATCGCCGCAACGAGACCCCACTCGACGACGTCCATATTGTCCTAACCCTCGCGACGCTGTTGCTCCTGGCTTTGCAATGGTGGATCACGTTCAAGTGGAATACCGAGGTCAACTGGAGCTTCGATAAGTTCCTTGTCTTGATCGTCTGGACCATCACGCTCTACATGTTGACCGTTTTCCTTTACCCGCCCGATCTATCGGAAGAAGAGGAGCACAAGGGGCGTTTTGAACGGAACCGGGCAGGTTATTACTCCACATTAATCGCGATGTGTCTGCTCGACATCACGCAAACCGCAATTCACGGTGATGTCTTTCACCCGATTTGGTATCTTCCGTTCGTCGGCCAATACGCGGCGCTGGCAGGTGCTGGACTTATTGCTAACCGCCGGGGTTACGACCGGTTTTTCGCCTGGTACCAACTGATCACGCTGCTGGTGTGGGCGCTGGCGGTGAGACGATTTCTCGTGGGCGATACGACCTCGTAAGCAGGAAGCGTGTCGTCTTTAGCGGTTAACCGCGACCCATTCGTTACGCGCCCGAGAATCGGCGGCGGCTTGCACAACGCGCATGTAGCGAAGGCCGTCTTCGAAATTGGGATCCGGACGGACGCGGCCCTTTGATTTGACCGCGGCGAGAAAATCTTCTTCCACACGCCATTCGGTTTCCAGTTCGGAAGGAAGATCGACAACATGCAGTCCGCGATCGCCAACTTTTCCAGCTTGCACGACATCGGAATCGAAATCGTATGTGAGCGTGCCGCTGCTGCCGTAAATTTCCACTCGATCGCCTGGCGTCAATGCATTGATTCCGCTGAACTCGAGCACTCCTTCAGCACCGTTGTCGAAAGCGCAAAGGACAGTGAGCAAATCGGGGATAATGACTTCGTAGCCCTGGCGAATCGGCAGAATGATCTTGCCGCGCGCAAAGACGCCCGTGATATCTCCAAGCCAACGCTGCAACACTTCCACGTAAATGCCGAGCGTGAGCACATGGAGGCCGCTAATTTCAATCTTCTGCCGCCAATGCGGCGGATTACTCGGCTCCAAATAGTTGCTGGTAAAACTTTGCAACCGCACGTGGTGGGGACGGCCGATGTAATCCTCGGCCAGTAGCTTTTTCACAAGCAAATCACCCCGCATTCCCATCGGAGGCGGACAGAGCATGGTCACCAGTTCTGGAGACCGTTTGGATGCGGCCAGCATTTCCTCGGCTTCCGCCAGGTCCATCGACATGCGCGCCTGACAAAAAACATGTTTGCCCGCCTCGAGCGCCGAGACGGTTACTGCAGAATGCATCACTGGTGGCGTGCCGATCCAGATAATGTCAATGTCCGGCAAGGCAAGCAACTCGGCCCAATTCCGCATCGGCGTGGCTGATGGACAGTATTCCTGGCAAAATTTTTCCGAGCTTTCGTACGTTGCATTGGAAACCGCAACGATCTCGACCTCCGGATGTTTCTTGAGAGCCGGCAAGTGGCGAGCGCGAACGATATTGCCTGCTCCAACAATCCCAATCCGCAATTTATTGTTATTTTTGTGCACCGGTTACGCGAAATGTTGATCTTGCAAAGTCGACTGGCTGTTGTGCGAGCTAAATTTGACCGCCTCCGACAGTTGCGCGTTCAACCATGAATTTTTTCGACGCGAAGACGCAGAGTGCGGAAGATCAACATCCCACTTGACCGGCACACTGATGCGCGGCAGCTTACGCGCCTGCTTTTTGAGGTTTATATCATGTCCAGAGTCTGCAGCATCACGGGATCGAAAGCCATGCGCGGCAGCGTCATTCACCGACGCGGCCTCGCCAAAAAAAAGGGGGGCGTGGGCCGGCACGTCACGAAGAATGTGCCGCGGATTTTCGTGCCTAATCTGCGGCGTCAGCGCATCTGGGTACCAGAGCTAAAGAAGTTTGTGCGCGTTCGCGTCACGGCGCGCGGATTGAAGACAATCAACAAACACGGTGCCTATAAAACGCTGAAAAAAGCAGGCGCGCTCTAAAACTGTAGGGCCGTCTCTGTCAGACGCCATACAGTCGAATCGATGCAACTCGTTCTTCTCAAATCGAAAATTCACCGCGCCACTGTGACTGGGGCGAGCTTGGATTATGAAGGAAGTTTGACGGTTTCGGCCGACCTGGCTGAACTCGTTGGCCTGATTCCATATGAAAAAATCCTGGTGAGCAATTTGAACAACGGCGAACGATTCGAGACCTATGCAATTTTCGGCGAATCGCGGCGTGGAATCATCGAACTAAACGGGGCCACGGCGCATCTTGGCAAAATCGGCGATCGGCTCACCATCATGAGTTTTGCACGCGGCACGCCACAAGAAGCGATATCCCACGCACCACGTATCGCACTCTTGAACGAAAAAAACGAGGTCGTTCGTTATGGGGGCGGCGACCCGGCGCCCGCGCTAAGAATCGTTGGCGAGTAGGGTCCGCGCCAAATCGCCAGCGCGAACGTTTGTTCAGCCGGTTCAACGGATCCGTGTCCGATTTCCGCCGTGGCCGCTTCCGGCGCGGCAGCTTCCCGTGCTTTGGCTTTTCCTCGTGGAAGATCGAGCGAGCCATCATTGAACTCGATCACATAACCTTCGTTGATCAGCCAGCGCAGATGCGATACAAGCGCGAGTTTGCGCGGCTCTGCATCTTCAGTCGCAATTTCGCCAATCAACTTCTCAAAAAGCTGTTTACGGTTGATCACTGCTGTTCCTGCCAGAGCTTCGAGAATCGCATTCACAGATGGGGACACGCCCGCATGCTCGTGAACAAATGCGCGTGCTCGGATTGGCGAGACAAACAACATCCCGCGGCGATGGCGAAACACGTGCAGCCCACTCTGTCGAAGTCGTCCGGCCAACTCCTGCATCATCCCCGAAGGCGAGCGCGTTTCCCGCACCCAAGCATCCTCGATCGCTCGATTGAGGATTCTGTCCTGCAAACGCCGACTCAGCACTCCGCCGATAGTCGCTTCCTCCAGTCCCTGGATTAATCCCTCCAGATAATGCGATCGAAAATGCCGCTCGGCTTCGGTCGGGGAAGAGAACGTTAAAGGAGCTTCGTCGCGGCTCGTCGTGTAGGCAGTCACCTTCCGAGCCTCTTCTTTCCAGCGCTCAATCAACTCCGCATCGTTCACAATCTCGATCTGTCGCTGGTAATCGGCGAAGCTCATCCGGCGGCTGAAGCGTTGCTCGTAAAGGCTGCGCAGTTGCAACTGATAATTGTGATGGTTCGTGGGGCCGAGAAGAGTTCCGCTTAATCGGCATCGCGCGATGTTCGAGAAATTTCCCTTGATCGGTTCGGACTCCGTAACGTCGATCGTATAGAAATCGGACTGAGCCAGGCGGAAAGCATTTCGCTCGAGGAATTCTCGATTCAGAGACAGCGCTCCATTGTCGCCAAGCCGGTAGAGCGGCGCTTCGGCTTTCGCCGTGAGCCGCACATCATAACGTTCAGGCTTTTCAAGAAACAAACGCGCCAGGGCGTATAGCGAATAGGCTACTGAACCGGATTTGATCTGCGCGACGACATTTTCGAATGCCGCCGAGTACGGCAAAAAACGAACCGTGATTTGCAGTGGCGTTCGTGTTTCGGAAGGCCGCTCCTCTCCCCTTGGCCGATCTTCTACCCTTCCGTGCCGTGCTGAATGCCGGCCTCGCTCGGGCCGGTGACGTCTCGACTCATGCTTGCCTGCTTTCGCTATTGGCCGTTGGAAGCCTGCGCGCGATCGATCCGAAGTGCGTGCTGGCCGTCTTCCCCTGTGGATCGGCGCCCCCCGATGGTGGCGCGCCGGGCGCTCGAGATCACGCTCACCTTCTGCATCCGCGTAACGTTTTGCCTCAACCGGTTCCTTCACCCAGGCAGGCAGCAGCTTTAGGTCAAGCAGATCGGCAGCCTCGGCAGGAGAAGATGTCATCGGCTTCATCTACTCGAATGACAAACGGAAGCAAACACGAAGGTGTAACCAGTTTGTCATTCCGAGCTCAGTCGAAGAA